>JAZQFS010000087.1:0-51088 GCA_045539625.1 Eubacteriales bacterium | reverse complement strand
CTACAGTCACACCCGACAGTTCTGCAAGATGCTGAGAAGAAATTTTAATCGGCAGCTTATACTCGCCGTTACAGGTTACGTTTCTCAGAGTGATATTTCTGTATCTTATAACATAACCGGAGCAATCCGCACTGAAATCGCAAGCCTGATTACCAAGGTTTTTGCCAAGTCTTCCTACCCCTATCCAGGTTCCTTTTCTATTGTCGGCAGGTATTGTATCAAAGCAAGGATATTTATGCTCCTGCGACTCCTGAATTACAGGGGTAAGAATATCACTTTGAGTATCTATATATATATTCTCATACAGCACGCCGTCAACGGTAAGCGACGGAGCACCAAACCATGTATCGATGCTTATAGCATAATCGGTGACGTGAACAAGATAATTATTTCTGAACGTAACATTCTTTACAACCGCATTCTTATCGCCGCACCATATTTCAAGATTTTTACCCCAATCACACCACAGCACGTTATTCTCAACCAGAATATTGTCACAGGGCGTTGTTTCGCCGTCGAGGTCTACAGCTCTTATTACCACGCTGTCATCAAAGGAACGGACAAAGCAATCGGTAAGCTTTATATTCATAGATGCACAAAGGTCAAAGCCGTCGGCGTTATATCTCCACTGACCGATAAGCTTGACATTATTGATTTTTACGTTATTACAGCCGTTACGTATAATCATTGACCAGAAGGGTGCATCACGAAGCACAACGCCGTCAACAGTGAAATTATTACATTCATATGCAGTAAAGCCTGTAATAAGGCGTATATCTCCATCGGTAAGTCCTACAGCAGAGAGCTCTTTATAAAACTCATCGTCCTCCGAAAGCTGGTCGCCTCTGAGAATTTCGGAGCTGTCAAGTATACCTCTTCCCCTTACAGTTACATTATCCTGCTTATAGACATATATTCCGCCGTAAACAACAGCACCCTCGGCGATATAAACTGTCTGTCCGCTCTTGGGATAAATCATTCCGGTATGGTGCTCGCCTGCTCCGAAATAAATTGTATTATCATCGGGAACAAAGTCATCCTTTTCATTTGCGAAAACGTTAAGTGTTTCGTGAATACCGTTTACTTCCAGCACGAATTTTCTCGGTTTATCAAGACTTACGGTAATTCTGTTTCCATTGACAGAATACTCTATTCCGTATTCAAGCGGTCTGATAACCGCAGTTTTTACATCAGCCTCAAGCACATCTATTTCAAGAGTTACACTCTTATCCATATCAAAGGAAACAAAGTATGCAAGCTCTGTCTGCTCCATATCTCTCTGATAGCCCTTCCATACCATATTAAACGGCATTTTGGAAACACGGGCGTAGTTTGTTACAAGCTCGACACCGTCGGCAAAAACTCTGTATGTCATCATTGTCACGCTCCTTATTTTACTAATGATACTTTAACACAAATTGCCATCAAAGTCAATAGAAAACAAAAAAGTGAGTGCCGAAAGACACCCACTTAAAGTTTTAGATTTTCAATTACTTTCTCTTATTTGCAATACCCTTAAATGCGCTCCACAAAGGACCTGCAAGGCAGATGGAAGAGTATGCACCGGAAACTATACCCACTATAAGAGGAAGTGCAAATTCCTTAATTGAGGTAACACCAAGGATATATACCATACCTATTGTGAGAAGAGTTGTAATTGTTGTGTTAAGAGAACGCCAGATTGTTGACTTGATACCTGAGTCAACATTGTTTGCAAACTCCTTGGGATTGGGGTTAGCCCTGACATTTTCTCTTACTCTGTCGAAGATAACGATTGTAGCATTGATAGAGTAACCAACAATTGTAAGAATAGCTGCAATGATTGTGGAGCTTACGGGAATCTGGAACACGAGGTAAGCAAGAAGCATTGTAACTACGTCGTGTGCAAGACAGATAACTGCTGCAAAAGCAGAGCTGATCTGGAATCTGAATGCAATGTAGATGAGCATAAGAAGAACTGCTGCAAAGGTTGCAAGGAATGCACTTCTCTTAAGACCGTCACTTACTTCTGCACTTACTGTGTTATTGGAGCTAAGAACCACGTCAAGTCCCTCGTCTTCATAAAGAGCATCCATTCCATCTGCGATTTCGCCTCTGAGAACGCTTACTTCACTGTTGGGGTCATAGGTTACAACGAGGTTGCCGTCGGCATTTTCTTCAACGCCGTATACTGTGTATACCAAAGGAGCTACTGCATTTTCTACATCATAGCTGTCAACTACATCTTCAGCCTCTGCGTCTTCTGCAGCATCTTCGGTTTCTTCTGTTTCTTCGCCTTCAGCCTTTTCTTCAGCTTCGGGAAGAGCAAACACGATATTGTTTTCGCCCTGAGAAACAACTGTTATTCCTTCATCAAGTGCAAGAACTGCTTCTGCAATTGCCGCATTGAGAACATCATAATCTGTTTCTGTATCAACAAGCTTTGTTCTTACAACAACGCTATCCTTATTATCTCCGACGATTCTGAGCTTGGAGTACATATCGTCACCGATAACGCCCCTAACCATCTGCTCAATTTTAGCTTCGTCGTCGCCTGTAACTGTTCTTCCGATATCAAATGTAAGCTCTGTACCGCCTACAAATTCAATGTCAAGGTTAAAGCCCTTGGTAAAAAGAAGTACTACCGTAACAACCACCATAATAAGGGAGATTGCAAAGAATACTTTACTGCTTTTAACAAAGTTGAATTTCTTCATTTATAATTCCTCCCCTCTTATGCCTCAACGTCTGTGTTCTTCTTTTTCTTTGCACCCAAAAGCCAAGGACAAACGCCCATGTCAACAAGTGAATAAAGGAGAACTCTTGTTACCACAAGTGCTGTAAACAGTGAAATGAGTACACCCATAAGAAGTGTGATTGCAAAGCCACTTACCGCACCTACGCCGTAGTAAATAAGAACTGCCGCTGCGATGATTGTTGTGATGTTGGAGTCAAAGATAGCGGTAAACGCACTCTTGAAGCCTGCTCTTACGGCAGCTCTTGTGCTCTTACCTGAATTAAGCTCTTCCTTGATTCTTTCATAGATGACAACATTTGAGTCAACCGCCATACCGATTGTAAGGATAATACCTGCAATACCGGGAAGTGAAAGGTTAACACGGAAGTATACAAGAAGAATTGCAAATACTGCAATATATCCAACAAGTGAGAGTGCCGATACAACACCGGGAACTCTGTACACAAGAATCATAAATACCATTACAAGAAGAATACCGATAGCTCCCGCCTGAAGGCTCTTGGAAAGTGCATCGGAGCCAAGTGTAGGACCTACAAAACGGTTTTCTACTTCTTCAAGCTCAACGGGAAGCTTACCTGCCGCAATGATATCTGCAAGCCAGATAGCATCTTCCTGTGTGAATGTACCTGTGATGATACATGAGTCGCTGTCAATTCTTTCTTCAACGGAAGGCTGTGAAATAAGCTCGTTATCAAGGTAAATTCCGATATAGTTCATACCGCTGTCCTTAAGAGCAGCCATAGCACCTGTGCCCTCTGCAAAAAGTCTTGCGCCTTCAGCAGTAAACTGGAGGGATACAAAGTATTCCTGACCAAGGCCCTTTCCTGTTTCGCCGTAGGAAGCAAATGCGTCCTTAACCTCTTCGCCTTCGATGATTACTTCGCCGCTTGAGTTTCTGAATTCAAGCTTTGCTGTAGAGCCGAGCTTCTTTGTTGCTTCTTCGGGATCGTCGATACCGGGAATGTCAACTCTGATCTTATCGTCGCCTACTCTTGCAATTGTTGCTTCATGGTAGCTGAGAGAGTCAAGACGCTGACGAAGCATGGTTTCAACGGTATTGAGTGCCGTTGCCATATCAAAATCTGCATCTTCCTCGTCGGCTACTGCCTGATATGTTACAGATGAGCCGCCTACAAGGTCAAGACCCTTATTGATGGCATCGTCCTCCATAACGCTCTTAAGACCGATTCCGCTTATACCGTATATTGCAATTACAACTGCAAGCACAATACACAAAAGCATAAGCACAAATGAACATACGCTGTTTTTCATTGTTTGTTTCTTCCTTTCTTTTTTCGCAAAAAGTCAATTATAGCATACATTATACCTTTTTATGACAAATAAGTCAACAGTTTTTTATAAAATAATCTCAATAAATTTATGTAAAATCAAAAACCGCCTTACCTTCAACAAGTTTAAGAGCACCGTCAAAGACCTTGCCTGTTCTTTTTGACACAAAACCGCATATTTTTGCCGTCTGTCCCGTCTCGAGAAGAAGCTTTACATTTGACACCGAAATATTTCTGTTGCAGATATTAAGGCTTACTCCGAAAGTACAGCCCTCCTTATATCCCCTGCAGCCGTATTTATACCTGCCTCGTATTACCTCTTTGCCGCAAAGCGGGCAAGTTCCGACAACGTCTCCGTAAGAGCCTGTATAATCGTCGGTTTCAACAGGCATCTGCTGTCTTTGGAAGACCTTGCTGATTTCTTCCGTTGCAAGTTTTACGCTGTCATCTACTGCAATTTCGCCTCTGAATACCTGCTTTAAAGCTTTACCAAGCTGGCTTGTCTTATACTTATCCATACTTATATTCATCTGAGACAGCGATTCTATAAGGAACTCTCCGTCCTTCTGTATATAATATGTATCCTTTTTAAGCAGAATATAATTACTCTTGCAGGCGTTTTCGATAATACCCGTTCTTGTTGCTTCGGTACCCAGCTCAAGACCTTCAAGCATTGCCTTATATTCCTCGGCATCGTCACCCATTTCTTCATCGGCGTTTGCCTTCTCCTCACGAAAGGGATTTTTAAGGTAGTTATTGAGGGTTTCGACGGTATAATGCTTTGGAGGTGTGGATTCCTTTTCAACAGGCTCAAATTTAATATTGACACTATCGCCTTTTTCAAGGGGCGGCAACAGTTTATCCTTTGCAGAATACACGTCGTACGCCGTCCATCCTTTTTGAATTATTACAGCACCTTTAAGGGTAAATTCCTCAAGTCCGTCAAGGTCTATTGTGATTTCTGTCTTATTGGCAATACATTCTTCTTCGCAGAACACCGCCGCAAATCTATGAACAACGGTAGAATACACAAGTCTTTGCTTTTCGTCAAGCTCGTCCTTTTTAGGCACTTTATACGTAGGAGTCAGTGCCGAGTGCGACTCGATTTTACTGTCATCGAAAACAGTTTTATCGTCACGGAATTTAAGCTTATAGCCAAGGTTTTTGAAATTATTTACGATTTTTTCAATTTTATCCTTTTCTGCTGTTGCAAGGTACTCGGAGTTGGTTCGAGGATATGTCAGATATCCCATTTCATAAAGCTTCTGAACAATCTCAAGGCTTTCGGTCATATTCATTTTATACCGTTTGCTCAAAGCGTTCTGAAGTTTGGTAAGAGAATAAAGCTTACCGGGAGAAATTTTATCCTTTTTACGCTTTACGTCCTTTACAACTGCTGTTCTCGAATTATAATCATCGCACGTTTTCTTTGCCTTTTCAAGCTCGTTCTTGGCAAACTTAAGCTTTGACACAAGCTCTATTTCTTCGCCCTTTGTCTCTTCATTACTCTTGATGCCGTAGTATTTTTCGGGAACAAAGTTTTCAATCTGCTTATCCCTGTCATAAATTGCCTTGACAATGGGGATAATAACACGTCCCACTCTCAGCAAAAGTCCTGTCCTGATGGTGGCATATCTTGTAAGATTCACCCCGTAAAGCCAGTCAATATAAGTACGTGCAAGTCCTTCGTTGGCAAGATTGCGGTACTCATCTTCATTTTTCATATCGTTAAGTGCCGCCCGTACCGTTTCAGGTGTCTGGTCGGGAAGCCACAGACGAAGAAAGCTTTTTTCACTGTGAAGTGCCTTATCAACACACAGTCTTACTATTATTTCACCTTCTCTGTCGGCATCACCTGCATTGATTATTGTATCAACATCAGGTCGGTTACAAAGCTGCTCCATAAGCAAAAACTGTCTTACTATTCCCTCATCGGGTTTTTTGTCGCTTCCCTTTTTGAGGGAAAACTCAAACTTTTCGGGAAAGCATGGCAGATTATCCATGGTCCAGCGTGTTGTTCCGTCGGGATTTGGATTATAGTGCTCTATGTCCTCCAGCGAAAACAGGTGTCCGAATGCCCAGGTTACTATGTATTCGTCATTTTCAAGATATCCCTGTCTTTTTCGCATACCGCCGATAGCATCGGCAATATTTCTGCCAAGACTGGGCTTTTCTGCAATTATGAGCTTCATTTCTACCTCTTGTTCAGAATAATTATCTTTAATATTATAACACAATATAATGTATTTGTAAAGTAAAATCAGCCTTTTTTTATCAATATGTATTTTTTGCCTTGCTTTCCGTATTTTCATCAATGACAAACAGCTTAAGGTGTAGTAGAATATACATATCTCAAATCAAACGGAGTAGAAAAATGCACATTATTAAAATTTCGCCTGACAGCTTCAAGGTTATACTGTCAAAGAGCGATATGGAAAAATACGGTTCCGCCTCTTTTGACGGCTCGGACAATTCAAAAAAAATGTTAAACCACATTCTATCACTTTTAAAGAACAAGGACAAGAGCTGTGCAGGCGGCATAACACATGCCGAGTTTTTTGAAGACAAGTTCGGAGGCGGAGAGCTGTTTTTAAGACTGTCGCCAAACAACGGCAAGGCGTCAAGATACATATTTTCATCAAAGTCCATTGAGAGCATCATTGAGGCAAGCAAAGTCATTGCATCGAAATACGGCAATGTTTCGTCACGTCTTTTTTGTTTTGACGGTTTTTACAGACTTTTGGTGTTTTCAAAAATTCCACTGCCTATGATTACAAGCCGTCTCGGTGAATTCGGGCAGTGCCGAAAGGCGGAAAAGTCGGACATCTGGCTGACAGAAGAACACGGCACAGTTTTAATACCGTGCCGTGCTGTAGAAAAAGTTATCGAATTTTTCAAAGGGTGAAGATTTATAAGCTGTCATTGTATCTGACCACATCAAAGCTTATTCCGCTGTAGTAGTATTCAAGTATTTCTTTATAGCTTTTCCCCTCTTTTGCAAGAAGATTTGCGCCCTGCTGACTCATTCCTACGCCGTGTCCGCCCTTTCCTGAGTAACTTGAAAAGCATATCTGTGCCTCTCCCTGCGGTGACTTTACGCTTTTCAGATACTGTATCTCGCCGCCCCAGACATCGGCGCTGTCTTTTGTTTTTTCGGCACTTGAGGCGTGATACACGGCATTTATGGGCACGCCGCCGCTGACGGCAACAATATTTTCCGTCGCCTTTACTGCCTGACGTGCTATATTAAGAAGCTCCTGGGAATAACCGCTGTTTTCAGCAGGCATATAGTTCTGACAACAGGCAGGATTCATACAGCAAACGGCTTTGCCGTGTTTTGAAGTCTCGGACAGCTTATTAAGGGTAAAGCTGCGTATCGCAACACTTTGTGCCATAAGTGCCTGCGGATGAAAAGTCAGCGGCATTTCGCCTATAAGACAGCCGAGAACGTAATCTTCTACCTTTATTTGGATATTACGTCCCGATTTATCCACAACCGAAACATACGTCGGCACGGTAATAGCTTGCTGAAGGTTGACATTTTCAACGGCTGAATTTGAATTTTTTGATTTGTCATTATTCATTTTTATTTCATTTTGTTCCACGTTGTCACTGTCTGCCGAAAAGCCGTCATCATAAGGGCGGTCAAAAAGCTGAAGATACATAGGTTTTACGTACTGCACAGGCACGTCAGCACTCGGTCTGTCAAGACGTCCCGCAAAATAGCAGACAACGCAAACAACTGCAAACAATAACATTGACAACATTTTGCGGCTTTTTCTTTTGTTAGGTGAATGTAAACATTTTTGCATAATTTTAATTTACCTCTTGCATTTTTATTATGTTTATGATATACTGCACAATATAATTTGAGAAGCATGGGTTTAAAGCTTAATTCCCTCTTCAAGCGAAAGGAACATGGTCATGTTTACAGACAATTACCCCGATTCACTTAAACAGCTTACCGAAATGTGCAAGGAAAGCTATGCCATAAATCCCAAGGCTTTCCACAGTGCCAACGTAAAGCGAGGTCTTCGTAACTTTGACGGCTCGGGTATCGTTGCAGGTGTAACCAACATTGCACTTGTTCACGGTTATATCCTTTATGAAGGCGAAAAAATGCCCGATGAAGGCCGTCTTCTTTACAGAGGCTACGATGTACAGAATCTTATTGACGGTTATACAAAGGAAAACAGATACGGATATGAAGAAATCGCATTTCTTCTCCTTTTCGGCTTTCTTCCCACATCGGAACAGCTTGAGTCCTTCAGGGCATTGACCAACTCATATTCATTCCTTCCTCAGAATTTTACAGAGGATGTTATTATGCGTGCTCCCAGTGCCAACATTATGAACAAGATGCAGTCAAGCGTCCTTTCATTATATACATATGATTCAAATCCCGAAGATATGTCTATTGAAAATCAGCTTCGTCAGAGTATTCAGCTTATCGCAAGGCTTCCTGTTATTGCAGCTCACGCATACTCCGTCAAAAAGCACATTTTCGATCAGGACAGCCTTCTTCTGCACCGTCCCAAGGAAGGACTTGCAACAGCTCAGAACTTTATGAGAATTCTCGGTCAGGACGTTTCCTTTGACGAGGACGAAGCAAGGCTTCTTGACATTTGTCTTGTACTTCACGCAGAGCACGGCGGCGGTAACAACTCATCCTTCACCTGCCGTACCGTAACAAGTGCCAATACAGACATATACTCGGCAATCGGCGCTGCAATCGGCTCGCTTAAAGGTCCCAAGCACGGCGGTGCCAACATCAAGGTTGAAAATATGTTCTCCGAAATCAAGGAAAACGTCAAGGACTGGAATGACGATGACGAAGTAAGTGCATACCTTGCAAAAATCCTTCGCAAGGAAGCAGGCGACGGAAGCGGTCTTATTTACGGTATGGGACACGCCATCTACACCAAGAGCGATCCAAGAACGGTAGTGCTCAAAAAGCACGCTGCGTCTCTTGCCGAAAAGAAAGGCTTTAAGGCAGAATTTGACCTTCTTCAGAAAATCGAAGCTCTCTCCCCCGGTGTTTTCAAGGAGGTACGTGACAACGACAAGGCTATGTGTGCAAACGTCGATATGTACTCAGGTCTTATTTACAGAATGCTCGGTATTCCCTCTGAGCTTTATACACCTCTCTTTGCATCTGCTCGTGTTGCAGGCTGGTGTGCTCACAGAATCGAAGAGCTTCTCACAGGCGGCAAGATTATGCGTCCTGCTTACAAGACCATTTACAAGGTTAAGGACTACACCTCAATCAGCGAAAGATAACGGCACAGATACAAAATGCCCCGAACAGTTAAACTCTGTTCGGGGCTTCTTATTATTTAAGCTCTATTGAAAGTACGCCGTCCTTCATTCCGTCGGCAGTTGCATACACTTTAAGTACACCTTTATTCATCCCTGCACGAACGGCAACGGTAATTCGTCCCGCTCTCATTTTTCTGCAAGTGTCAGAAACAGGATTATGGTCGCAAATATCCGAGCCTGTGCCGATGATTTTGCCAAGCCCGTTACAGTTAAAGCTTACAAAAGGCGAAGCTGTCGGTACTTCAAGTCCGTTTTCATCGGTACAGTAGCAGGTCACTATCGCAGTATCCCTGCCGTTTGCACAAACATTTTCATTATTAAGCACCATATTGAGCTTTACCGCTTTTCCTGTTGTTATTCGCTCATCGGTGCAGGAAAGAAGTCCGTTTATGTAGCCGTTAACCTTAAGTGTTCCCTTTTCATAAGGTACAAGCCATTCACCGTGACCGTATTTTTCTATCTGCTTTTTTCCATGGCTGTTCCCGTTAAGGAAAAGCTCAAGCTCATCGCAGTTGGTATAGGCAAACACCTTTATAGGCTCGCCTTCCCTGCCCTCAAAATTCCAATGAGGAAGCAGATGCACCATAGCCTCCTGCGTCCAATGTGACTTATTCTGATAAAACGCATCTTTTTTCTGCAGATACAAATCTATTGCACCTGATTGCGAGCAAAGTCTCGGCCACACCGTTTCGCCTCTATGCTCAAAGGCGTCCCACTGGAAGCCGCCCCACAGCCAATCACGTTCACAAATAAACTTCCATGTTTTTTCTCTTGAAACAAAGGATTCGTTGACATCGTGGTCATATCCGCACACATATCCACGCTCTATGCTGTCATCATCATACCAGCCTCTTGTTGTGCCCGTTGCACAGCACTCGGAAGAAACAATGGGTTTATCGGGATACTTTTCATGTATGCCGTCATATTTTCCCCAGTTATAGTTTACCCCGATAAGGTCAAGCTCATCATACACCGTTGCAACATCAGGCGAGTGGCATACGGCGGTGATAACATATCGGGTATTATCAAGCTTTCGGACTCTGCTCATCATTGCTTTGCAAATTCGTCTGCCTTCTTCCGTTGTATGGTGAGGTTCTTCATTTCCTACTGACCATATAATCACACTCGGTCTGTTTCTGTCACGCTTTACAACCATTTCAAGCTGGCTCATATAATCCTCGGCAGAGGAAAACCATCTTGTTTCGTCCATAACAATTATTCCAAGCTCATCAAGTGCGTCCATAAAGCTCTCAGGGTGTGGATAATGGCTGCAACGGAAGGCATTTGCTCCCATTTCTTTTATAAGCCTTGCTCTGTATCTTTGAACATTATCGGGTACTGCCTTACCCATAAGTCCGCAATCCTGATGTGCGCACACCCCTTTAAGCTTTAAAGGTCTGCCGTTTAAGATAAAGCCCTTATCCTTATGGTGTCCGAAGGTTCTGAAACCGAAGCGTGTTTTGTTTATGTCGCAAAGCTTGCCGTTTACAAAAATCTCGGTTTCCATATAATAAAGATTCGGTGAGTCTATATCCCAGATAAGAGGATTTTCTACCGTTGTTTCATAACCGACAGTGTTCATTTCTCTTGATATAACATCAATCTCTGCCGAGCACTCTGCAATTACATTATGCTCTTTATCATAAACTGTGCTCTTACAGACTGCTGTCACATCTTCATAGGTATCATTTCTGACGGTTGTCTTTACATTGACAAGCCACTGTGTCTCGGTGATTTTTTCGGGATTTACGTACACTCCCCATCTATCGGCACTTACAAGTTCACTTTTTTCAAGCCATACATGTCTGTATATTCCTCCGCCCTCATACCACCAGCTTTCGTGTTCATTTGTGGTAACATAAACCGCAAGCAGGTTCTGTGCTTGTCCGTATTTTACAAAGTCAGTAATATCAACCTCAAACGAGTTATAACCGCAATAATTATGCTTTAGAACACAACCGTTGAGATATACTGTACAATGTGTTGCCACTCCTTCAAAAAACAGGACAATTCTCTTATTCTTATCGCCTTCAGGCAAAGTAAAGCTTTTTCTGTACCATGCATTTTCATACTTGAAATAACCGAGAGCTTCGTTATACTGTTTATCAGGTGCCTGCTGTATCACATAATCATGGGGAAGCGTTACCGTCTGCCAGTTATCGGTACAGCTTGCCTGTCCTTGAGAAAATCTCTGCACCGATGCAGAATAGTTTCTTGCCGCAGGTCCCCAAAGCTTTGTTTCGGTTTTTGCACTCGTATACATTGAGCCTTTATCACGAGGCTCGGGCATTTCTATGTCGCCTCTGTAAAACAGCCAATTATCGTCAAAAAGTATTCTTTCCATTGTTCTTACCGCCTTTCTGTTTTTATTATAGCATCTGTCTTACGGTAATGCAATTCAAAAAAAGTAAAATATATGGACAAAATTGCTCTTTCGCTTGACAAACTGCATTTTCGGATATATAGTATTTAAAGAGGTGAAGGCTATGAAATGCGTATTTGGCAGGGGAAAATCAGACAGCGACAAAAAGCGGGAATGCTATCTTCACATCAACAATTTCGGGTACTACGAAAACAGCGAAGTCACCGTCAGCCGCACAAAAGGACGTGCAGACTATCAGCTTATCGTTATGACAGACGGCGAAGCAATGTTTTCAATTAACGGTGAAAGCAAACGGGTAAATAAGGGCTTTGGCGTACTTTACCGACCGGGAGAAGCACAGATATATTCAGGCAAAAACTGCGGCTTTTTCTGGGTACACTTTTCAGGTTATGAGGCTGAGGGTTTGCTGGAGAGAATGGGAATTACAGAATCATTTTTTGAAGTCCCAAGCGTTGATGCAGTTCACGGTATATGCAAAAAAATGCTTGAATGTACAGCTTTGCTTCAAAGCACAACGGAGGATATGCTGTGTGCTCATTTTATAACCCTTCTCGGAAAACTGTCGCAAGCATCAGAAAATTTCGACGACGGCATCATGAAGGTAATTAACCAAATGAAATCGGAAGGTTTCAAGGGACTCGGCTCAAAGGAATATGCACAAATTGCAAGGCTCAGCGAATACCACTTCATCAGAAAATTCAAGAAGCTGACAGGTTTGAGTCCTGCTGCCTATAAAGCAAAGATTATTACGGAAAAAGCTGCCGAGCTTATGGAAAACAGCGATATGAACGTGACTGAAATTGCTTTGGCTCTCGGTTTTGAGGACGCACTGTATTTCAGCAGGTTCTTTAAGAAGAACACCGGACTTTCACCGAAAAAATATATGGAATTGTATTGAAAAATGCATTTTTATGTGGTATCATTACATTACAAACAACTTGGGAGGAATTTGCTATGAAAATCAACACACAAACCGACTATTTGAGAAAAAAATACTCCGACACCGAAACGGTTGACATTTTAAAGAACGCAGGCTTTGACCATATGGACTTTTCGTTTTTTGAATTGCGTGACTACGATGTAAAGGCGGACAAGAACGAGTTCAAAAAAAGATTTACGGAACTGAGAAAATACGCAGAGGACAAGGGAATATACTTCACACAGGCACACGCACCCTTTGCTTCAAGTTTCAAGGACGAAGCACAAACTGCACTTCGCTTTGATGAAATTGTAAATGCCATGAGAAACGCTTCATATCTCGGCATCAAACACATTGTTGTTCACCCATGTCAGCACTTGTGTTATGACCATGGCAACAACGCCGAAAAGCTCTTTGAAATTAACATGGACTTTTACAAGAGACTTCTTCCCTATGCCGAAGAATTTAACATTATAATGTGCACTGAAAACATGTGGCAGTATTACGGCGACAGGAAAATCTGGATTTCCACCTGTGCTTTGCCCGAAGAGTTCAATGCGTACATAGACAGCATTAACAGTCCTTTTCTCCGCGGCTGTCTTGACATCGGTCACACGGTACTTGTGGGACAGAATCCCGCCGATTTCATAAGAAAAATGGGTCCGGACAGGCTTTGTGCTCTTCATGTTCACGATGTATCGGGACACGAGGACAGCCACACCCTTCCCTATTGCGGCGTTATTCACTGGAACGAAGTCACAGAAGCTCTCAAGGAAATAGGCTATAAGGGTGAAATAACTCTTGAAGCTGACTACTTTATGAGAAACACGCCCAAAGAGCTTATGCCCGAGGCTGAAAAGTACATGGCGACCGTTGCAAGAAGTCTTGCAGATGCTTCAAGCAACGCATAACAGGGTATCAGGTCTGTCAGGAAATTCTTCTCACATAAAGAACGGGTGCTGCACTTAATTGTGCCGCACCCTTTTTGCGTCATTTTTTATCCTTAACCTTTACATTATTCTCTCCGAGAATATCTTTAAGGCGTTTAAGCATGGTATCTGTCATTTCAACATTTGTTTCAAGTGCACGACAAAGCTTTTTAGTGTCATCAAAGTATATAAACACCTCTGTTTTGCCGTAGTTATAAATGTCAAGTATGCTTCTTGTCATTTCAAATTCTCGGCTGTTCCGAGACGGCACTTTAAGATACAAATCCTGCATTGTCACAGGCGGCTGAGCAGGCTTTGGAGTATACTCTGCCGTGGGTTTATTTCCGCCCGATGCAAGTGCCGAAAGATTGACCGTCACCTTTTTTGCCCCTGCGTTTGCAGGCACCTTTGGTGATTCGGCATCTCTGTTGCTTTTACCGTAATTGGGATTGGAATCGGGGCTGAAGATGCTTCTTACAAGGATTTTAGGCTCTTGCTTTTCCGTTTCATTTTCCTGCGAGGTGCGGCTCTCCTTTACGGAAATTTCACCCACCACACCAAGCACACTGCCCGGCTGAAGTTTTTGAATGTTTGGCTCATAAACATTGGCAAAAACCACAAGCTCTATTTCGCCTGTTTCGTCTTCAAAGGTTAAAAAGCCCATTCTTGAATCGTTCTTTGTCAGCTTTTCTGTTTTTCCGCTGACAAGTCCCATAATCGTCACAGTTCTGCCGTCCTTATATCTACTTCCCGTTCCTTCTTCAACAGCAGTATTTATATCGGCAATTTTATCGCATCTTAGTCTTTTTGCATTTTCACTGTAGCGGTCAAGAGGATGTCCCGAAAGATACAGTCCCGTCATTTCCTTTTCCATTGCAAGCATTTCATAGGAGCTCAGCTCAGGAAGGTCGGGATAATCCAGCACAAGAGCCGAGTTCTGCGTTTCCTGCTCGGTAACGGCGGAAAACAGGTCAAACTGTCCTTCAACATTCTTATGATTACGCCTTTGAAGTGCATCAACTCCGTCATTGAAAACAGCAAGAAGCTGACTTCTCTTTTTGTTTCCCAGACCGTCAAGTGCGCCTGCCTTTATAAGGCTTTCCACCATACGCTTATTGATTTCATTATCGGACAGACGTGTAAGAAAATCCTCCAAGGTTTTATACTTGCCGTCTTTTCTTTTGGAAATTATCTGTCTTACAAAGCCTTCGCCAACATTTTTTATTGCCATAAGACCGAAGCTTATGCCCTTTTCCGACGGCGAAAAGCTGACATCGCTGTCATTTACGTCAGGCTTACATACGGTTATACCCATCTTTTTACAGGTTCCGATATATTCCATAACCTTTGGCGTATTATTGATAACGCTTGTAAGAAGCGATGACATATATTCCTTGGGGTAGTGGCATTTAAGATATGCCGAATAATAAGCAAGGTAAGCATAGCACGCAGCATGTGATTTATTGAAGGCATACTGGGCAAAGGTCGCCATATCGTCATATATTGCCTGTGCTGCCTCTAAGGAAACACCGTTATTTACAGCACCCACACATTCAACATTGCCGTCCTCATCTTTTTTGCCGTAGATGAAATACTGACGTTCTCTTTCCATAACGTCCTTTTTCTTTTTAGCCATGGCACGTCTTACAATGTCGGCTCTGCCAAATGAATATCCTGCAAGGCTTCGGAATATCTGCATAACCTGTTCCTGATAAACAATACAGCCGTTTGTAACATCGAGTATCGGTTCAAGAAGAGGTGTCAGGTATTTTACGGAAGATGGATTCTTTCGGCATTCCAGATACTTTGGAATACTGTCCATGGGACCCGGGCGGTATAGAGAAATGGCAACTGTAATATCTTCCACATTTTTTGGTGCCATTCTTACAAGCAGGCTTCTCATACCGGGTGACTCAAGCTGGAAAACGCCGTCTGTATCCCCTGCCGAGAGCAGTTTATAGCTTTTTTCATCGTCCATGGGAATATCTTTTACTGAAATTCCCGCCTTTTCTGCCGCCTCATAAATAACTGTAAGATAGCGAAGACCGAGAAAGTCTATTTTAAGAAGACCGAGGTCTGCTATATCATTCATGGTATACTGTGTAACAATACAATCGCCGTTAAGCGCAAGAGGCACATATCTTGATACCTCTTCATCCGTGACTACAACGCCTGCCGCATGGGTTGAGGTATTTCTCGGCATACCTTCGATTTTCTTTGCAATATTGATTACCGATTTTACGGTGAAATTATCGTCGCACATCTGACGAAGCTCTGCACTTTCTTCAAGTGCCTTTTCTATTGTTACATTCAGCCCCTGCGGAATACACTTGGCTATTTTATCGGCATCGGCATAAGGCACACCCATTACTCTTGCAACGTCACGGATTGCCATTTTTGCCGCAAGTGTACCGAAGGTTACTATCTGTGCAACGTGATCCTTGCCGTATTTTTCGCCCACATAATCTATAACCTCGGGACGTCTGTTATAGCAGAAGTCAACGTCAAAGTCAGGCATACTCACTCTTTCGGGATTTAGAAAACGCTCAAACAGCAAATCGTGCTTTATTGGGTCAACGTCGGTAATTCCAAGGCAATATGCCGCAAGGCTTCCTGCACCCGAGCCTCTGCCCGGTCCTACGGGAATACCTTTATTTTTGGCATATGCGATAAAGTCATTTACAATAAGGTAGTATTCATCGTAGCCCATTTTATTTACTACCGAAAGTTCATAGTCAAGTCTTTCACGATACTCATTTTTGTCTGCGTCGGGTGCCGTCGAAAGACGCTTTTCAAGTCCTTCTCTGCACATTTTTTCAAGGTACTGCTTTGACGACAGATTATCGGGCGGATAAAACGCAGGAAGGAAAATCTTATCAAAGGTAAAGTCAAAATTACACATTTGGGCAATTTTTTCGGTGTTTTCAACAGCATCGGGAACATCACTGAAAAGAGATGTCATTTCTTCGGTGCTTTTCATATAAAACTCGTCCTGCTCAAAGCCCTTATGTCTGCCCTCGGCAAGAGTGGTTGCTGTCTGTATACACATAAGCACACTTTGAGTCTGGGCATCGCTCTTTTCAAGGTAATGGACGTCATTTGTGGCAACAAGCCCGATATCAAGCTCCTTTGACATCTTCACAAGCTCGTTATTTACCGTTTCCTGCTCATCTATTCCGTGTCTTTGCAATTCAAGGTAATAGTTTTCTTTACCGAAAAGCTCCCTCATAAATTTTGCATGGTTATAGGCTTCTTCAAGCTCGCCGTCCATTATTTTCTGCGGAATATATCCTCCGAGACAGGCAGACAGTGCAACAAGCCCCTCTGCATTTTCTTTAAGCAGCTCAAGGTCAATTCTCGGCTTTGAATAAAAGCCCTCGGTAAAGGCAAGAGATACCATTTTTATAAGGTTCTTATAGCCTGTTTCATTTTTACACAGCAAAACAAGGTGGTAGTATTTTCCGTCGGCATTTTTATCACGTCCGAAGCGGGAGCCCGAGGCTACATACACCTCGCACCCGATTATGGGCTTTACTCCTTCTTCACGACACGCCTTATAAAACTCCACACAGCCGTACATTACGCCGTGATCGGTTATTGCAAGAGAGGTCTGCCCCAGGCTCTTTGCCGTTTTTGCCGCTTCTTTTATACGGCAAGCGCCGTCAAGAAGACTGTATTCGGTATGAAAATGCAAATGAACGAAGGACATATTCTCACCTCTTTTTTCAAATCTTTCAATTATTCGGGTTTACTCTCCGAAAGCTGTTTTTACAATTTTATCAAGTCTATGATTTACGCAGGATTTTGTTATTGGCGGCTCATGGATTGCCGCAAGGTCATTAAGAGACAAATCGGGATTATCACGTCTGAGAGTTGCGGTATAGTGAAGCTTTTCTGGAAGGCTGTCGAAATTTCCGTCCTTCTCAAGCTCTTTTATGGCTTCCATAACCCGTTGAGATGCACTTGCCGTTTTCTGCATATTGGCAAGCTCGCAATTCTGCACTCTGTTTACGTCATTTCTTATCTGCTTTTCTATTATGGTATTGAGAAAATCAAAGGCATATTTCTGTGCACCCATAACGGAAAGAAGCTGGAATATAGTCTCCCCGTCCTTAAAGTAGACAATATATGTATTACGTCTTTTTGACACCTTTGCTTCAAAGCCGCATTCACGCAAAAGTATTGTCAGCTCATCAGAATCCATTTCATTTGTAAGCTTAAATTCAAGATGGTTGCTTTTATCGGGTGCATTGACACTTGCACATCTTATGAAAAGACCTCTCAAAAATGCACTTCTGCACTCGGGACATTTAAACAGTGATCTGTCAAGAACTATATCTTCTTCATAAAAAACTTTCGAGAACTCATTTGCCTTCTTACAGCATTTTTTCTCTTTGATTCCCGACAGATGCTGCTTTACTTCCGCCGTAAAGGTCTGTTTTGATTTTTCCGTCATAGCTTAAAGACTTCTCCGTTTTCGTCAAGCAGTTTTATTTCTTCTTCAAGTGTTACACCGTATTTTTCAAAGACGGTTTTACGCACGTATCTCATCAGAGCCAAAACGTCATCTGTTGTGGCATCTTCCTTATTTATCACAAAGCCTGCGTGCTTTTGCGACACCTGTGCTCCGCCCACACAATATCCCATAAGTCCGCTGTCCTGAATAAGCTTTCCCGCAAAATAGCCCTCAGGTCTTTTGAAGGTACTGCCGCAGGACGGATATTCAAGCGGCTGTTTATCTATTCTTTTCTGCATTATTTCTCTGGCAGCACTAAGGCTTTTTTCAGCATCAGCCTTTGTGAGAACAAACTCTGCACCGAGAATCACCATTCCGTTATCGGAAAACACGCTGTGTCTGTAATCAAAACTACATTCTTCATTTGTAAACTCAAAGGTATCACCGTTTTTATCGCATGCATAAACCTTTGAAATCACGTCCTTTGCCTCACCGCCGTAAGCGCCTGCATTCATATAAACCGCACCGCCCACGGTACCGGGAATACCGTATGCAAATTCAAGCCCCGAAAAACCCGCCTTACACATTTCAAAAGCAAGCTTTGTAAAGGACACTCCGCACTCTGCATAAACGCTAACGGTATCATCGCCGTTATCGGACACATGAGTTTTCTTCATTCCCGTCGTGATAATTACGGGAACATTCATACCGCTGTCGGGAATAAGAACATTTGTCATATTACCAAGCACGGTGAATTTTGAATCATTCTTTGAAAGCTCTTGTACAACACCAAGCATTTCTTCCATATTCTCGGGAAAATATGCTTCTTTTGCACAGCCGCCCGTCTTCATACCCGAAAGCTCCTTCAAGGCTTTATTCAAGGTTGGTTTAATCATAAAATCATTCCTTAAAAATGTTAGGTTACACTGCTATGTGTTAAATTACAATCTATGAGAAAGCATAGTCATTGCAAGATTAAAATAGAACACAAGGCTGACAGCATCAACAATTGTGGTAATCATGGGAGACGCCACAACTGCAGGGTCAAGCTTTATTCTCTTCGCAAGAAGCGGAAGCACAGCACCCAGGGACTTTGCCATAAGAATTGTGAAAATCATAGATATTCCAAGCACAAGTCCTATCATTACTCTGTCGGGCTCATTGGTGAAAAAGTAAATTCTTGCAAAATTGAGAACGCCGAACACAAGCCCTATTATAATCGCCACTCTTATTTCCTTCCACATAACACGAAGAGAGTCACGAAGCCGCAGCTCATCAAGGCTCATTGCACGTATAACGGTTGCCGTTGTCTGAGATCCTGAGTTACCGCCTGTACCCGTAAGCATCGGCATAAAGGTAACAAAAATTGGAAGAGCTGCAATTGCCGCTTCATATTCACCCAAGATTACGCCGTTGAGCATACCCGCAAGCATCAGCACAAGAAGCCACGGAATTCTTGCCTTTACAAGTGAAAAAACGCTTGTTTTAAGGTAAGGAGTTTCAACGTGGGCAATAGCCGCCATCTGCTCAATATCCTTGGTTGCTTCTTCTTCGATAACGTCCACAACGTCATCGACGGTAACAATTCCCACAAGCTTTTCTTCGCTGTCAACAACAGGAAGTGCATTAAGGTCATACTTTTTTGTAAGTCTTGCCGCTTCCGTTCTGTCATCTGAGGTACAAACCTTGATGATATTGGTTTCCATCAGGTTATCGATAATTTCAAAATCGTCACGGCAGGACAGAATTTCACGAAGCTCTATTACGCCGATAAGTGCACGTCTTTCACCAAGAACGTAACAGGTATATACAGTTTCCTTTTCGGGGGCGACACGTCTTATATACTCTATCGCCTCACCCACCGTCATTGCGGCTCTGAGGCTGGTATACTCGCTTGTCATAATGCTTCCCACGCTATCCTCGGAATAGTTGAGAAAGCTGTTTATTCTTCCTCTTGTTTCGGCATCGGCATTTTTGAGAATCCTCTTTACAAAGTTTGCCGGCATTTCCGACAGAGCATCCGCCGCATCGTCTGTGCTAAGTTCTTCAAGCAAGGCTGCTATTTCTTCATCGGAGGCATTTTTAAAAATATCCTCCTGTCTTTCAGGCTCAAAATAGCTGAACACATCCGCCATCAAATCCTTTGGCAGCACCTTCATAAGCTTCAGCACCGTTACAACAGGCTGATTTTCAAGGTATTCTGCAGCATCGGCAGGCGGTGTTTCATTCATAAGCTCTCTTATTTCGGCAAAATTATGCTTAGAGAGCAAATTGTTCATTTCGTTTTCAAAATCAATGTAGTTTTCACGCATTTTCTTTTCCTCCTTACAGCAAATGTTTCAGTAAGGATACGGCTATTTTACTTTTCGCCGTCTAAACACGTAAAAAACAAGGCAAGCTTATTCCTGACGCACCAATACGGCGTTTATGTAATTTTCACTGCACCCTCGCCCGTCGCCTGTCATTTAAGCTCGCCTCCTTTAAAATTTAATTATTATATCATTCCTTAAGCATCTTATGAAGCTCATAAAGTGTTGTCAGCGCCTCAATAGGTGTTAAGGTATTGATATCAAGCTTTTTGATTCTGTCCACAACCTCGTCGCTTGCAAGTGTATCGAGGCTGAGTGTGAGCATATCGTTATCCGATTCCTTCGGCATTTGGGAAGCAACAGGAGTCACATTATGCTTTTGCTCGATTTCGCCCAAGATTTCGTTTGCTCTGTTTACTATGGATTTAGGCACGCCTGCAAGCTTTGCTACCTCTATACCGTAGCTTCTGTCGGCAGCACCCTGCACTATCTTACGCAGGAATATTAAGTCATCTCCCCGTTTTTTTGCAACGATATTGAAATTTGCCACGCCCTTACATATTTCACTAAGCTCTGTCAGCTCGTGATAATGGGTTGCGAACATTGTTTTTGCATACAGCTTTTTACTTACCGTATACTCGACAATTGCTCTTGCAATGCTCATACCGTCATAGGTTGATGTACCTCTGCCTATTTCGTCATAGATAATCAAACTCTTACGTGTGGCATTCTGCAGTATGTATGCACATTCGCTCATTTCAAGCATAAAGGTTGACTGTCCCTGTGCAAGGTCATCGGAAGCACCTATTCTTGTGAACACCTTATCAACTATACCTATTCTTGCACTTCTCGCAGGTACAAAAGAGCCTATCTGTGCCATTATCACAATAAGCGCCGTCTGTCTCATATAGGTGGATTTACCCGCCATATTGGGACCTGTTATGAGAATAAGTCTGGTATTCTCATCGAAATGCACATCATTTGGCACGAACATCTCATTTTTCATAAAGTTTTCAACAACAGGGTGTCTAGCATCTACAAGGTCAATTACATCAGAAGCATCAACCTCGGGGCAGGTATAGTTATTCTTCTTTGCAACGTCTGCAAGAGATACATAAACATCAAGCTTTGCCAATGCAACAGCCGACTTCTGGACTCTGTTAAGATTGTCTGCCACATATTCACGCAGTCTTTGGAAAAGCTCATACTCAAGTGCAACAAGTCTTTCCTTTGCACCAAGCACCTTGGTTTCCATTTCCTTAAGCTCTTGTGTTATATATCGCTCGGCACCTGTAAGCGTCTGCTTTCTGACGTATCTGTCGGGAACAAGGTCTTTAAAGGAGTTGGTAACTTCAATATAGTAACCGAAAACTCTGTTATATCCAACCTTCAGGTTCTTTATTCCCGTAAGCTCCTTTTCGCTTGTTTCGATTTTCGTCATCCACGAGTGACCGTCACGCATCATTGAACGAAGCTCGTCTACTTCCTCGGAAAAACCGTCTTTTATAAACTCGCCCTCTCTGACGGAAAAAGGCGGCTCCTCCTTAATTGCCTTTGCAATATAGTCGCCTATATCGTCAAGTGTATCAAGTGACGAGAACATTTCACGAAGCTCCGGACTTTTAAATGAGCTTATCTGCTCTTTTATCTGAGGCAGCACCTTAACCGAGTTTTCAATTGCCTTCATATCCTTACCGTTGGTTGTATTGTAAACAACTCTTGTCATAAGGCGTTCAAGGTCACCGATTTCGGAAAGAAGATGTTGGAGCTCTTCTTTAACAATAAAGTTATCGTAAAGCTCGCTTACTGCCTTTTGTCTTCTTTCAATTTCATTACAGTTGACAAGGGGCATTTCTATCCACTTACGCAAAAGTCTTGCACCCATTGCCGTCTTTGTTTTATCAAGCACCCAAAGAAGCGTTCCTCTCTTTTCACGGGTACGCATGGTTTCGCAAAGCTCAAGGTTTCGTCTTGAGTTTACGTCAATACCAAGATATGCGTTTGACTCATAGCTTGTGATTTTATTTAGATAGGACAGGTCTACCTTCTGGGTTTCGGCAATATACAAAAGCAGTGCACCGATTGCATCAACGCCTGCGGAGTTTTCATTGAGGAAGGATTTATCAAGCTCATCACGTCCGAAATGCTCGCTTACTCTCTGATAAGCTCCCGCTCTGTAAAGTGATGCCGCTCTGTCATTGAATACTGCACCGAGACGTTCGGAAACATAGGAATAAATCTCCTTTACACCGTCTCTGTCGGCATTGGTGATAATTTCACTGGGACAGTAGGTTGCAAGCTCATTAATTACTCTTTTATTGATTTCGCCGTCGCTTATCTGCGTTACGAAAATCTTCGCCGTGGACACATCTGCAAAGCAAAGTCCGCACACAGAGCCCGATATATACATAGAGCAAAGATAGTTATTTCTTCCCTCTTGCAGCATGGTGCTTTCTGTTACGGTACCCGGTGTGATTACCCTTGATACCTCACGCTTTACAAGTCCCTTTGCCGTTGCAGGATCCTCCGCCTGCTCGCAAACAACTACCGTATAGCCTTTTTTCACAAGTCTTGCAATATAGGTTTCGGCGCTATGGTAAGGAACACCGCACATGGGTGCTCTTTCCTCCATACCGCAGCTTTTACCCGTGAGTGTAAGCTCAAGCTCCTTTGATACGATTTTTGCGTCCTCAAAGAACATTTCGTAAAAGTCGCCAAGGCGATAGAAAAGTATTTCGTTTTTATACTGCTCTTTTACTTCAAGATACTGAAGCATCATTGGCGTATATGGCATATTTTTACCTATCCTTATCTAAAAAACTGATTTGCTTTTAGTGACAGCCCTTACAGGTACTGCAATTATGCGTACAGCCGCCTGTTGTGCCGCCCTCCTCATCGCAGTCCTCATAGTTACCGTACTCTTCTTCGCCGCTTGTGAGGTTTTCGGGGCTGATATATGAGGTGATGGTCATATTGATTGCAGACATAAGAACATTAAGTGCTTCCTCTGCCTGTGTATATGCTTTCATTTCGGGGTGCTGTGTGATTTCGGCATACAAGGTTTCCATTCTGGCATTTATGGCGTCAAGAAGATTTTCGTCCTTTTCTTCCTTTTCGCTTTCTATTTCAAAAACCTTTTTCTGCACCTTAAATTCGTCAAGCTTCTTTTTAAGCTCGCCGTTTGCCTTACACACATCACGTGTTTCGCAAAATCTTTTATACTGTTCGCTTTCGGCAAGCTTTTCGCCGAGAGCTCTTGCAAGTTCAATAAGTTCCATTTTAAATTTCCTTTCCGTACAGCATACTCTCGCTGTATTTTTCTATTTTTACATCAACATATTTTCCGTACAAATCGTCTTTTTCACTTTCAAAGCGTACAAGCTTAAAAGAGCTTGTTTTTCCGCCGTAAGTGCCGTCAGACGCCTTTTTTTCTTCACACAGCACACGCACCGTTTTTCCTACATACCGAGAGTTAATCGCCGTGATGTTTTCTCTGTGAAGCCTCAAAAGTCTTGCCATTCTGTCCTGTTTTTCTTCATCGCTTGCACAGTCTTCATAGGTGGAAGCAGGTGTGCCGGGGCGTTTTGAATAGATAAACGAAAAAACTCCGTCAAACTTCACATTTTCTACAAGGCTGAGCGTCTCGAGAAAATCCTCTTCCGTTTCACCGGGAAAGCCCACGATTATATCGGTGGTAAGAAGTATATCGGGAACGGCACTTCTTAATATTTCTACGGTTGCAAGATACTTTTCTCTGTCATATTTTCTGTTCATTGCCTTTAAAATATTACTGCTTCCCGACTGTACGGGCAGATGGAAATGTCTTTCAACCTTGGGATTTTTTGCAATTACGTCTATAAGCTTATCGGAAACATCCTTTGGGTGGCTTGTCATAAACCTCAATGTAAAATCACCGTCTATTTTACAGATTTCATCAACAAGTATTGCAAAATCCGTTTCTTCTTCAAGACCTCTGCCATAGGAATTTACGTTCTGACCGAGAAGAGTTATTTCTTTATAGCCGTCATTTACAAGCTGTCTTACTTCCTTAAGTATATCCTCTTTTTTTCTGCTTCTTTCTCTGCCTCGAACATATGGCACAATACAGTAGGTGCAGAAATTATTACAGCCGTACATTATTGAAACATACGCCTTTATATCGTTTTGTCTTTCAACAGGCACTCCCTCAACGGTGGGATAATCCTTATCATCCACATAAAAGCGGCGTCTGCGGTTTATTATTACATCGCATAGTATTTCGGGGAGTCTGTGCAGCATATTTGTTCCTGCAACAAAGTCAACATAAGGGTACTTATGCTTTATTTCCTCCACCCTGTCCTCTTTGCTCACCATACAGCCCCAAAGCCCGACAAGCAATCTTTTATTCTTCTGCTTCAGGTGCTTGAGCTGTCCTGTTTTGGAAAGAGCCTTAAGCTCTGCGTGTTCTCTTACCGCACAGGTATTGAAGATTATAAGGTCGGCTTTTTCGGCATTATCCGTTTTTTCATAGCCGAGAGCACGTGCAGTACCCAACAACCTTTCGCTGTCTGCCTCATTTTGCTGACATCCGAAGGTAGCTATATACACAAAAAGCCTTTCACCTTTTTCTTCGGCAATTTCAGAAATCAAGGTCTTTGCCCTATCGGTATACTTCTGTATAACCTCGGCTGAAGCTGTATTTTCAACAATTTGTGCCATATTATTTTATGCCTTTCGCCATTTTTTCAAGCTGCTCGGGTGTAAACTTATAAATCTTATCGCAGAACTGGCAGGTAACCTCTATATCCTTGCCCTCATTGACCATTGATTCAAGCTCGTCCTTACCCACGCTCATAACCGCTTTTTCCACCCTCTGTCTTGTGCAGTCACAATGGTAAGAAACATCAGCCTCGTCGAAAATATCAAACTCAATATCCCCCAAGATATCCTTGATGTATTCTTCATTCGTCTTTCCGCTTGAAAACATATGCGATACAGGAGGAATCAGCGGAAGTCTTGCTTCAAGCTTATCAATAAACGCATCGTCCGTACCTGGCAGAAGCTGAATCATAAATCCGCCCGCAGACTTACATTTATAGTCATTTCCTATAAGCACACCGAGGGCACACACAGTGGGTGTCTGCTCGCTGGTTGCAAAATACTGAGTAAAGTCCTCGGCAATTTCCCCTGAAACTATGGGCACAAGTCCGCAATACGGCTCGCCCTTACCCATATCCTTAACAACGCTCATCGTTCCCTTGCCGACAGCACCCGCAACGTCAAGCTTGCCTTTGGAATTAAGAGGTAAATCTGCCTGGGGATACTGAACAAAGCCCTTGGTATTTCCGTAGTAATCGGAAACGGCAAGGATTTTTCCGCAAACGCCGTCTCCGTTAAAGGTTACGGTTACGGTATCATCCTTATCCTTTAGCATTATACCTGTCATACTTGTTCCTGTCAGGGTTCTTCCCAAAGCCGCCGCGGCTGTTGGCGACAGGTTATGGATTTTTATTGCATCATTTACCATGGCTTTGGAATTGATAATGATTATTCTTGCACTTCCGCAGCGTGTCATGGCTCTTGTAATGGTATTATCTCTCATCTTTTGTTTTTTCTCCGATAATCAATCTTTTTTGTTTTTAATTGCCGCAAAGAATATTCTTTCATCTGTCAGCTCATTGGCAGGCGTAAAGTCAAAATCCGATACGGCTATCACTTCATCAAAGCCCGTATCTTTAAGGTACGAGGTAATATTCTTTACGGTATACATTCTTTCGCTTACCGTTTCGTCCTGCCGCTGATACAATCCGTCTTCATTTTCGGTGAAGAAGGTTAAGTAAAAGTCGCAGATTTTCTTTTGTTCATCATAGAAATTCTGCCATGCACACATTATGCCGTCATCCTCAAGAACATAGGCATTATCACCGTAGACGTTTTCAAACTTATACTTTGTATTGATATCAAAGACAAACACTCCGCCGTCCACAAGAATATTATACGCACACTCAAAACAGCTTTTAACATCCTTTGGATTAAGCAGGCAGTTTATGCTGTCAAGAAAGCATATTACAGCTCCCGCCTTATTGGAGGCAGTAAAGCTTCTCATATCCTGCTTTGTAAAAATAACATTTTTACACTTTGCCTCGTATGCCTTACTGTCAGCTACAGCCAGCATATCCTCAGACAGGTCGCTTGCCGTAACCTTATAGCCCTTCTTTTCAAGAGCAATTGCCACGCTTCCCGTTCCGCAGGCAATCTCGCACACATGCTTTACGGCAACATCGGCATACTTTTCAAAGCATTTTTGGGCAAAGTCAGCAAAGCCTTCGGTATCTACGTCCCGATTCAGCGCATCATAAACCTCGGCAAAGGTTTTTCCGTAAGCCTCATTCTTCATAATCTATTTTTGCCAATGCTCTGGTATAGCCGTCACTTCCGTATTTAAGTGCTCTGTTTACACGGCTTATGGTTGCGGTGGAAAGACCTGTGTTATCGGCAATCTCAGTATACTTCTTGCCTTCTGACAGCATATGAGCCGCCGCAATTCTCTTTGCCATTTCCTTGATTTCCGAGGCTGTACAAAGGTCCTCAAAAAGATCATAGCACTCCTCAATTGTTTCAAGTGAAAGCACTGCCTTAAAAAGATTATTTACCATCGGGCTTTTCAGTTTTTCATTCATTTTGTCATCACCTTTACCGCTTTGCGGTACTTTCTATGTATTTTTGGGCACATTACCACATATACTTTATTATTATATCAATTTAAAGCGAAAAAGTAAAGACAATTTTATGAATTCTTTTATTTTTCTGTTTATATTTAAAAATAAAAAAATCCCGTCATAAGACGGGACTCTATTATTCTGCCGAGCAGGCATTATTCCTTAAACAGATCCTCACCGTTAATGAGTACGTCACTGCCGTTAAGAATATCTTCTTTTGCAAGCTTTACTGCTTCAATTTCGGGTGCTGTGTAGTTCTTTTTCATATTCTTAACCTTTCCTATTCGTTAAAAAAACTCCCCTATGCGTTGATTATAACATTATTTTACTGTGTTGTCAACTGTTTTTTTATTAAATGGAAATGCACTGTGAAAGGTCATAAAGGTCTGCAAAGTGCTTATGAAGAGCCTCAGCACGTGCAAGCATTTCTGCCTTGACAGCAGGTTCAAGCTTTGCAAGCTCTTCTTCTGTTGCCTTCTTCTTTACAATTCTGTCAAGTGTGAATGCATATTCCATATCTTCAACGCATATTTCGCCATTGGAATAGCAAACAACCTGATTATATTTGCCTTCAAGAAGAATATCTACTGCCTTATCGCCCATTCTTGAAGCAACAAGTCTGTCTTCGCATGTAGGTGCACCGCCGCGCTGAACGTGTCCGAGAACTGCAAGTCTTGTTTCAATCTTGGTCTTTTCTTCAATTTCCGAAACAAGGTCGGCAGCAAAAGTCTTGCCCATACCTTCGGATACAATGATTATAAAGTTTCTCTTGCCTTCGTGAGAAAGCTTTATGATTTTTTCAATAAGCGCATCCTTATCAAAAGGCATTTCGGGAATAGCCACGCCTGTTGCACCCACAGCAATACCGCAGTCAATTGCAATATAGCCTGCATTTCTTCCCATTACTTCAACTACATTGCATCTTGCGTGGGATTCACATGTATCACGCAGTCTGTCTACCATTTCAACAACGGTATTCTTTGCCGTATCATAGCCGATTGTATAGTCGGAAGCGGAAATATCGTTATCAATTGTACAAGGCACACCGATACAGGGAATACCGTGTCTTGAAAGGTCGGTAGCTCCTCTGAAGGTGCCGTCGCCGCCGAGAGTAACGATACCGTCTATGCCGTTTTTCTTACAGTTTTCAACAGCTTCTCTGATACCTTCCTCATATCTGAACTTATTGCATCTGTCAGAATAAAGCATTGTACCGCCGTGGTTAATAATATTGGAGACATCTCTTGCTCCCATAAGCTTCATATCGTTTTCAAGAAGACCCTTATAGCCGCAGTAAATACCCATAACTTCAATGCCTCTTGAAATTGCGCTTCTTACAATGCTTCTGATTGCCGCATTCATACCGGGTGCATCGCCGCCGCTTGTGAGAACGCCGATTCTCTTAAATTCTTTTGCCATAATCTATCCCTCTTTTTAATATAATTTTGCAATTTGTTTAACGGCTTAACTATAGACCGCTATTGTATATTATAAAACTAATTTTCCCAAAATCTGTAAACACAATGAAAAAATAATGTTACAATTTTAACAATACGGTTTTTTGCACAAAAAACGCCACAATTCATTGCAAACATTGTACAAAAAACAAATTGACTTTTCTCTGTCTGCAATGTATAATTATTACATAATATTTAAGGAGGAAATAAATATGAAAACATTTAACGTAAAACTTTCCACAATCGAAGAAGTCAAAAAGTTTGTAACGGCAGCCACCATGTTTGACGGCGAAATCGACCTTAAAAGCGGAAGATACGTTGTTGACGCAAAGTCTATCATGGGTATTTTCAGCCTTGATCTTATGAGTCCCATTGAGGTTACGGTACACTCCGACAATGCTGACGCCTTTATCAAATCCGTTGAGATGTACGTTGTTGAATAAGCTTAAAAACATTGGAAAGTCAGAACTGCTTCATCGTAAGCAGTTCTTTTTTTGCCGTAATACCCGATTGATTAATATTTAATTTTAGTGCATTATTTTGTAAACATCGTCTCTTTTTTCGAAAAAAGCCAATGTATTGGTTGACAATTTACTCAATTTATGTTAAAATGATACATAATTTCTGTAAAGGAGAAAATTAAATGAAAATTAAATCATTGCTTTTTGCTTTGCTTGCTGTTTGCATTGTGTTCTCGTCTACAGCCTGTAGGGAAGAAGAAAACGAACGCACAGACATCATTATTGACGAAGAAGACGAATTCTTAAAAGACATTCTTATTGAAGACTACGAGGGCTACAACTTCCGTATCCTCAACCGTAAGGGTTACCTCAAGCAGCAGCTTGTTGAAGAAGAAACGGGTGACATTATCGACGATGCCGTTTTCAAGAGAAACGAAACCGTAAAGCAGCTTCTCAACATCGAAATCTCATCAACCGAATCCTCTTCGAGCGGTGCCGAAACAGATGCTATGAGCAGTATTCTTGCAGGTGACGACCAGTACGATATGATTCTTTCTCACTCACGTACATCTTTCTCGTATGCCATTCAGAACACTCTTATTAACTACAACGAGGTTGATACCATTCACCTTGACAAGCCCTGGTGGTTCCATGACATCGTTGACAGCTGTAATGTAAACGGTCATCTTTATGTACTTGACGGCGACATTCAGACAAGCGGTCTGGGAAGTGCTATGTGCCTTTACTTCAACAAGACACTCTTTGACGAGCTCGGCTTTGAGTATCCCTATGAGCTTGTACTTGACGGCGAATGGACCTTTGACGAATTTGCAAAGCTTGTAAAGAAGGGTACAAAGGACCTTAACGGTGACGGTGTTATCAAGCCCGAAGACGACAGATACGGTTTTGCTACAAGTGACTGGCAGAGCCCCATCTCATTCCTCTACACCACAGGTCAGCGTATTTATGACAAGGACGCAAGAGGTATCCCCCAGCTTACTCTCAACAGTGCAAAGACAGTTGACTTCTTTAACGAATACTTCGATCTTGTAGACTCCGACGACGTTCTCCTTACGACTCAGGGCTATTCAGGCGGTGTTTGCGTAAAATATACAGGTCCTGCACTCTTTACCAACGGACGTGCTCTGTTCCACGACGCAGGCCTTTCTTCCGCTCAGTCCTTCAGAGCTATGGCAGACGACTTCGGTATCATTCCTACTCCTAAGTTTACAGAAGAAGACGAATACGCTACCGTTGTTAACGGACACGCCAGCCTTGTTCTTATGCCTATCACCGTTGAAGACGAAAACAGAACAGGTAACATTATGGAAGCTCTTTGCGCAGTAGGCTCAAAGGAAGTTATTCCTGCCTTCTACGAAGTGTCACTTAAGACCAAGTTCTCCCGTGACGCCGAGTCCGAGCAGATGATTGACATTATCAAGGATTCCATTATGTATGACCTTGGTTATGTTGCAGGCGGTACATTCCAGTCCATCGGTTACGACCTTGCTCATTCAGGCGGCGAATTCTCCTCTACATACGCTGCCAACGAAACTCTTGCTCTTACAAAGCTTAAGGAGTTCAACAAGGCTTACGGTAAAATCGGTTAATTAAACAATCGGACAACCAAAGCAACTAATTTTGACGCCGGCATCAAAAAGCCGGTGTCTTTTTTATGCATATTTGCCAAATGATTAACAATTACTTTACAATAAGAACCAGTTTTGTTACTGAAAATGCAATACTAATTCAAAATTATAATTTATAATTACAAGGTCATAAATTATATTTTAGGAGGGTATAATCTTGAAACTCAAGACTATTGCTTGCATCGGACTTGCAGCCATTACCGTTTTTACAGCGGCAGCCTGCAAGAAAGAAAAAAAGGAAAAAGTAAATATCAACATTGATACCGAAGATGAGTTTATTCAGGATCTTCTTATTGAGGACTACGAAGGCTACAACTTCCGTATCCTTACAAGAAAGACAATGATGAACGACCAGTACGTTGAGGAAGAAACAGGTGACATTATCAATGACGCCGTTTTCAAGAGAAACGAAACCGTAAAAGCTCTTCTCAACTGTGAAATCACCGCAACCGAAAGCTCCTCAAACGGCAGCGAAACTGACGCGCTGAGCAGTATTCTCGCAGGTGACGACCAGTACGACCTCATCTTCCCTCACTCACGTTCTTCTTTCCAGTACGCAATCCAGAACACTCTTATCAACTACAACGAGGTTGAAACTCTTCACCTTGACAAGCCCTGGTGGGCTAAGGACATTATAGACAGCTGTAACATCAACGGTCATCTTTATGTTCTTGACGGTGATATTTCCACACACAGACTTAACTACGCTATGACCTTGTTCTTCAACAAGACTCTTTTTGACGAGCTTGGTTTTGAGTATCCTTACGAAATGGTACTTGACGGCGAGTGGACCTTTGACGAGTTTGCAAAGCTTGTAAAGAAGGGCTCAAAGGACCTCAACGGTGACGGTGTTATGAACCCCGAAGACGACCAGTTCGGCTTCTACTCCTCCTGCTGGCAGTCGCCTATATCCATCATTTACACAGGCGGTCAGCGTATTTACAACAAGGATGCCAAGGGTATTCCTCAGCTTACACTTAACACATCAAAGACAGTTGACATCTTTACCGAATATTTCGACCTTATCGATTCCGATGACGTATTTGTAAGAACCGAACAGCCTTCTTCCGGTTACGGTGCTACATATACAGGTTCAGATATTTTCAGCAGCGGCAGAGCACTTTTCCAGGACTCAGGTCTGGGCTCAGCCAAGAGCAAGAGAGCCATGAGCGATGACTTCGGTATTCTTCCTCTTCCAAAGTTCACAGAAGATGATGAATATGCTACAATCGTTAACGGTCACGCATCTCTTATGCTTATGCCTATCACTGTTGAAGACGAAAACAGAAGCGGTAACATTGCCGAGGCTCTTTGTGCTATCGGTTCAAAGGAAGTTATCCCCGCATTCTACGAGGTATCTCTTAAGACAAAGTTCTCACGTGACGCAGAATCCGAAGAAATGATTGACATCGTTAAGGACTCCATCATTTACGACCTTGGTTACGTTTCAGGCGGTACCTTCCAGTCCTGCGGACGTGAACTTCTCTACTCCGGCGGTGAATTCTCTTCATACTATGCTGCCAACGAAAACGCAGCTCTCCAGAAGCTTAAGGAATTCAACAAGTCTTACGGTAAGATTGGTTAATTAAAGCACAAATTATTACTGTCTTTACTCTTTCTGAGGGTAAAGGCAGTTTTTTTATTTATTATTATCAACATTAATATTGAAAACCTTTTCTTTATGTAGTATAATAATAACAAGATACGGGAGGTGTCAAAATGAAGCACACAAAGCTTTACATATGTATTCTTTCTGCTGTTCTTTCGCTTAGTCTGTCTACCTTTGCACAGCACTTTGAAAAACAGCTTTCATACTCACATTCCTTTACCGATATTCCTGCCGATGCGTGGTATGCTCAAAGTGTAAAGGACGTTTACGAGCTCGGACTTATGGACGGAGTATCGGACGACAAATTTGACGCCGACGGCGAAATGTCGGTTTCTCAGGCTATTACAATTGCGGCAAGGCTTAATGCAATTTACAGCGGTGTTGAAATTCCCGATATTGCAGAAAGCACGGTATGGTACGAAAAGTATGCAGACTTCTGCATTAAAAGAGGAATTATTACCAACAATCAGTTTACCGACTACAACAGGTACATTGAATCCCACGAGGCGGTGACTCTTTTTGCAAAAGCACTGACAGACGAATTTTTTCCTGCTGTCAACAATGTAACAGACATACTTGACGTTCCGAAAAATGCAGTTTTTGCTCCTTCGGTTTATATGTTCTACAACGCAGGAATTCTTTGCGGAAACGATGACTACGGCACTTTTTTACCGTCAAGCACGCTGACTCGTGCAAGAAGTGCCGCAATCCTGTCAAGAATAGCCTTGCCCGAAAGCAGGCTTAAGTTTGAGCTTTTACCGCAGCTCAATCACTATGACATTGACACGGTATTTAAAATTTTCTCTTATCAGACAACCGATGACACCCTTGACAAAATTTTTCTTATGAATATTGACGGCATCGACATAAGCGGTGCTCTTTACAGATACTATTCCTATGCAAACAACGGTTCACAAAGCAAAATAAAAAATGCCGCGGCGGAAAACACAGCTATGATTCGACTTGCACAAAGCACAGGATTGAAAATTCCAAGAAGCGAGCTTTGCGACATGCTTGTTACCTACTACAATGCAAAATATGCAAGATATACAGGCTCCGACTACCGCTCGGTGCTTGAAAGCAACAGGCTCAGCGACAGTGTTTTTGCTCATCTTACCGTAACAAACAGGCTGATTCCGTTATTAATTACTCATTATTATTCGCACATTGATGAAAACAAGGCAAGCGAATTTGCAAAGGACGACGGGTACATCTGTGCACGTCACATACTGATTTCAAATGACACCGAAAACGCTTATGAGCTGATAAAGGATATTGAAGCAAAGCTTATTTCAGGTGAGGATTTTACTGCTGTTGAGAAAGAATTCGGCGAAGACACGGGAATGGACAGCCGTCCTTACGGGTACTTTTTCAAAAAAGGCACTATGGTAAAGGAATTTGAAGAGGCAGCCTTTGCACTTAAGGAAGGACAGACAAGCGGCGTTGTAAAAACAAGCTACGGCTACCATATAATTCAAAGGCTTGAAATAACCCCCTCGTCCATCTCTCAAAGCCCCGAATACAAAACGATACTCTCAAATGCCGCCGTAAAAGCCTTCAACGATGCTGCAGACAGGCTGATTACAGCATTTTCCACGGAATATGTCCATAACTTTGACAACCTTACAGCCATAATTGATTAAACAAACTTTTTTTGAAAATATCGGAACTTTTTTCCTGCTTGTGCCGTCAAATGGGTAAACATAATTCAAAGGAGGAATTATCAATGAAAAAATTTATCAGCTTACTTACCTGCTCTGCCATGCTGTTTTCTTCAATTACAGCCTTTGGTATGACAGCGTCCCTTGCTGTTGAAGAAATGGAAGTTGCAGCACAAGATGTTGCTGTCAACGAGCCTACAAGTGAAAAGCTTGAAGAGGTTATCAAAAAAGTAAGACCTCTTATCGACGTTCCCGAAGAATTTGAGGATTTTTCCTGGAACTTCAATGACGGAAGCTACTACTCTCTCCCCTCCTGGAATTTAAGCTGGACGGACGGCGAAACAGGCGAGGTCTTTATAAGATGCGACAGCGAAGGCAGAATTACCTCCTTCAACCGCCATGACTACAACAAGCCTTACGGTGCTTTTTTACCTGAGAAGGCACCCGATGATTTCGTTGAAGCGGCTCTCGCTTTTATAAAGAAAACAGCTCCGTACACCGCTGACAGCAAGCTTGTTCTTGAATCTGTTTCAGGCGGCAGTCTCTACAGCGACACCTACAGATTTGAATTTACTCGTTATGAAAATGACATTCCCGTTCCCGACAACACCGTTTCTGTCACAATTAACCACAAAACAGGTGATGTTGAGGGAATGACTGTAGCCTTTGCAAACGGTATAGCTTTCAATTCCGAAAAGCCTGTTATAACCGAAGAAAAGGCAAAAGAAATTTTAGGCGAAAATCAGAAGATGGTACTCTCCTACCGTCTTAAGACAGAATATGATGAGGAAACAGGCGAGCTGAAGTCAAGAAATGCATTTCTTGTTTACACCCCTGAAAAGAGCTATGTATCCGTTGACGCCTACACAGGCAAGGTTTACACCGAAAGAAACACCTGGTCTGTAAGAGAAAGCTTCAAGGGTATGGCAGGCGGAGGCGGAAGCAACGGTGTTCTTATGGATTCGGTTACACAGGAAAGCTCAAAAGCCGAAGCAGATGAAGGCTATCGTCTCACTGAAAAAGAGCTTGAACAGTTAGGTGTGCTTGACAGTCTTATCACAAAAGACGAAGCTATTGCAGCAATTACAGGCAACAAAGCTTTGTATATTGACAGCAATGCAACCGCAGTTCACGCAACACTCAACAAGGACTACAGTGAAGCAAGACCTATTTTGGTAAAGAACGAGGACGGCAGTGAAAAGGAAGAAGAACAGTATGTATGGAACATCACCTTTACTGCGCCCTCCAACGATACTTCAAAATACAACTATTCAAGAATGTACGCTGTTGTAGATGCTAACGACGGCACACTTATCAGTTACAGTGCAAACACTCCCGACCACTGGTACTACACAGAAAACAAGCTTGAAATCCCCAAGCTCAATTACTCTCACGAACAGGCTCAGGAAATTGCACAAGACTTCTTAAAATCCGTACAGCCCGAAAAGTTCGCTCTCTCCCGTCTTTCCGACTCCTGGGAGCATTCCCCCATAAAGTATGTGGCAACCGAGAACGGTGACAGTACCCCTGTTTACGGCATCAAAAGCTTCCGCTTTACACGTGTGAACGAAGGTGTTGATTTTACATACAACAGCCTTAGCTGTGCGGTTGATCTTGTATCGGGAAAAATTACACAGTACGGCTACAGCTGGTATGACGATGTTGTTTTTGAGTCGCCTAAAAACGTGATTTCCGAAAAGGAAGCACTTATGGCTCTGTATTCATATGACGGCTTTGGCATCAACTATGAGGTAAACTCAGACTACACCTACAACAAGTATCTGCTTGACGTTAATAAGGGCGAGCTTATTGATTACAACGAGCTTTATGAAACCAACACCTATTCAAGGGCAGTATATTCCGCATATGCTCCGGGAACAACGGTTATTAGAGCAAATGACGGCGTTATGATTCATTATTCGGGCGAAGAGTACAAGGAGCCTGCCCCAATTGTTTACAGCGACATTGAAGGACACTGGGCAGAAGAAACAATCAGACGTTTTGCATATGCAGGCATCGGCTTTGACGGTGGACAATTCAATCCTGACGCAACCTTTACGGGCGAGGAGCTGACAGAGCTTTTCCGCAAGGCACGCTTATATGCATACGGCGACACCTTCAGCTTCGGCGACGGTGAAGTCACAAGAACAGATGCTGTCAAGTACATCGTAAGTGCTCTCGGCTACTACGAAATAGCACTGCTTCGTGATGTATTTATCACGGATTTTGCCGACAACACCGTTCTTTTACCGGAGGACGTAGGCTTTATCGCCATTGCAAAGGGCTTTAAGATTGTTGACGGCGACGGCAACTCCTTCAGACCTTATGACAAGCTCACACACGCCGAAGCCCTGGAGCTTATCAAAAAGGTTGTTGATTCTTCCCTTCTCAACAGATAACGTACAACACAAATGCTCAGAGCTGCTTCTTACGGAGCAGCTCTTTTTAACAGCATAACAAATCAAAAAAGGGCAAGAATAATACAAGGCAATTTTCCTTTTTTCATTATTTTATCACACAAGAAACAATAATACTTCAAAATGTTATTGTAAAATAGGTACGTAAAATGAAACAACAATTCTGATGAAAGGAACGATATATATGTTTGACGAAAAAAACGAAAATATAAACAATTCCGACAATATTGATTATTCGGCTTCCGCTCAGCCCAATGAGGACAGCTCTTCACAGCAGTCTTCAGATGTACTGCCGTCTGACGTGCAGGAAGTTTCAATCAATGCGCAACCACTTTTTAATCAGCCCGTTTCGGAAGCTTATGACACTTCTGAAGAGGTTACCGCAGATACTCCAGCACAACAGTCTTCTCCCGCAGTTGCTTCGCAGCCCGCAACAGGCTATACCGACGGTGTTGCCTACACATCAAACGTTGACGGTGACAGCAAGCAGGGTTATGAGTGGAACGGCGAAGGCGTATCTCAGAACGGCAACAAAAAAAAGCAAAAAAAATCCTCTGACAAAGGCTTCAAGATTTTTGTGGGCACAATGCTTACTGTCTTCACCTTATCTGTTCTCACTTTAACGGGACTTGTAATAGGTCACGTTATTACAAACGGCTTTATCCAATTTGATGCAAGCGTTGAAATAGACGGCAAACAGGTTTTGGGTAATTCCAAGGAACAGACAGACGGTGCTCAGATTACAAGCCCCGGTGTTTCAGCTTCTGCTTCTAACTATGTGGTTTACGATTCCGAGCTTAAGGCTAACGGTCATCTTACCATTCCTGAAATTGCCGCAAAATGCTCTCCTTCAAGTGTAGGTATTATTTCAGAGGTTGAGGTTTCCTACAGCTATCCCTTCGGCTTCGGCACTCAAAAGGGCATTTCGGAAGCTTCGGGCTCAGGATTTATTTACAGTGCAGACGGATACATTATCACAAACCACCATGTAGTTGAAAATGCTTCCAAGGTTACCGTTATTCTCCACGACTCAACAGAGTATGAGGCTGAGGTTATCGGAAGTGACAGCTTATCCGACATTGCTGTGCTCAAAATCAAGCCCGACGAAGGAACAACCCTCATTCCTATGGAGATAGGCAACAGTGACGAGCTGGTTGTCGGTGAGTCGGTAGTTGCAATCGGCTGTCCTGCCGGTATTGAATTTATCGGAACGGTTACAGACGGTATTGTTTCCGCCATTAACAGAAACGTGGAAATTACAGACAATTACGGTACAACTCAGAAAACCATGACTCTTATCCAAACCAACGCCACCATCAATCACGGCAACAGCGGCGGTCCTCTTATCAATACAAAAGGTCAGGTAATCGGCATCAACACCTTAAAGCTCAATTCCTCAAGCTACGAGGGTATCGGCTTTTCCATTCCCATGAACGGTGCCATGCCAATTATAAAGCAGCTGATTGAACACGGAAAGGTAATTGAAAGAACACAGGAGGATTTCGCTTACGGTAAGGGTGTTATCGGAATTTCGGGAAGTCCTATTTCCGAAGACGAAGCGGAATACTACAACATTCCTTTGGGCGTGCTTGTTGTTCAGATTGACAAGAACAGCTCTGCTGCACGTGCAGGTCTCAGACGCGGCGACATCATCACCCACTACAACGGCAAAGAAGTGACTACTGTTCAGGAAATCAACGATGCCAAGGGCGGTGCAAGAGCAGGCGAAGAGGTTACAGTTACAGTTTACCGTGACAGTGAAAACAGTCTTGAAAGTGGAGAAACAATTGACGAAAGCGGAGAAACAATTGACATTACCTTCAAGCTTGATGCTCAGCAGTAATTTAATTGATAATATGAGAAAACGGCTTTTTACAAGGCCGTTTTTTCTTGACATTACAGTGTTTTGAGAGTATAATATAGTTTGAGATTGAATTACAGGTGATAAGATGTATTACGATTGCCACACCCACACGTGTTTTTCTCACGACGCTTCCCAAGACAAGACACCGTCAGCTTCCTGCAAATATGCATATGAGCACGGTTTTTCGGGTATTGCTTTTACCGAGCACGCCGACCTGAGAGTCGACAGGCAAAACCGTTGCACGGAAAATATAAAACGTGAGTTTAAGGAAGTCGAAGAACTCAAAAAGCAGTATGACGGGAAAATGAAGGTACTTATGGGTGTAGAAATTGCCGACGTTCCTTATGAGCCTGAGGTTTTAAACAGAATTCTCGGTATTTGCAATTATGATATTCTTCTTTGCAGTGTCCATCTTATTGAGTACCAAAACAAGGTTATGGAAATGGCAGTAACGGATTTTTCAAAAGCCTGCGTCTGTGAAATGGAGAAAATGCTCACCATTTACTACGAGGATATGAGAAAAAGCCTGTACACCCACGATTTTAACGTAATTTGTCATCTCACCTATCCTTTGCGATATTTCAACAAAAAGTATTCTCGGGGCGTAAGTCTTGACTGTGTTGCACCAATAATTGACGATATTATCAAAATCGCCGTTGACAAAAATACGGCACTTGAAATAAACACGTCAAAAGCAACCGAGGACGACCTTGTTTTTTGTCCTTCCAACGAGTTTGTGCGTATGTACAAATCAAGCGGAGGTACGCTTTTTACTCTTGGCAGCGACAGCCACGTTATCGGCACCGAGGGCAATATGTTTGATGCCGCCTTTTCAATGTTAAAATCGGAAGGTATTGACAAATGCTGTTATTTTGAAAACGGAAAACCACGTTTTTACTCCATCTGAAACCAAGGGAGGAATTATTTTGTACAGCGTTTTACCGCAAATGATAAAAGTTGCAGACACTCTTGCAGGTGAAAAATACGGTCTTTCTGAGCTTACTCTCATGAAAAACGCCGCACGTGCCTGCTTTGATGAAATATACAAGGAAATCAGCACCAAAGACAAAATTGTCATTCTCTGCGGCAAGGGCAACAACGGCGGAGACGGATACGAGCTTGCAAGAATCTTGAAAAAAGAATGGTTTGACGTTTGCTGTATCAATGTTTTCGGCGAAGCACCGTGTACTCAAACGGCAAAGACGGTTTACGAGTCCTGCAAAAATGACGGTGTTGAGATTTTCGCCATTGACAGAGCACAGGAGCTGACAGCAAATGCCAATGTTATCATTGATGCTGTTTTCGGCGTCGGCTTCAAAGGCAGTATTGAAGGAACAAGCGACTTAGGCTATTTAATAGAGCTATGCAACGAAAAAGAGGCAAAAAGAATTGCAATCGACGTTCCAAGCGGTGTTGACAGCGGAAACGCAAGTGTTATGGGCATAGCTTTTTGCGCACACCTCACACTGACGCTTGCTTTTTACAAAACAGGCACTCTCACCTACCCTGCAAAGGAATACTGCGGAGAAATAAGGCTTTTAAAAATCGGATTTCCCAAGGAGCTTGAAGACGACATTCCGAAGGATGCGCTTATCCCCGATGAAGAGTATCTGAAAAACGCCATTCCAAAAAGGCTGTCAAACACCCACAAGGGTACTTACGGACGGCTTTTGATGTTCTGTGCAAGTGAATTTATGACAGGTGCAGGCGTTCTTGCGGCAAAGGCGGCTTTGAGATGCGGAACAGGTCTTGTTCAGATAGCAAGGAACAAGGAAACTTTGAAAATACTTCAGCAGCATCTTATTGAGCCTGTTTTCACCCCCTGCGACGTTTCAGCACAGGACGGAATTGAGCTTTTGCTTAAAGAATCACAAAGAGCAACCGCCGTTCTTACAGGCTGCGGTTTAGGTGCTGACGAAAACGACAAAAGAGCTGTTTTTTCTCTTATAAAAGACTGTCCCTCGCCGTTAATTATTGATGCTGACGGAATAAATGCGCTTTCCTCGAATATACTTATTCTGAAGGAAGCAAAGAGAACCGCAATTCTGACTCCTCACCCGCTGGAGTTTTCAAGACTTACAGGCAAAAGCGTAAGCGAGGTACAGGACAACAGAATAAGTCTTGCACGCAGCTTTGCAAAAGAGTACGGTGCCGTACTTGTTCTTAAGGGTGCACGCACCGTTATAGCAGGTCCCGACGGACGTCTTGCAATATGCACCAACGGCGGTCCAGGTCTTGCAAAGGGCGGAAGCGGCGATGTTCTTGCAGGTGCAATAAGTGCATTTCGTGCGCTTGGAATGTCAGCCTTTGACAGTGCCGTATGCGGTGTATATCTTCACGCACGTGCAGGTGACATACTGACAGAACAGATTTCCGCATCGGGCTTTTTACCCTCTGATCTGCCCCTTGCCATCGGCAGACTGCTTCCTTAATTTACTTTAAGGAATGATGCTTTATCAAAAGAATTACAAAATCGCTTATCTGTGTACTGTTATGTTTACTTACCGTTATATCATGCGGTGACTCAAGGCGTTTGCAAAAGCAACTTTGCGACAACCTTTATTCAAGCTACTCATTATGCGGTACATACTGCATTGAAACAAATACAAAAAGAATTGAGGGCGAGCTTGAGCTTTTGCGCTCAGACATAACAAAAATCAGCTTTCTGTCCCCCGACGAGTATTCTTCAATCAGCATTTCAAGCGACTATTCGGGAAAAAGCGATATTATATCCTTTGAATTTTCGGGAATTCCTGCAGATGTTCCAAAAAGCATCGCCTCTTCTCTCAGTCTTATGCTTTCACTGTTTTCGGACAGCATACCGTCTGCCGTATCGGCTCTTGAGGGCGATGCGTTTTCGGTAAGCGAAGAGGACGAAGGCGGTACTGTTCAGTTTTCACAGGGAGACATCAGCTATTCATTTGCCTTTTCGGCTGATACAGGCATCCCCCTTTCCCTATCAGGTGACGACGGCAAAACGTCGGTTACGGTATATGTAAAAGAATTTGAAAAAAACACTACAAAGTGAACGGATGATAAATTTGGAAAAAACATACAAAAATCTATGTACTGTAAATCTTGACAATCTTATACACAACTACAGGCACACCGTCGAGATTTCGGGCAAAAAGGTAATTTGCGTTATAAAAGCCGACGCCTACGGTCACGGTGCGGTAAGATGTGCAAAGGAGCTTGAAAAAGCAGGCTGCGATATGTTTGCAGTTTCCTGCTATGACGAAGCGATGCAATTAAAAGAGGGCGGCATTGTAACCTCAGACATACTTATTCTCGGAAGAATACTGCCCTTTGAGCTTGAATCTGCCATTGAACACGGCTTTATTCTTGCAGCAGGCTCCGAAGGCTTTATACAAAGCATTATTGAGCTTAAATGCAAAACAAAGGCACGTCTTCACATAAAGCTCAACACCGGTATGAACAGAACAGGCTTTGATACAATTCACGGCGGCGAGTATCCTGAGCTTACAAGGGTACTGACTCTTATAAAGGCAAACAAGGAGCTTATTGATGTTGAAGGAGTTTTCAGCCACTTTGCAAGAGCTGAGGACAGTGCTGACTTTACAAATACCCAGTTTGACAATTTCAACAGGGCTGTAGCCTTTATGGAGAAAAACGGCATTACTCCCAAAATAAAGCACATCTGCAACAGTGCAGGTACTGTCGGCTACAGGAATATGAATCTTGACGCGGTAAGACTTGGAATTTATCTGTACGGCTGTGAAAGCAGTGACAGTTCTTATCTGCCCGTTATGTCTTTGCAGTCAACAGTTCTTGAAATCCACCGTCTTCACAAGGGCGACGGTGTAAGCTACGGTCTTGATTTTGTATGCGACAAGGATATGACAATTGCTGTTATCGGAATAGGCTATGCCGACGGTTTGCACAGATGTCTTTCAAACGGCAAGGGATACTTTTTATACAAATCGGTCAAGTGTCCCATAGTGGGAAGAATTTGCATGGATATGACCATGATTGACATATCGGCTGTTGAAAACCCGTCTGTTTTTGACCGAGTTACTGTTTTCGGTGACGGAGAATCAGGCTTTATTTCCTGTCAGGAGCAAGCCGAAAACGCAGGTACTATTTCTTACGAGCTATTATGCTCCGTTTCCAAGAGAGTTTCAAGAGTTTACACAGGCAATTGACTTTTTAACTGTCTTTACGTATGTGAAGGCAGTTTTTTTATTTTTTTACAGGTATTCCAACAAAAAACAACTTATTATAATATTATTCAAAATATATGTGTTTACTTTTACGTCAAATGATGTATAATATAGACAATGGGGTTATTGTATATGCTTGTATTTTAACAAAGGAGCAATTATTATGTCCATGAGAAAATCAATAGACAGAGCGATGACTGCAGTTGACAACGGCACTACAAAAATAAAAGGCTTTTACAGATTTATGAAGGGGCTGTCTTTCAGAGGAAAAGCAGGCGTTGACCTTCAGGTTAAAAGCGACCGAAGGCTTCACCCTCTTTGCAAATGTGCCTTCAAATGTGACAAGGAAGTGCGTATTCTTCCCCTCTTACTGTGGTTTACGGGAATAATGCTTCTCGTCTGCATGATGAGCAAAGGCAGTTCCTGCTGTGACGACTAAACAAAACGGGCAGTTTATCTGCCCAAAAGTACATATTCAGCTTTGAAGATATTCGGCAAGTGTTTCAAGCTCGGGAGTGCTTTCAAGAAGTATTCCCTGTGTCAGCATTTCAACATCACTTGACGTAAGAATTTCGGGGTTTACCCCAAATTCCATAACCGTTTTTCCTTCAGTCTGTGCTATAATTTTTCCGTCAATAAGCTTTACGGTATAGCTTTCAGATTCACAAAACGGCGTGTTATATTTCTTTTCTTCGTCGGAAACAGACCGGGCTTGCTCTTTTGTCTGCTGTTTTACCGTATACTTTACGGTTTTCGGAAGCAAAAGCGTCCACACCAAAAGAAATGCTGCGGCTGACAGTACGGTACATACTGCAATTATCTTTTTCAAGGCTATTCCCCCTTTTATATTATTATCGGTCATAATTTCCTGTTTTATTCAAGCTCAACATATATTACCTTGGGAGGCATTATGAACAACAATCAGAATTTTTCTTCAAGCAAATTCAACCGTGACAACGAGGAAATCAAGGTTGATACCGCCTTGAACATAAAAAAGGCCACCACTAAGAAAGCTATCGTAAAAAGTGCAAAGGTGACAGGCTTCTGTTTCAAGAAGTTCACTCAATGGGTACTTAACATTTTCCTCACCCTTTTACTTATGTTTACCATTTGCGGCATTATTGTGGGTACAACCTTTGCTGTTTATGTGAAAAACTATCTTATAGACGATGATTTTGACATTGTGGGACTTGAAAACAGTCTTGATTCCACAACCAAAATTTATGTTGCAAGCGGCGACGGCACCTTTACCGAGCTTGAGGACGAAAGAATCTACGGCAACGAAAACCGTGTATGGGTTTCCTACAACAAGATGCCGAAAAATCTTGTCAATGCCTTCGTTTCCATAGAGGACGAGCGTTTCTGGGAGCACAACGGCGTTGACTGGAAGCGTACCTTCGGTGCGGTAATTCAGTTTGCTTCGGGCAACCAGAGCTACGGCGGCTCAACCATAACACAGCAGCTTATCAAAAACGTAACCGAGGAAGACGACACTACTATCCAGCGTAAGGTAACGGAAATTTTCAGAGCTCTGAGTCTCAGTGAAAAGCGAAGCAAGGAAGAAGTTCTTGAAATGTACCTTAACAGAATACATCTTTCAAGAAGCAATTACGGTGTTCAGGCTGCAGCCAACTACTATTTCGGCTGTGATGTTTCCGAGCTTACCCTTACTCAATGTGCCTGTCTTGCTTCCATTCCCAAGTCTCCCACAAAATACGATCCTGTCAGAAATCCCGATGAAAACAAAAAGAGACGTGATGTGGTGCTTGACAAGATGTGTGAGCTTGAATACATCACAGAAGAAGAATGTGAACAGGCAAAAAATGCGGACCTTGGCATAAACATAACCGAAGAAGATATACTTGCACAGATTTCAAAGCCTTATTCCTACTACAAGGATGCTCTTATTGACCAGATTATTGAGGATTTACAGGAGCAGTACAAGTATTCAAGAACCTATGCTTCCGACCTTGTACTTTCGGGCGGTCTTGAAATTTACACCACGATGGATCCTTATGTGCAGGAAATTATGGAAGAATTCTACGAAAATATGAATTCCTTCCAGATTGTCAACGACGGTATTCAGCCTCAGTCGGCAATGGTTATTATGGATCCGTACACAGGCGATGTTTTGGGACTTGTGGGCGGCCGCGGCGAAAAAACAGGCAGGCGTGAGCTTAACAGAGCAACCCACAGCGAGCGTCAGGTAGGCTCATCCATAAAACCGCTTACCGTTTATGCACCTGCTATGGACAGAGGTCTTATCAGCTATTCCACTGTATACGACGACAGTCCTCTCTACCTTAATAACAGATACTGGCCTCAGAATTCTCCCAACGTATACAAAGGAAAAATCTGCATAAATGAGGCTGTTATACGTTCAAAAAACACTATTGCCGTTAAAGTCCTTAAGGAAATGGGTGTTGACTATGCTTACAATTTTGCAAAGGATACGCTCCATCTCGGCGGTATTGTTGAGGCGGACAGAGCGGTAGCTCCTCTTGCACTGGGCGGTTTTACCTACGGTGTATCGGTGCTTGATATGACAGCCGCTTACTGTATGTTCCCCAACGGCGGCTCATATGCAGAGCCAAGGCTTTACTCCAAGGTGCTCAATGCAGACGGAACCGTTCTTCTTGAAAAAGACATCAATCTTCAGCCTGCAATCTCCGAGTCTACGGCAACGGTTATGACAAAGATTCTTCAGAACGTAGTATCCTCCGGTACTGCCGCAAGAATTACCCTTGACCAGCGTGTAAACTGTGCAGGCAAAACAGGTACAACCAACGACAACAAGGACTTATACTATGCAGGCTTTACCCCCTATTATGTAGGCTGCTGCTGGTTCGGTTACGATATTCCCAAGAGTCTTTACAGATTCAACTCCAACCCCGCCATGCTTGCATGGGAGGACGTTATGGAGCGTGTTCATCAAAGACATTTTGACAATGCAGCAAACGGCGTTGAGCCTTTAAAAAAGTTTGATTTTTCAAAGCTTACCACCGCCTCCTTCTGTCTTGACAGCGGACTTCTTCCCTGCGACAAGTGTATGAACGATGCAAGAGGCAGCAGAGTTTCAACAGGCTACTATTTCGGCAGCGACGGAAAGCCCAAGGACGAGTGCAATCTTCATCTTACCGTTGACTGGTGCCGTGACAGCCAGAGCATTGCCGGTATGTACTGTCCCGAGGAATCGGTATATCAGGTATCATTATTCTATGAAAACGACAGATACTTTGAACACGGCAACGTCAACATTGAGGACTCAATCTTTACCTACAGAAACATTGATATGACAACTGCTCCCGTGGGTGTTGCACCCTTCTATGCGTCCTCCGTTCCCGAAGGAATAAATGTTGGCTACACTGTTGTTGACGAGGGTGCTCCTGCCAACAGAATATGTGCTGTACACACTGAGGAAACCGCCGCTCCCGTTCCCGAGGAAGGCATTATCTACGATGAAAACGGCAACCCCATAGAAATGGGTGACGATGTATTCGGCATTGACGCAGATAACGGCGGTGGTGAAGCTGTAAACGGCGAAGACACCACTGAAAACGACAATACTGTAACTGAAAGCAGCGGCACTGAAAGTGTTGAAAGTGAAGGTACACAAGAAAATCCCGAGTCAGAAGGTACAACAGATGTTATACCGCTGCCTGACACCACCCCCGACACAACAGAATCCGACAATACATCAATCCCGTCAGACGACAGCGAGCTTCAATAATCAAACAAAACAATAACGGTATTTCATATGACAATCAAAAACAAAAAGCGCATAACAAGTACATTTCTTGTTCTTTGCTATTGCTTCGGAAACCTCATATCCCCCGTTACAGCCGACTCCGACGGTAATATCTCATCACTTATTGAAAAGCGTGAAAACCCCGTCGAAGAAAGCACAAACACTGCCGAAACGGAAAGCGTGGCTTTGGGTGCTTCAAGCGTAGATGATTTTTCAGATGTAAAAAAGGAAGATTGGTACTACTCGTACCTTGATTACCTGGTTTCAAACAATATCATAAACGGCAAATCAAAAACGGAATTTGCCCCCGACGAAAGCTTTTCCTTTGCCGAGTGCTCTGCTGTTATTACAAGGTATCTTGGTCTTGACGAATATGCAGAAGAAATGTCTTATCTGCTCAAGAGCAAAAACACAAAAGAATGTGAAAAATGGTACAGTGGATACATTCAGGTGATGTATGAGCTTGGAATTTTCCGTGACACAGAAGGTGTTTTTTCGGTTTCGGAGGGGCTTGTACACATTGATGCTGTCAAAGCACAAGCTCCTATGAAAAGATATGAATTTGCTTCATGTATTACACGTTCCTTTGAACTTCCTGACGGCAAGCTGCGTTCAAAAAACATCTACAGCGAAGTATCGGGGCTTGGTCACGATTTTATAATAGGCGGACGCTACATAGACTCGTACTTAAATATGTACCCTGAACATATAAAGGACTACGAGGTCATTCCCGAAGGTGCAAGGCAGGATGTTCTAAAAGTTTACTACAACGGAATTTTCAACGGCGACACCCAAGGCAACTTCAATCCCGAAAATTTAATAAAGCGAAGCGAGATGGCAAAGGTTCTTGCTACAGTACGTGATTTTTCTCTTCGCAAAAGTCTTATCACCGACTACTACACTGTGGTTACCGAGGACAAGCTGTTTTTCGACTGCTTTGGAAACAAAAGTCTTGACACCAAATACAGCACGCAGGTGCTTACCCAATGTGCATCAGGCTTTGATGCTTCGGGCAACAGCATTATCTACAAGCCTTCCGAGGTACTCCCCTACGGATATTGTGTAGACGTATACTTATATTCCAAGGCTGAAACAAGATGCAAAGAGGTTTTAAGGTACACCTTATCCCATTCGGATGCAACCGACAAGGGCTTTGAACATTCCTTCGAAAACGGAACTGACTACAGAGCTATTCTTATTCTGAGAAATCTTACCGAAAACGCAAAACCTGAATTTGCTCTTGATGTTTCCATTTCTCCGGACGGAATACTTTCAAAACCGCTGACGGTATAAATAATATAACAAGGGTTGTATCATAGCGATTCAAACATCGAATGGTACAGCCCCTTTTATTGACAAAATCCATTGTTTATGGTATTATTATCACAATTGTCTGTTCAGCAAAAATACTACGACCTTATATTTAGAGGTGGATTATGAAAAAAAGAGTTTTATACTCGGAGCTTGCTTACCTTATCGGGCTTTTCATTCTTGCCTTCGGTACTGCACTGATTGAAAAAGCAAGCTTCGGGCTATCAATGGTTGTTGCTCCTGCGTATCTTATTCATTTGAAGATATCGGAATTTCTGCCTTTCTTTACCTTTGGTATGGCAGAATACTGTTTTCAGGGGTTGCTGATTATACTGCTTTGCTTAGTGTTAAGAAAATTCCGTTTCAGCTATTTATTCTCTTTTGTAACGGCGGTAATATACGGTTTTATGCTTGACATTTGTATGTTTGCGGCAACATTTCTCAGCTCTGAAGGAATGCCGATAAGAATATGCTGGTTTGTGTCGGGGATTTTTCTTGCAACTCTTGGTATTGCTTTTCTTTTTAACACCTATCTTTCTCCCGAAGCATACGAGCTGTTTGTAAAAAAGGTGTCTCAAGCCTTTGGTTTTCCCTTATTCAGAACAAAATTTATCTATGATCTGTCATCTCTGTTTTTAAGCGTTGCTCTTTCCTTTATTTTCTTTGGCAAACTGAATGCTGTCGGCATAGGAACGGTAATTTCGGCTCTTCTCAACGGCAAGCTTATAGGCATATGGTCAAAAGCTCTTACAGATGCCATTGAATTTAAGGATTTACTCACATTCAGGAATTTCTTTGACAAAAATTAAAGAATAGCAAAAAGGCGGTATCAAAAATGAAACGTATTTTACTATGTATCGGTTGTTTACTTTGTGTGTTGTCAATATCGGCTTTCGGTTACACTCAAGACGAGCTTGATTGTGCAAAAAAGCTTTATGACCTTGGGCTGTTTAGAGGAAGCGGAGATTCTTTTTCCGCTGAAAGTGTTGACCTTGACAGCAATGCCACCCGTGCACAGATTGCAATAACCGTCACACGTATGCTTGGCAAGGAACAAAAAGCAATATATCAAAAAAATGCTCACCCGTTTAACGATGTTCCCTCTTGGGCAAGCGACCACATCGGATACCTGTATGAAAACTATCTTGTCAACGGCACAGGCGACACAACCTTCGGAAGCAACGATGTGGCATCTGTTCAGCAGTTCGCAACGATGCTGTTAAGAGTTTTGGGTTATTCAGATGAAGACGGCAAGGATTTTACTTATGCCACTGCCAAGGATTTTGCTTTAAGAACAGGTCTTATTGACAAGGAAGCATCAATCAAAAATCAATTAAGGCGCGGCGATATGGTAAAAATGTGCTACACCGCACTTAACTTACCCATCAAGGATTCCTTCCGTACTCTTGGCGTAAAGCTGATGCGCGAAAGAGTATTTGACGAAAAGACAGCTCAAAGCACAGGTATCACCGTTCCCAATATGCTTGAAAGCGCTTACGGCAACATTCCTGTAAATCTTCCGACATTTACTGCTGAAAGATTATCACAGACCGCCTTTGCTTTAAATCTTGACGACTATGTGGAGCACTACGGGGTTCGTGTATTTCTCATCAAAGGTGACGGCGGCGTGATGAAGGAAGTACCGTACAACTTTTCCTGCGGTTACAAAATGACAAAGGGTGAAGTTCAGTATCTTGGAGGCGGAGGTGCAGGATACATCAACACGGTTTTTGTTGAAGTACCTGACACGGCAGACAGCTATTCGTTTCTTATTCTCAAAACCACAGGAGAAGGCGAAATATACAGAATTTCAGGCAGAAGTCCTGTTATAACCATCAAGGAGGTGTAAGAAATGAAAAAGCTTTTTATGATTCTTTCTCTTATCCTGCTTATGACTCTCAGTTGTTTTGCCGCCATCAACCCCGTACTCAGATATTCGAATGCAGGAACATTTCCGCTATGGACGGAGGAAGCCTACTACTGCTCCCCTGTCATAGAAGATCTTGACGGAGACGGCAAAAATGAAATCATTTTTTCCAACTATACAATAACTGTTCTCAACGAAGCGGACGGAAGCGTAAAATTCAAAGTAAATTCAGGCTATGATACAACCTCACCGTTGGAGGAATTCGGTAAAAGTGTTGGCAACACCTGGTGTGATGCAGTTGTATGCGACATTGACGGCGACGGTAAAAAAGAGATTATTACCATACACAGCAACGGTCTTATTTCGGTACTTGACAGCAACGGAAGGTTTGCCAAGGGTTGGCCTCAGAATCCGATTTCAAGTCCGGGAAAGTGTGTAAAAGCAGATGACCTTGACGGTGACGGAAAGCTTGAAATAATAGCAGGCTACGGTGTTTACGGAGGCAAAAGCGTTTACGTCTTCAACTATGACGGGACGGTACGTGAGGGCTGGCCTCAGCTTTCCGACGAAAACAGTGCCAAGGCATACAGTTACGGTATTTTTATGAACGGCATAAGCACAGGCGATCTTGACGGCGACGGCAAGATGGAAATCATAGTTCCCAACGACACCTCATACGTTGATGTTTACCGACACGACGGCTCGCTTTACCCTGCCAACAGCGAAATCTTCGGAAACAGAGTCTGGGGCAAGGTTGCTCTTTACGAGGAATACGGATCAGAAATCAGAGGCGACAACGGCGGCTGGGGTTTTAAAATCGAAGGCGGCGAAAACCGAGAAAACCTCTACAAAGCCGAGTTCGGTCACGGTGTGTCAGTAGTTCGTGACATTGACGGCAACGGCTCAAAGGAGGTTATTGTAACAGGCATAATGTGCAACAGAAAATATGCCCCAACCTATCCGCCAACGGAATATATGACAGTTGCCGTATTCAACGCCGACAGGACAAGATATGTAAATCCAACAGCAGGCGGTGACTGGAGAAACATTCCTACAGACCTTGGCGCACCTCTGCTTCAGAACACCAAATCAATTGCTTCTCAGATTCAGCAGACTCCTGTTGTGGAAGACCTTGACGGCGACGGAAAATGCGAAATACTTTTCAACTCCTACAACGGAAAGGTACATTGCTTCGGTCTTGATGCAACAGAGCCGTACGCATGGCCGTACAGCCTCACAAAGCGCACAAGTCCTCTCTTTGAATATGCAAGTCCCGTTGTATGCCGTGACCTTGACGGTGACGGTAAGAAGGAAGTAGTTTTCGCTTCCTGGTATGACGAAAATCAGAAGCTTGACAAAATTATGCAAGGCAGCTTATATATTCTGAGCTATGAAGGAAAGCTTATTTCAAAGGTTACTCTGCCTCCTGCAAAAGAAAAAGACAATCTTAACAACGGCGTTCTTGCCAAGCCCCTCGTTGAGGACATAGACGGCGACGGCAAATTTGAAATTGTTCTCAATACCACGAACGGTGCGGTTTGTGTATACGATTTATAACCGAACATACAAAAGTCCCCCGAAAAGGCGTGTACCTTAACGGGGGACGAAGTTATATATTAATGATATATCCGTTTCTTCATATGCCGCAGGCATATCACCCGTTACCGAAGGGAACGGATATCTTCTCAAAAATTTTGCTTTTTTGCGTATAATCTTTAATCTTTGAAGAATCACGGCAACGCCGTGTATATCATCAAGACGAAGTCTTGCATATCATCAACTCCGTAGGAGTTGTATATCATCATTGCGAAAGATAATACAGCC
>JAZQFS010000086.1:0-8013 GCA_045539625.1 Eubacteriales bacterium | reverse complement strand
CAAGACTAAGGTAGGTGTCTTTATCACGAAGGCTGTTTTTTACTTTTTCCACTACGTCCTCATGTATGCTTTCGCAGTCGCAGGTGTAATTTTTTTCATCATACTGTGTCATTTTGTCGCCTCTCTACACATTAGTTGAGTGATTGCTCAACTACATTATACGTATTTTTTTGCATTTGTCAAGATTTTTCTTTTTTTAAGTTACTTTTTAAGATACTTTATGTATCGCAGGGAGGTTTCGTAGCCTGCGGGCTACGACCTTCTTTTGACCCGCCTCAAAAGAAGGCAAAAACGCTCCCCTCAATGGAGGAGTCCTCGGTGTGCACAAGGATAAAATGATAAGCACAGCACACCAAACAAACTCCCTGCTAACCCGCACACCTGCGGATTTCCTCCAGCCGGGGAGGCTTCCACCTTTCTTTAGCCGTAGTGCGGATTTTTACTATTTATAATCGGTGTTGCCTTTTGCTCTCTGCTAAAGATAAGTGTAATTTTAACAGTGTTATAATACTCGAAGAGTGCAGCTTTTTTTATATTCGCCAAGCGAGAACACCAACTTTCTGCCTCATTGTTGCTGTACTGCTTATTAAAGTGGAAGTACATCACTCTGACTTGCTTTGCAATAAATCCTACTGTATTATTGGTGCAAATCTAAGCACCACGCCCAAACGAGAGTGGAAGGCTCCCCGCCGTGGAGGGAAGTCAGCGGAGGTCGGGAGCAGTGCATAATAGTACGTACTACCCGACTGTCGGAGTCCTTAATCTCCGACGGTCGCAATTAGCACAAAGATAATATCCCCGACCGAGCCATCCCTCCGTTGAGGGGGCTGTTTTGATACTTTTCCAGAGGGAAAAGTATGACTCGCTCGTCGCAACGAGCGAAATTCCCTGTGTTACATAATGTAACTTAAAAAGTAACTGAAAAAGAACGAAAACGGGACGATGTGGGCATCGTCCCCTACGAAAAAGAAAAAGAAAATGAAAAAGAAAAAGAAGAAAAAAGAAAAATAAGAAAACATCAAAACCCCTTCTAAAGTAAAAGTAATCCGCATAAAAATGTATAAAAGAAAAATATAAACACATAAACGGAGGAAAAAAGCATGACAGAAGCATCCATATATAAGGATATAGCAACACGTACAGGCGGTGAAATTTACATAGGCGTGGCAGGCCCCGTAAGAACAGGAAAATCCACCTTTATTAAACGGTTTATGGACACCCTTGTTCTGCCCCATATGACCGACACCTTCGCCGCCGAAAGAGCACGTGATGAGCTGCCGCAGAGCGCCGCAGGTAAGACGGTTATGACAACCGAGCCAAAATTCATACCCAATGATGCTGCCGCCGTAAAGCTTGATGACGGCACTTCCTTCAACGTAAAAATGATAGACTGCGTAGGCTATATCGTACCTGATGCGCTGGGACTTACCGAGGACGAAAAGCCAAGAATGGTTATGACACCTTGGAGCGATGAGCCTGTGCCCTTTGAACAGGCGGCAGAAACAGGCACACGTAAGGTTATACGTGAACACTCCACCGTGGGACTTCTTATAACCACCGACGGAAGCTTTACCGATATTCCCCGTGAAAGCTACGAAACGGCAGAAAGACGTGCCGCCGAGGAAATGAAGGACACGGGCAAGCCCTTTGTAATACTTCTCAACACCGCTGAACCGTCGGGAGAACAGGCAATAAGCCTTGCCCACAGCCTTCACACAAAGTATAACGTCCCTGTAAAATGCGTCAATTGCCTTGATATGACAGAACAGGATATAAGCGGCATTATCAAGGATTTGCTGTATGAATTTCCCATTTCCACCCTCACCTTCACCGTTCCTGCCTGGGTGAGCACACTTTCGCCGTCCCACCCTTTGCGTACTACCGTCACCGAGGGCATACGTGAACGTGCAGGCACAATTTCACGCCTCAGCGGTATTTCCGAAGCCTTTGAGAATGTGACAGAGGGCGAATTCGGCACTTCCATTTTCCTTGACGGCATAAACCCGTCGGACGGCAGTGCACGCCTTTCGGTAGATGTGCCAAGAAGCCTGTTTTACTCAATTCTGTCCGATGAAACAGGGCTTACCATCGGCGGTGACGAGGATTTGGCGGATATTGTAACAAGCCTTGCCGCATCAAAGAGCAAATTTGCAAAATTCGAGAAAGCACTTGAACAGGTTGAAGCCACAGGCTACGGTATTGTCACACCCGATGCCGAGGATATGACGCTTGAAGAGCCTGAAATCATAAAACAGGCAGGCTCATACGGCGTAAAGCTGCGTGCCTGTGCACCGAGTATACACCTTATGCGTGCCGACATCAAGGCGGAGGTAAGTCCCATAGTGGGCAGCGAAAAACAGTCGGAGGATATTGTAAAATTCCTGCTGAAGGAGTTTGAAGAAGATCCTGCAAAGATATGGCAGAGCAACCTTTTCGGCAAGACTCTCCACGAGCTGATAAACGAGAGCCTTAATTCAAAGCTTAACCATATGCCCGTGGAGGCACGCAAAAAGCTGTGCCATACTTTAGGCAAAATCATCAACGACGGCGCAGGCGGTCTTATCTGCATTTTACTGTAGCGGGGTACGCCACGCTCACAGCGTCCGCATCGGTCTGTGCCATACAAATGTGGCTTTGTATCAGGGCGTTCCACGCAAAAAGGCGGGGTACGCCCCGCGGCGAATGTCGTAGCAACCGTGTATGATATTATAATGTAGGTGCTCGTAAAGGTCGTCTTTGCACCAAGCAACGGCGCAAAGACTGCATACAGTTCGTTATGTGCACAGGCGGTTTTGTAGTGAGCAATGCACCCTGTGAGTGTTTTTTCGCCCCGCTCACAGCGTCCGCATCGGTCTGTGCCATACAAATGCGGCTTTGTATCAGGGTGTTCCACGCAAAAAGGCGGGGTACGCCCCGCGGCGAATGTCGTAGGCAACCGTGTATGATATTATAATGCAGGTGCTCGTAAAGGTCGTCTTTGCACCAAGCAACGGCGCAAAGACTGCATTCAGTTCGTTATGTGCACAGGCGGTTTCACAAGGCGAGATGCTCTCCGTGAGTGTTTTTTTCGCCCCGCTCACAGCGTCCGCAAAGGTCTATGCCATACAAATGCAGCGTTATATCAGGGTGTTCCACGCAAAAAGACTGCTCTCCGTTATGGAAAGCAGTCTTGATTTTTAATTATTCAGCAGGTGTGGAAGCAGGATGATTTTCCGTTGTATGCTCTGTGCTTCCGCACTCTTATCACGCTTCGGGACCTTCGGGACCTTCGGGATCTTCGGGAACTACGGGAGTTTCAGGATCTTCGGGAACTACGGGAGTTTCGGGATCTTCAGGAGTTTCGGGATCTTCGGGAACTACAGGAGTTTCGGGATCTTCAGGAGTTTCAGGATCTTCGGGTTCTTCAGGCTCTTCGGGCTCTTGTGCATCGGGATCTTCTTCTGTCTTGAAGGTTACCTCAGCAACATCGGACTCGATACCCGAAAGGATAATGTAAGCCGAAACGATATATCTTGTGTCAGCCTCAAGTCCTGTGATAACTATGTTGGAAACAGCGTCCTTTTCGCAAGACTTGCTCTTTTCAATAACCTGTCCGCCTGCCTCGGGCTCTACTTCAAAGTAGATACGGCCTGCGCTTGTGGTCTTGTATTCAAGTGTTACGCTGTTCTTATTAGTCTCGACAACTTCAAGATACTCAACCTCAGGCATTGTGCTTGTAGTTGTGAAGTACATTGTCTTCTTTGCAACTTCTGTTTCTTCATCGTAGTATACAAACTCGTCTGCCTGAATCCATATATAGTACTTTGTCTTAATATCCAAGGGCGCATCGGGGATAATTGTGAAGGTCTTGCCGTCACCTGCAGCCTCTACAGCCGCACCGACACTGTTTTCAACCTTTGCAGAGCCCTTGCACAGAAGGATTGCACTTGTTGCGTACTTGTCGTCAACCTCCTTGCCGTTCTTGGTAAGAATCTTGCTCTTGAAGGTGATAACGGGATTTACGTTTGTAGCAACGTTTGTATCTGCATTGCCGGGAGTAAATTCAATGGTCTTGTTGATAGCGCTTTCGGTTGTGAAGGTTACTGTGTATGCAGGGTTGATGTCTTCGTTATCGTTGATAAGAGAGCCGCCCTTAAGTACAAGTGTGTACTCGGTGTAGCCTTCAAGGTCTTCGTCGGGAGTAATGGTGATGGTTGTATCATCTGAGCTGATTTCCGCTGCAAATTCAACCTCTTCACCGTCAGCATCGTCACCCTTTACAAGAGAAACAACCTTGTTTACAAGATAGCTCTTTGTAACGCTTCCGCCGTCCACATTGTAAACAGCCTCGTCAAAGGTGATTGTAAGCTTGGAATCTACTTCAACCTCATCGTCGCCGTCCTCGGGACTGAATTCGGGCACCATAAGCTGGTTGGTTTCAAAGTAAGATGTAACAGCCGAGTAAGCCTTCTTGTTTTCGCCGTAGAGCTTGCTTGCCTTTATTACAACATAATACTTGTAATCAATTGTAAGAGGCTCTTCGGGAGTAAGTGTTACGGTGTTGCCGCTTGCGCTGATTTCTATGTCGCAGTCGATAATTGTACCTGAGGAAGTCTTTCTTCTGAGGGTAATTGCATCTTCTTCAAGAATGTAGTCAACAGTAACTTCTTTTCTTGTTGAAGTGGAAGAGGTTGTGTAAAGACCGTCGTTAAAGGAGATAACAATATCGGTATCAACGGGAACACCCTTTGAGCCTGTCATGGGAGTTACAACGGGAGTTGTAGCGGAAGCTACGGTGAAGTAGGAAAGAATTTCTTCGTTTTCATCGTCGCTTTCCTTACCCATGAGAGTTTCGCCCTTAATCCAGATAAGATACTTTGAACCTGCCGTAAGCTCTTCGTCGGGAGTTACGTAAATCTTTCTGCCGTTGGAGCTTACGCTTGCGGTAAAGTTAATCTTTGTACCTGTCTTGGAGGACTTTCTGAATTCGATTACGTCATCTTCAACGTATTCGTCCGTCAAATCCTTGCCGTTGGACTTAACAACAACTTCATTGAAGGAAATAACGATTTCGGGAATGTTATTGATGTTCTTTGCGCCGTCTTCGGGAGTAATGTCAATGGAAAGACCGTCGCCGTCATCATCGTTTCCGTCGCTTTCGCCTTCTGTTGTGAAGTACATTGTCTGCTTTGAAACGGAGTCGCCGTCAATGTTTTCAAATGCACCTGCGGGAATGATTACATAGTACTTTGTACCCTCTGCAAGGTCCTTTGAAGGATTGATGGTAATCTTCTTGCCTGTGCTTGCGATGGTTGCGCTGTAGCTTACGGCAGTGCCGCTTGATGAGCCTTTTCTCAGCTCGATTTCGTTTTCGATATATTCTTCGTCTACAGTCTTGGTCTTATCTGTGTAAATCTTCTGTGAGAAGGTAATAACGATGTTGTCGTCAACCTCAACGTCAGTTGCCTTGTTCTTGGGAGAGAAGGTTACGGTGATTCCGTCATCGTCATCGCTTCCTGCACTGCCGCCTTCCTCGTCTTCTTCGTCATCGCTTGTTGTTGCGGTGAAGTATGAAGTAAACTTGGGGTTAAGCACGCCGTTGGCATATGTGAACATACCTTCGGGAATAATTACATAATACTTGGAGCCTGCTGAGAAGTCACCTGTGGGATTAATGGTAATCTTCTTGCTTGTGCTTGCCACAGTTGCCTTGAAAGGAACAATCTGACCTGACTCCGAGCCGCGTCTTACACGTACAAAGTCTTCGATATATTCTGCATCAATCTTGTCGCCGTTCTTATCGGTAACCGCCGCATCAAAGGAAAGAACGATGTTTGAACTAAGGCTTACACCGGTCTTCTTGTTGGCAGGAGTGATGGTAAATTCTTCAAAGAACATTTCATCAACACTGCCTGCTGCCGCTTCGTCCTTCTTGTCCTCGTCCTTCTTGTCCTCTTCCTTGTTGTCGTCGGAAGCGTCCTTGCCCACTATCTTGTCGGGAGCTGTTTCAAAGGTAACGCCGTCAACCTTGTTGTCAGCAGTCTTGATTTCGCCTGAGCCTGTGTAGGAAACAGCCGCATTGTTAACAGCTTCTGTTACCGACACCTTCTGAGTAAGGGTAATTGTTGAGCCCTTAGCCGCAGCATAAACGGTGAGCTTGTCAACAGAGCCTGCCTGAAGCACCAGAACTACGTTCTTGTTAACATCAAGCTCTGCGATTTTACCGTCGCTGTTCTTGATAATAGCACCGCTGTTTACTTCAACCTTGGCAAAATTGCCTTCCATTTCAACGGTACCCGACTGCAAATCCTTGCCGTCAAGGACAACTCTTTCGATGTTGTCGGAAGAAACGTACATGGGGTGGTAAACATAAAGAGCACCAACCTTGGAATCTCTGTCAGCCAAAAGGGAAACATCATCGCTGCTGTTGTTGATAATGTTACCTGCTGTGGCATTTCCGAGGCTGAGGAAAACAGTACCGCTCTTTATTTCAATATCGCCAAGAACTCTGCAGTCTTCAAGAAGGATTTCAGCATCTTCTTCACACTCAATAACAATACCGTCAGTAAAGAGAGTCTGTGAAACGGTCTGCTCCTTCTTGATGGAAACAGTACCTGTAACGATGTTTTCGTTCTTTACAAGCTCGCAGATAACCTTAGCCGCTTCTGCTCTTGTAAGGTTACCGAGAGGATTCATGTTGTTGTTCTGGTCGCCCTTCATATAGCCCTTGGAAGCAATCATTGCAACAGAGTCGCTTGCCCATGAAGCAATGCTCTTGGCGTCGCCGAAGGCTGTAAGGTCAAAGCGAGCCGCCGAAGGGATAACTATTCTTGAAAGAATAACAGCCGCTTCCTGACGGGTGATGGGGTTATTAGGTCTGAAGGTTGCATCTTCATAACCCTTTATGTAACCTGCATACTGAGCCTTTTTAACCTCAGGAGCATACCACTGCTGTTCGGGAACGTCATCAAACTCGGCAACAGCCGTTCCTGTGATGCCCACAGCATTGTTAATCATTTTTGAAAATTCGGCACGGGTTACTGTGTTATTGGGCTTAAAGGTATTATCCGTATAGCCGTTAATGTAGCCCTCGCTTACGCCGTATTCGATGTATTCTTTTGCCCAGTGGTTCTCGATGTCTGTAAGAGTTGCTGCAAAGCCTGCAACACAGAGAACAACGGAAAGGCAAAGAGCCATACATACAACAACGGCAGCCTTTGTGTACTTTCTCATTTAAATCTTTCCTTTCGATTTGGATTCGGTCTTTTCGACCGTTACAACTGTCCTTATATATAATACACTATATTTTCACATTTTACAAGAGTTTTTTTACAATTTTAACGGATATTTTATTTAAATTAACCATTCATTCACCGTATATTTTTTCATTTAATATTTTGACGCAATTTAAGGAAAAAAGTTCCTTATTTATTCTTTTCATTTTTCTTTTTTAAGTTACTTTATGTAACACAGGGGATTTCGCCGTCTGCGGACGGCGAGTCATACTTTCTCCTCTGAGAAAGTATCAAAGCAGCCCCCTCAACGGAGGGATGGCTCAGTCGTAAATGAGGCTGTGCTGATTGTCTTTTCACATCTCCACAGGACTTGTCTTTTATTCACGGACTAACCGATGTGAAAAGAGTACGGCGAAAGTCTTGTTACGTCGATTACTCCTTCCGCTGACTTCCCTCCACGGCGGGGAGCCTTCCACCCTCTTTTTGGTGTAGTGCTTGGATTGGCACCGATAAAAAGTTTGGGGTTTGTTGCAAAGCTTGTCAGTAAGATGTGCTTCCAAATTTGTGTGCAGTAAGGCGTCACCGAGGAAGTACAGCCTGCTCACAGTCACTATCCCCACGCCCTCGGTTTTGACCAACAGTACCCAATAGCCTTAGCACTGCAGCCCATTCGAGCGTAAGCGAGCGATGGACAGGGCGTACCGACGACGTACTGAATCGGTTAGTGTATTAATTAGCCCCGCGGCGAGTCGTGACCTCAAAAGTCACGACGATGAGCGGAAGCGTTTTGGTTACTTTG
>JAZQFS010000085.1:0-19886 GCA_045539625.1 Eubacteriales bacterium | reverse complement strand
TTTCGAGTCAGCCCCGTTATGACCACTTCGATACCTCTGCGAATATAGCTGTCTTGACAGCCTTTGTATTATAGCAAAAATAACCGCACCTGTCAATATACTATTTGTTAACAATTAAAACAGCCGCAAAAAAGAAGTATTTTCTTCTTAAAACCGCAAATACTACCTGCGAGGTGACAAAGGTGGAAAATGCAGATTTTGACAAAGCGGTGGAATATGTAAAAAACGCCTTTTCGGACTGTGCCGATTTCAACAGCAGAAACCTTGTTTACTGCGGCACAAAACGGGGCGTTCTTTTTAATATTGGCAGCTATACAGACAGGGATTATATATCACAAAGCATTATGTTCCCTGTTATGAGAATGAAAAATGTGCCAAGCTCCGCAGAGGATATTTTCGGTGTCATTTATTCCAGCGAGCTTTTGACGGTGGGCGACGAAAACGATGCCTGCACAAAGCTTTTGTCGGGCTTTGCGGTGCTGATGCTTGAGCTGAAGTCGGGCTTTTGCATCCTTGGGTGTATGGTAAGACGGACAGCGCAGCGAAGTGTGGGCGAGCCTGACAGCGAAAAGGTGCTTAAAGGACCGAGAGAAGGCTTTATAGAAAACGCCGAGGATAACCTTGCCCTGCTGAGAAAACGGCTGAAAACCACCTGCTTTAAGTCCTTGCGTATGACGGCTGGCGAGCTTACGGGAACTACAATTTACCTTTGCTACATCGACGGCGTTGCAAAAAAAGAAACTGTTGACAGAATAAAACGTGTGCTGGAAAACATACGTCTTCCCTCTGTGCTTGATTCGGGGTACATTGAACACTACCTGAAAAAGGGCAGAATTTCTCTTTTTCCCAATGCAGGCTCATCGGAAAAGCCCGATGTTGTTGCGGCAAAGCTGCTTGAAGGACGTGTGGGCATTATCTGCGAGGGCAGTCCCGCCGTCATCACCGCACCCTATCTTTTTATTGAGGCTCTGCAGTCTGCCGAGGACTATCTGAAGGGCGGCTTTTATGCTTCGTTTATGCGTATTTTGCGTTTTGCAAGCCTTATGATTTCGCTGTATCTTCCTGCCGTTTACCTGTCCACGGTGGAGCATCACACCTCGGTTTTGCCGTACAAGCTGTTCAAGGCTGTTATAAACCTGCGAAGAGACGTGCCTTTTGAAGTGGCGGGCGAGCTGTTCGTCATACTGTTCATTTTTGAGCTGATACGAGAGGTTGGAGTGAGAAAACCGGGGGCCGTGGGAGACTCTGTTGGAATTGTGGCAGGACTTATTTTGGGAGATGCCGCAATAAGTGCAGGACTTGCAAGTGCGCCTGTAATTATGGTGTGTTCGCTGACGGCGGTGTGCACCTTTATCGTACCGCCGTTTATGAACGGTCTTGTATTGCTTCGCTTTGCCAACATCATACTTGCGGATTTTCTGGGCTTTCCCGGTGTTGTGGTATCATTGTGCTTTTTGCTGTGTGCCCTATGCACAAAGGAATCCTTCGGCGTGCCTTACCTTCTGCCCTTTTCGCCGCTTGGCGTGGGCGGACTTTGCGACAGCCTTACGGTATTGCCCGAAAAAGCTCTGAAGCACGTAAAAAACTCCATATATCCGCCAAGGGAGGAATAATGTGAAGGCTAAAACTATATGCTTATTTATTCTGTTGCCTTGTCTGTGCATGCTTTTATGCTCCTGCATAGCAAGCCACCGTGACAGCGTGCACTTTATTCACGCCATAGGCATTACAGAAGGCAAGGACGGCGAATTTCAGCTTGTTGCCGTTGCCGAAAAGCAAGGTACAAAGGACGGTGACGGCAAATATTTTACGGCAGACGCCAAAGGCAAAACAGTAGACGGTGCAATTGAGGAAATGAACAAAAAATACAGCGGCTGCTACTTTGCCTCCTGCGAAATTTTCGTCATTCCCGGCGATGCCGACATGGATTTTACACGCAAAATCTCGGTCATCTGCGAAAATGCACTTATGCCCTCCACAGCCTTTCTGGTGTGTGCAGACAAAAGCGACCTGCCGAACATTTTTGACAAAGTCAAGGACGAGGACGATATAACAAAGCTTATTTCAAAAGCAAAAAAGCACTCACCCGTCTTTGTACGTTTTGTATCGGACAGGCTGTCCAAAAAAGCTGTGACCGTTCCCGTAATATGTGCCGACGGCAACGGAAAAATCTCTCTGTCACGGCACGCCGTATTCAGTGACAGCTCCGTCACCCACAGAAAGGAGAAAAGCCTTTGACCTTTTCACGAAAGCTTCAGCTCTATATAACCTTGACAGCATTTATGTGTGCAAGCTTTGCAATTTTTAATCCCCTGCTTAAATGTGCCTTGCCTTTTACAGGGCACTTTTTCTGTCTTATAACATCGGTTGCGGCATCTTTATTTATCTGTATTATCTACAGAAAAGAATGTCACATCAGTAGTACAAGCACTGTTTTACACAAGTTCTTATCTGTTTTGTGTGCCGTCTTTGCCGTACTTTGCACGCTTTTGCTTATGACGCAGGTAATTCGTGACACCTGCTTTATTGTGGGCAGAGGTGTCAGCACAGGCTACTATTTTTTACTGTCACTGAGTCTGTTAACAACAAGCTTTGCTTTATGCTCGGCGGGCAATCGTTCTATCCTGCGTTTTTGCTGTATATCGGCACCCGTCTTTATGCTTTTTACGGTGCTGTGCTTTTTACCCTTTACTGCCGTCAAGGGAATAAGCCATGATATACTGACATTTCAGGGGGGCGGAGATCTTTTGCAATCGGCTCTTTGCGGCATTGTATCGGGGCTGATGCTTGCAAGCGACACGGCAATATTATTTTACTGTGCAAAGCAAAGCATCACAATAGACTTAACGGTGACTAAAATCACGGTTTTATCTGTTATAACGGCATTTTTTCTCCTGCTTTGCCAAAACGGCTGTGTATACCTCATTTTCGGAAGAAAGCTCACGTTACTGCTGGCAAAGCCTGTGTACGCCCTGACAAAATGCTTTAAGGGCTTTGACCTTACGGAAATTGTTCCTGCCGCAGGAATTTTTGCTTTTATTGCAAAGTGCTCGGTATACCTCGGCTTTGCTTCATCTTCCGTCTGCTCTGCCTTCGGCTGTAATACAAAAAAGCAGAAAAGAATGGCAGCAAGCTTTATTTTTCTCGCCGTTCCCGCAATATATCTTCCCTTTTTACTGTCCGAAAACAGCTTTTCCTACGGCAGCCTTCAGCATCTTATTTATCCTCTTATTCCCCTTATGTCGCTGTTTTTTATTATAAAGCATATTTTTGAAAAAAAGTAGCATACTCCCCCATTCGACTTATTTTTCACGCCGCAGGGTATATCATATATTTACAAAACAAAAGGAAGGACAAAATTATGGAAATGACATCTGTAAACAAAGACGGCAAAATGATTTGCTGTCTTGCAGGAGAAATCGACCACCACAGTATAGCAAGTGTACGCAATTCCATTGACAGGCTTATAGATACCAACCGCCCCAAGGTGCTGATACTTGACCTTTCGGAAATAGCCTTTATGGACTCTTCGGGGCTGGGGCTGGTGCTTGGAAGATACAGGAAAATGAAGGAGAGCGGCGGAGAGCTGTTTCTTTGCAACACAAGCGAGAGGACAATGAAAATTCTGAAAATGGCAGGGGTTGACAGAATAGTAAAAAGTCTTGACGGCGAAGACTGCTGCCGTCAGGTGAGAAGAAACACGGAAATGCCCGATTTTTTCTCCGACATATAACCACAAAAGGAAGGACAAAAAAATGAAAAAATTAAAACCCACAAACAGCTTTAAAATGAAATTTACGGCAAAAAGTCAAAATGAAAGCTTTTCAAGAGCAGTTGCAGGTGCCTTTGTTTCACAGCTTGATCCCACTCTTGAAGAGCTATGCGACATAAAGACCGCCGTTTCGGAGGCTGTCACAAACTGCATCGTCCACGCCTACGACGACTCCTATCCCGAAAGCAAACGAACAATAAAGCTTGAAGGCTACTATGACGAAACCTCGCTTCTCACCATCACTGTCAAAGACAGCGGCTGCGGAATTGAAGACATATCAAAAGCCATGCAGCCCATGTACACCACGGGAAATGACGAGCGAAGCGGCATGGGCTTTTCCATAATGCAATGCTTTACCGACAGGCTGACAGTAAAATCCGTTATCGGCAAGGGCACAACGGTAACCTTAAAAAAATACATAGGAAAGCAAGAAAATGACAGTTGAGCAATCGGAAAATCTCCTTCTTCTTGAAAGATACAAAAAGGGCGATGCCTCGGCAAAGGACGAAATTGTGCAAAAAAATCTCCCTCTTGTAAAAAGCATACTGCGCCGTATGCACACCTGTGCCGACAGCTACGAGGACCTGCTTCAGACAGGTACAATGGGACTTTTGAAAGCCATTGACAGCTTTGATGCAAGTCTTGGCAACGCCTTTTCCACCTATGCCTTTACCCTTATAACAGGAGAAATCAAGCGGTATTTACGTGACAATTCCATGGTTAAGGTTTCAAGGCTTTTAAAGAAAAACGCCGCAATTGTCCTTGCACAAAAGGAAAAATATCTGCGTCTTTACGGCAAAGAGCCTACGCTCAGTACACTTTCGTGTCTTTGCTCTCTTTCCTGTGAGGACATTGTACAATGCCTTGATGCAGTAAGTCCCGTGCGTTCAACCGACGAGCAGGTATCGGAGGACGATTCAAGAAGGCTTTGCGACACGCTGTGTGCCGACGATGAGATTTCGCCGCTTATTGACAGGCTTGCACTTTTTCAGGCATTGGAAGGTCTTGAAGATGTAGAAAAACAACTGATGAGTCTCAGGTTTTTCAAAAATCTCACCCAGACACAGGCGGCGAAAATTCTGGGCATTTCACAGGTGACGGTATCACGTATGGAAAAGAAAATTTTGCAAAAGCTGAAAGCAAAGCTGGAATAGTTTTTACATTTTCTCTGTTTGGCTGGCTTCCCCTTGAGGGGAAGCTCAGATTGTCGCAAAACCATTATGAAAGTTTAGGTCAAGCAAAGCAAGGATACCCAACTACGTTGGGTTCGAGCTTTCACCAAATCAAAGATTTGGGAAAGCACGAAAAGCCTTGCAGTTTCCAAAGACAGCGTCTTTGCTCGCCGTCCGCAGACGGCGAAATCCCTTATGCTTCATAAAGCGCAGGAAAGGTGAATTTACCGTCCTTCAAAGGACGGTAAAGAGGAAAACCCTCGCCGGGGGTTTTCCTAAAACGTGAGATAAAACATACTTTTTCAACAGACTCGGCTTCCCCTCAAGGGGAAGCTGTCGAGCATTGAAAGACTGATGAGGTATATCCGCCTTTGAGGTGTATTTTATAATAACGGATTTCTTTGAAATCCTACACCTCATCCGAGTTTCGCTCCGCGGAAACCCACCTTCCCCTCAAGGGGAAGCTGTCGAGCATTGCGAGACTGATGAGGTATAACCGCCTTTGCGGAGTATTTTATAATAACGGATTTCTTTGAAATACTACACCTCATCCGAGTTTCGCTCCGCGGAACCCACCTTCCCCTCAAGGGGAAGGCTTATGAGCAACAATAATTTCAAGCTAAATTCTGATTCGTAATTAATTTTTATTTTATCAAAAATTTAGTTTTCTTTTCACTCATCGGTTAACCTTTTTTGAACTACACGACTATTGCGTTGTTTTCGAAATACTAAAAAGGCACTGCGGTTTTCCGCAGTGCCTTGCTTTGTCTATAAGCAGTATTTTTTAGTCAACAGCAATAATTTCAACAACAAAATTATCGATGTAGTAGTTGATGCTGACGTCGCCTACAGGGTTTATATAAACAGCAAAGTTGGTCTTTTCGTTATTCTTTACATTTGCTGCCGTGTGAGTAGCCTCACAGTGAATCCAGCCGTCTGCCTTGGAAATGAGCTGACTTTCTGTATTATGATTTTCGCCAAGGTGTGCATTATCATCGGCGTATACAAAGTTTGCACTGTAGGTAGAGCCTGTAACTGCAGGATCGTCGGCGTTATTGCCTGCATACTTTATATCAAAGCTGAGCTTGTATGTAACGCCGTTCTGAACATTATCATAAGGGAATCTGAAGTATGTCCAACGCTTGCCTTCCATTGCTTCAACAAACCAAACCTTGTTGGATGAATCATCGGGGTCAGCTTCAATTGTAATTGTTGCGTTTTCGGACATGAAAAGCTCTTCCTTGCCTTCTGCGTTACCGTTTACTGAGATTATGCCGAGCTTTGGCTTTAAAGCTTCAGCCTCAACCTTAGCCTTTTCCACCTCTTCTGCAGATTCAACAACGCCCTTGCCGCCTATAATTTCAACTGTGAAGTTATCAATGTAGTAAGCAATGGAGGTATCATTCACGGGATCAGCATAAATTGCAAACTGATTCATTTTTGCATCGGGCAAAGTTGCTTCGGGAATGTGAACTGTTTCGCAGTGAATCCAGCCGTCAGAAGTAGTGAACTTTGCGTGTGTAACGGGGTGGTCGAAGCCGTTAAGTGCATCGGGATGGTTATAAACTACGTTGGTATGGAAGGTTGAGCCTTCAAGCTTATCGTCATTTGCGTTATTTCCTGCATACTTGAAGTCATAGCTTATTTTATACTCAACACCCGTTTTGATAGTCTCAACAGGGTATCTGAAGTATGTCCATCTCTTGCCTTCCTTGGGGCTGACAAGGAACACCTTATTACCGGGCTTGTCGGGATCTTCAACAATAGAAATGTCAGCGTTATCTGAGGTAGCAATAATTACATCGGATTCATCAGCCGTTCCGTTTTCTGTAATAACGCCCTTAAGCACGGGAACAACAACCTCAGGCTCTTTAACCTCGGGAAGAACAATGCTTCCTTCGGTGTTTTCGTTGATTACGATTTCAGCTTCCTCTTCGTACTTTGCGCCAACTTCTCTTACTACGATATTATCTACATAGTAGTCAATGCCAACATCGCCCACAGGATTTACATAAATTGTAAACTCTGCCTTTTCGATGCTGTCTACCTTGCCTGTCTTGTATTCGACGGAGCAATGTACCCAGCCGTCGGTAATTGAAATCTTGGCGTTAGAGACTACGATGTGGTCAAAGTCATTGAGTGCGCCCTTATCCGAGTATCTGAGGTTTACACAGTAGCTGGTAGCAAGTGCGCTTAGATCGTTTTCGTTATTGCCTACAATCTTGATATCAAAGTCAATCTTATAGGTTGCATTTTCCTTATATCTTGCGGCGTGTCTGAAGTATGTCCACTGCTTACCGCTATTGGCGTCAACGAACCAAACGTGGTTGCCTGCCTTATGGGGATCTTCAATTCTCTTGATTGTTGCGTTGCCGCTGTAGAAGGTCATTGCAGTTTCTTCGGCATTACCGTTTATTACATCGAAGGGACGTTCTTCAACGGGAACATACTTGAAGTCGGGATCTGCAATAAATCTGATATAGTCGATTTCCATTTCGCCGTGTGCATTGAAGGGGTCAAATCTGAGACCTGTAATTCTATCGGCGATAATCCAGTTAGGCTGTGTTGTAAGGTCGATGGTAATTGTCTGCCATTCGCCCTTGGTATCCTCGTCAATGCGAGCCTTGAGCGTCTTGCCTTCATTGTATGTTGGATCAACATCTGTAATATAGTAGAAGCTGAGAGACTGGCTTGCACCGCCGTCATGCTTATATCTTATTCTCATTTCCAATGACTTGAACTTCTGTGCATAGAAGTCAGCGGGGAAGTTTCCGCTTCTGAAGGTGGAAATGGGATCACGGCTGTCGGTAATGGTAGTCATCTTAAGAGTACCGTCACTTACTTCAAGAGCCATATTGCTTGAAGCCCAGCCTTCGGTATCTACGCTGTTAAATTCAAACACGCCTGTCTGTCTTGTTGTAAGAGCTTCCCATACTTCCTTATAGTTATCGGAATATACGTACAGGTTGCCGTCCTTTTCTTCGTAGGTATAGCCAAGGTCATCGCAAAGCTTCTTGTAATCAAGCATGGGAATACCGTCAACAAGCTTCAAGGTGTAGCCAAGGTCAGCTTCCTTGTCGTCCTTTAAGTATCTGTCGCTGCCAACAAGCATCTTCACGGAATGTCCGTTTGCTTCAATAAGAAGTGTACCTGCGTCTTTTCTCCATTCGTGGTATACGTTAAGAATGTAGTCAAGTGCTGTTGCAGGCTCGAAGGGATAATATACAGTGCCGTTTTCAATCATAGGAGGAATTTCGTGTGCGGAGGACAAGAAAATATCCTGACCGTTTACAATGAGCTTGTTTGCAGGCTCGTTTGCCTTTTCTTCCTTGGTAAGATTGAAGGTATACCAGCCGTCACGACGAAGCAGACGTGCGTACTGAGGATAAAGATGTGTAATTCTTTCCTTCTGCTTGAGTGTGGGAACGATATCCTTATGCTCCTTGGGAAGGTCTGTGAAGGCTTCACGGACAACATCTACATAGCCAAAGCCGTTAAGACCTGCAGGCATAATATATGTTCCTTCGCCGTATTCATTCCATGTGGACAGCCACATAAAGTCATCTGCCCAGCTATACTTGCTTGAATATTCAGGCTCATAGGTGTTCTTTACCCAATCCATAGCTGCCGCATAGTCTTCAAGAGTCATAAGCTCATATCTCTTCTGATGCCAGGGAACGGAGTCAAAGCCTATGGAAATTGTAGGAATTGTGTACATCTTGTTGTTCTTTGCACTTGCGGTAATTCTATCCTTGTTTACCTGAAGTGAAGAACCTGCAGTACCCCAGTTATATGCGTAGGAAGCATCAAAGCCCATCTGTGCAAGTGTGTCGCTGGAGGAGCCGCAGCTAAAGAAGAGTACGCCGTCAAAGCCATACTTCTTAGCTTCTTCTTCAAGATAATCGAATTCCTTCTTTACGGCTGCAACTGAGCCGAAGTAGTCGGCATTTCCAAGGTTGTTTGCACCAAAGATAGGAAGTACAAGCTGATTGTCGATTGTCATATATCTTTCATCAAGGAAGTAGTTTTCAAACCAGAAGGGAACTACGTACTTTCTGAACTGTGAAGAAGTGAAATGCTTACCGTTTTGTGCCTCAAAGAGTATGCAATACTTCATATAATCAGCATACTTTGCGTACTGATAACCGTTATGGAGCTGTTCGCCGTTTCTGGGCTCCTTGAGAGGACCTGTAGAAACATCGGCATACCAGCAGAATGCCTGAAAGTCGATGCCGTGCTCGGTCATATACTTAATTTCCCAGTCTGCACTTTCGGGAACACCTTCATCGTAGTAGCCGAGAACAGGTGTGGGTTCATCAAAAGGTGTGATGCAAGCCCAGCCGTAGTGTGTTCCGTTTCTCCAGAGAGAACAGATATTAAGACCTACAATGTAATCGTCCATGGAAGCCTTTGCTTCAGGTTCGGGAACATAGTCATCATATTCATAAAGCTCATAAACCTTTAAGAAGTCGATGGACACAGCACCCTTTGCGTTAAGTGTTACCTTTGAAACAGGTGCACTCTTTGCAAGCTTTACGGTATCCTTGGGCTGACCGTTGAGGTATACAAGTGCTGTACCCTTTTCGGTATCGGCTTCAACACGAAGTCTGTACCACATATCGGGTGTAAGAGTATAAAGCTCGGTATCACCTGCAAACAGCTTCTTATCTACAGACTTTACTGTAAGAATGTCGCCCATTGCAAAGTCAAAGTCAGCGCCTTCCTTGGAGTAGAAGTATACTTCCGTACAAACAGTGCCGTCTGCTTCCTTGAAGCTCTTTACGGCAGTTGCGTCCTTACCTAGATTAAGCTGTTCGGATGCAAGCTTAACATCACCTGTAGTTTCCCAGCCGTAAACCTTTTCTGCACCGAAGAACTTGAAGTCTTCATATACATTATAGTTTACAACCATATTTACAAATGCCATACTTACTGTGCCTGTGCCCTTTTCATCAACGCCCACTCTATAGGAGAATACGTTGTCGGAAAGAAGGTCATGTGTACCGCAGGCTGTATTGTTTATAAATGTTGTGCTCTTTCCTGTATCAAGATTAACGGATACACGAAGCAAGGTAGCGTTATTCTCTTTGCTTATCTTGATGTCAGGTGCAACAGGTGTGAACTTGCCGTCTTTGCCGAGAATATTCCACACGCCGTCTACAATCTTAATCATATAAACGGAATCGCCCTTAACGTCTCTGTATTCAACAAAAGTACCGTTTGCAAAGGAGGTGATTTTTGTATCGAGAACGATTTCACCCTTGGGAATGTAATTGAATTCTCTTATCCATGCTGTTGCGTACTTTGTACTTACATCAGTAATTGTGCCGTAGCCTGTTCTTGTAGGCTTGCCTGAACCGCCTCTGTTATCAAGTACCCAACCTGAGTTGATGCCCTCTTTTGAGCCGTCCATGCTTGTATTGAAAACAAGAGTATATGCGTTATCGCTTGTAAAGTCGGCAAGAGTGCCCTTAACTCTGTTTTCGGGGATAGCAACTCTGTTGATGATAGCCGCACATTCGCTTCTTACAATAGAATTGTCGGGATTGAATGTACCGTAGTCATCGCTTCCCATTACAATACCTGCATTATAAAGTGTGAGAAGCTTTTCGCCGTACATAGCTCCAACGGGAACGTCGGGGATAAAGTCAACGTCATTGATGGCTTTGAAATATCCCTCGGGCATTGCATCGTGGAACAGCTCTGCCATTTCGAATCTTTTCAGATCTCTTGTGTAGCTGTCGAACTGGTTTTCATCGATAATGCCGTTGTCCTTGGCGTACTTTACGTACATATCGTACCACTGACCGCCGGAAACAGTACCGATTGTCTTATCATTGTATACCGCATGAACACGGGACGCCATTGTGATACCCTGTGCTACGGTTACGGTTGTGGGTGGTGAGAAGGTTGTGTCGCTCATGCCTTCCATAAAGCCAAGCTCATAGGCTGATGCAACTTCCTTCGCATACCATGCGTTTTCAGCAACGTCAGTAAATGTGCCGTTATAGGTCTTTGTCTTACTGAACGCAGCGGAAGCTGTAACTGCTGTTGTTACGGCAAGAACCATAGCAAGAAGCAGTTTTAAGAATTTTGCTTTTCTCATTTTGCACTCTCCTGTAAATAAATTTATATACGTCTTTTTCAAGACTGAATATACTGTATTAACTTTTCAATTGACCGCAAGGCAATTAATTGAAAGGTGTGTAACGGATGTATTTTACCACAAAATTGCATCTTAGTCAACAGTGTTTTCTTCAATATTCATCAAGCTGTCAACATTTTGTACAATTGCACAATTAAAGCATGATTTTTTTGTATGTTTTCACCTAACGGGAAACTGTTACTCAAAAGACTTTTTTATTATACATCACCCGCAAAACTTCTGTCCCGACGAAATTTGCCCACCTTAGGACATTATTTGTTATCAAGCTTTATATATAAACCGTCAACCGTCAGCTTCATACCCAAAAGGTCAGCAAATACATCGCCCTGCAAATGAGGAATACCGTCAATTATTGCTACGGGCTTTGCAAGAGTTATCTTCTTTCCGTCAACTTCCGCATATCCGCTTCCCTCTTTAAACACGCCGCACTTTTCGCCGCAAACCTCAAGTGACTTATTTTCCTCGTTCCAGCTATAGTACATATTTGAAAGCTTTCTGAGCTCACTTCTTGTATCAAAGGGAATGTAAGCAATTCCGTTATCAACATACGGTGTATACGACATATCAATAATTCTGCCGTTTACCGAAAACACGTTATGAGGCGGTGCTGCGTAAAATTCTATGCTTTCAAGCTCAAAGTCACCCTCTGCCCACACAGGATCAAAGCGGAAGCCCATAAGGTCTCCGTGCCAGAAAATACGCCTTGACTCTGCGGGATTTACTGCAAGGGGCGCAACCCTGTCCGGCACCGACAGGCAGGCACTCTGAACAGGATACCATTTATCCTTTTCAAACATATATGAGCACTGAATACAGCAAGTAGCGTTTACCGGCTTATAGGTACGGCAATGTGCCACGATTTTACCGATTTTTTCGGTGGATATGGGAAGAAACTCATCGTCATGCAAAATCATATACGGATCGGCAACGTCAGAGTGTCCGCAAAGGCGTCCGTCTCTGATTTCATAATTTGTAAGCTTATGTATTTCCCACTTTTCAAGGTCTTTTTCTGTCTTGAATTCATATCTTCTGATTAAAGCACATTCGCTGTCCTCACGCACAATGGTCTCAAGAGGTGCTATAAGCTTTCTGTCCTGAGGGTGAAGAATACATATTCTGTCAAGCTGATTCTGCGACGGTCTTACATCTGCGTGAGGCACATTCTTCATAAACACCTCACGTACCGCATCAAGATAGCCAAAGCCGTGAACGGGTGCAGGCATCATATATGTACCCTCTCCGTATTCGTTCCAGGTTGACAGCATAACAAGCTTTGATTTCCACGACTTTTTATCCTGCTTTGACAGCACCTCGTCACGGCACCATTCAAGCAGTGTCTTCATATCCGACGGCTCAAGCACCTCGCTTCTCTCATTAGCCCATGCAACAAGGTTATAGCCCATTGAAACTGTGGGAACGGTATGAACGGAGCCTTCCTCTATACTGCCGTTAATACGGCGCTTTGTATATTCCACGTCATAGCCTTCCTTGCCCCAGTTATAGGCATGAACGCCGTCAATTCCGCTTCTTTTAAGCTGTTCACTGCTATCGCCGCAGCACAAAACAACAAGGTCACGGTAGCCAAGCTTTTTAACCTCACGTCTGAGATAATCAAGGCATTTTTTAACCTCTTGCTCTCCTCCGAGGTCTCTTACCAGCGCCCATATGCCGTATATTGACATTATGGCATTGCCGTCAATGTGCATATATCTTGAGTCGCTGAAGAAGTAGTCTATAAAATAAGGAACGTAGTACTTTTTGAAGGCATCAAAGCTTGCCGGTCTCATACCGCTTTGTGCTTCCCACAGCAGTGCCATTTTCACTTTATCCGAATACTTTGCCAGCATATGTCCCGAATGTATTGCACTTGCAAGCGGCGTCTTAATCATAGGTCTGTCGCTTTCGCTTGCATACCAGCAGTAAAGCTGAAAGTCTATGCCGTGCTCTGCCATAAACTTAAGCTCCCAGTCGGCTGTTTCGGGATTGCCTTCATCGTACCAGCCGAGATACGGCTTATTATCCTCATAAGGTGTTATGCAGTCCCAACCGTAGTGAGTACCCGTTCTCCACAATGAGCAGATATTCATACCCACATAATAGTCGCCCTTCTTTTCGGGAATTACAGGCTCGGGAACGTAATCGGAAGGCAGCGGCGGCATCACAAATGCCGACAGATCTCCAAGCATAACCCCACCTGTCTTACGGGCAACATACCCGATTTTCACCCCGTCAACAAAGCCTGCTTCATAGTCAAAAGCAACACTTGAAACCACCTTGCCGTTTAAACGTACAAGTGCGGTATTTTCATTGGTATCAGCTTCAATTCTGAGAGTCTGCCACACGTTTTTGCTATGCTTTCTCAGAAGTCCGACACGGCACCACAGCTCGCAAAAGCCGTCATACACGCTGAAGGCATCCTTTTTGCCGCAAAGCATACTTACGGTAAGCTTTCCCGTATCCCCCTCAAGCAAGTATCTCATTTCAAAGCACACCTTGCCCTTGGATTTTGCAAAGCGTCTTGTTATTGTTACATCGCTATCCTTATTTGCCGACACCTCGTAAACGAAATATTTTGAGTTTTGTCTGTAAGGATGGCGTAAAACTTCAGCCTTGCCGTCAATGTCAATTTCATATTCTTCAGGCATTTGTCCGTCAAGCCTTGGCACAATGTCATCCAGAAACAGGTAGTTTTTATACAGCTGCATTGTCATATTGACATTTGCTTCCCCTGCGGCGTCCTTTTCGTAGCCGTACTCAAGACGGCACAGCGTCTTTGCTTTGCCTGTAAAAGGAAGCGTTACAAGGTACTTTCCGTCAAGATGGACTGCTGTTTCCTTTTTGTCAATATCAAGAACCAGCTTTATGTAATGCCATTCATTACCGAAATCGCACACCTTTTCTTTTCCTGCAAACAAGCTGTCCTTATTTTGTCTGAGCACAAAGGCTTCCTTTTCGTCGCCCTTATCTCCCCAGAAGCCGAAATAAAAGCCGTCGCCGCTTACAATGCGCAAAGTACCTTCAAAGGTAACCTTTCCGCCGAACTCCTCGGTGATGTTTCTTCTTCTGAAGGTAGGATAGCCGTTGCCGATGCTCTTTACGTTACGGCAAACACTTGTAGGCTCATAGCACTGTCCCGCACCTCGGTGGTCGGTATCCCAGCCGCTTTCCTCGTGAAAGCCATAGCTGTGCTGCTCCTCATCAATAAGATGGTATGGATAAAGGTTTTCTTTTCTCATAAAAGATTTCTCCTTTCTTCATCTGAAAATACGTTCATCTACATATATTATACATATATTTTTCCTATTTTCAATAGTTTTTTGGTGTTTTATACAAAACCGCCCCGTTATTATTAACGGAGCGGGAGCTTGTCGCAAAACCATTGTGAAAGTTTAGGTCAAGCCTTTTCAAAGGCTTGCAGTTTCCAAAGACAGCGTCTTTGCTCGCCGTCCGCAGACGGCGAAACTCCTTATGCTTCATAAAGCGCAGGAAAGGTGAATTTTTCGCCCTAAAAGGACGAAAAAGAGGAAAACCCTCGCTGGGGGTTTTCCTAAAACGTGAGATAAAACATACTTTTTCAACAGGCTCAGGCAGTGACTTCGGTCACTGCCTTGCGTTTTGTCAGGAATTCTGAACCTTGCCGTCAATGTGAACGTCAAGCTGATTGTAGGGAATAGAAATACCGTTTTTGTTAAACTCGTCGCGAACTTCTTCCAGAATGTCAAAGTAAACTGTCCAGTAGTCGCCTGCAAGTGTCCATACACGAGCAGTAATGTCAACAGAGCTTGCACTGTGGGCTGTAACTCTTGCAAACGGCTCAATTTCGTCGGTAAGGGTAAGCTCGTGCTTTGTAAGAGCTTTGAGTATAATGTCACGTGCAAGACGTGCATCGTTGTCGTAGCTGATGGAGAATACAAGGTCAACACGTCTCTTGTCCTCGTTGGAGAGGTTTACTACCGTAGAGCCCATCATTACGCTGTTGGGAATGATTATTTCTCTGTTGTCGGGTGTTAAAATAACGGTGTGAACAAGCTTGATTTCCTTGATTGTACCTGTGTCGCCGCCTACGGTAATTAAATTGCCGGTTACAAAGGGACGGGTAATAAGAAGGAAAATGCCGCCCGATACGTTGGATAAGCTGTCCTTCAATGCAATTGCTATGGCGGCGGCAACCGCACTTGCACCTGCAATAAGTCCCGTTGTGGGAATGCCTAAAAGGCCGAGAGCCGAAATAACTGTGATAACCTTTACCGTTATGCTTGCTGTGCTGGCAAGAAACTTTTCAAGAGAAATGTCGGCATGAGCTTTTTCCAATACTCTTGTGATAATTTTGCTTGCTACGCCTGCTAAAATCCAACCGATAATCAAAACGACAACGGTTTTGCCTGCAGGGATAAAATAGCTTTCGATTAAATGGTTCCAGTTGATGTTTTCTAACATTTTGTTCACCTTTCTTTTTGTTTATGATATATAATTATAGCATAACAGTAGCCGGTCGGCAATATATTTTTGTTAACTTTTCCAATATTACTATCGACAAATGAGAATATGTGTGATATACTGTAAAAAGAAAATTAAATGAGGTAATGCTATGGAAAATGTATTTGTAAATGCATTAAAGGAATATAGAAATAAGTGCGATGTGTATCTTGAATCACAGGAATTTGCTCACTTTCTCGATTCGTTTTCGGTAAACTCTGTTATGAAGAAGTATTACGACGCTTTTCTTCGCCAGTCGGAGGGCGGAAAAAGAGTGAGGGCGTATCTCGTGTATCTCGGTTGCAGTCTCTTTTCTAAGGAAAACATAGAAAAGGTGCTTCCCGTGTCAATGTCATATGAGCTTTTCCAGACGGGAATTCTTGCACACGATGATATAATTGATAACAGCGAAACACGCCGCTTCAAGCCCTCTATGCATATGGAGCTTGGAGGCGGACATACAGGCGTTTCAAAGTCTATATGCGTTGGTGACTTCGGCATTGTTGCGGCCCTTGAAATTATAGCAAAGTCGGATTTTTCAGAGGATGTAAAACTCAAAGCTGTTTCACATCAGAATAAAGTATTTGTATCCACCATCGCAGGTGAGCTTTGCGATGTTGAGTTTTCAGGCAGAAATGACGTTCCTGAAGAAGAAATTCTTGGCATGAATTTTCTTAAAACCGCACAGTATACCGTGTCGGGACCGCTTGTTCTCGGTGCTATCCTTGCAAATGCAAATGAAGATGATACCGCAAAAATTCGAGAATTCGGCAATCTTGTGGGAATTGCTTTCCAGATACGTGATGATATACTTGGTATGTTCGGCGATGAAGCAAAGCTGGGTAAATCCATAACGGCGGATATGTGCGAGGGTAAACAGACGGTGCTGACAGCTCATTTTTTAAAAAATGCCTCGCCTGAGCAAAAGAATGATTTTTTATCTGTTTACGGTAAGGAACAATCGGGAACAGAAGAGCTTGAAAAGGTAAGACGGCTTCTTAAAGAGTGCGGCTCATTTGATTATGCACAGTCTATGTGTCAGCAGATGGTCGACAGGGCGGCGAAAATTCTTGACGAGATGCAAGTGACCGAGGAAGGAAAACAAAAGCTTTTTGGACTTCTTGAATACATGACAAAGCGAATGAGCTGAAGGAGAATACAGATATGGCAGAAAAAGCAACACAAATAAACCACCTTGGCGTAATAATGGACGGTAACAGACGTTGGGCAAGACAGCATAAGTTTGAAACAGTAATCAAAGGTCATGAAAAGGGCGTTGATAAATTTATGGAGCTTTGTATGTGGTGTCAGGAATCACGTATAAAGAATCTTACGGTGTATGCATTTTCATATGATAATTGGAACAGAAGCGATGAAGAAGTAGACGGTCTTATGGACCTTATGGAACGCTTTTTCCGCAGTAAAGTGCAGACATGTATCAACAGAGGTATACGCCTTGTACCTATAGGAAACTTTGAAAGAATGAGCGAAAAGTCCAAGGAGACGCTGTTCAATGCGGCACAGATGACAAAGGATTGCACCTCGCTTACCGTAAATGTGGCTATCAGCTACGGCGGACACGATGAAACAGTGCGGATTGCCAAGAAAATTGCAAGTGATGTTGCCGAGGGTAAGCTTAAAATAGATGATATTACGCAGGAAACCTACAGTAAGTATCTTGATGTTTCACATTCAGGCGAAATGGAGCTTGTTATAAGAACAGGCGGAGACTTCAGACTCAGCGGATTTTTCCCTTGGGAAACCTGCTATGCCGAGATGACTTGCCTTGATGTGCTTTGGCCTGATTTTACACATGAACAGTTTGACTGGTGTATAGAACAGTATTACAATAAAACAAGAATAAATAAAGGTAAATAAAGGAAAATAAGGGAGGCAGATTGTATGATAATTAAAAACAATCTTACCGACATTCAGCGAATAGGTCTTATAAAGACAAGCGGCAGTGAGTATTCTCAGTATATTAAAAATGTAAAGATTGATACAAAGCCTGATTTTGCGTCAATCAGACTTGAATCAACAGGAATTTGTGCAGTATACATAAACGGTGTGTTTCTGAAAGTATCCTGCGGGCGTTATCCTTCAAGAATTACCTATATTGAGTTTACATCTCTGCTTAAGGATGGGGAAAATGAGATAAAGCTTGTTTTGGGAAACAACTATCTTCAGGGTACTGCCAAGAAGACGATAGAGATTACAGGAACATATTTTTCCTGCTTTGCCTGTGAAATAGTTATAAATGCAGGTGACAAAAAGCATCGCATTGTGTCAGATGATACTTGGGCTTGCCACTCTGACGACGGTCAGAATAAGCCGTGTGCTTTCTCTGAAATTACAAAAGCCGAATATGAAAGATTTTGGGAAAACAGTGCCTTATGGCAGGAACAAAAGCCTGTAATTGTTGATAAAGCTGTCACCGATGTTGCAGGACAGGACTATGAAAAGCTGTTAAAGACTCTTCCCGAAAAGTATAAGAGTCCCGAAAAAATCGTTGAAACAACATTTAATAATATAGGTGAGGTTCTTGCTTGCGACAAAGGCGAAGGCTATGTTATATACGATTTTGGACGTTTGCATCCCGGATTTCTTGAAATTGAATATGAGACGGATAATGATATAGAGTGTAAGTTTGAATTTGACTATACCGAAAGACTGTCTGATTTTCAGCCCGGTGCAACAGCCTTTATTGAACGCCTTTCCATAACCGAAACGCTTGATAAGAACAAAAACTCATTGATGCTTTTGCGCAGACGTGCATTCAGATATCTTAAAATTTCTGTTGGCGGAAAAGGCAAATTTACATTGAAAAATGTAAAAATGCTGCTTGATATGATGCCTTATGAAAATCTCGGATATTTCAATTGCAGTGATGAGAAAATAAATAAAATCTGGCAGGTCGGGAAATACACCCTCCACGTAAATAAAAAGCTTGAATACGAAAGCTGTCCCAGAAACGAGAAAAAGTATTTTTCGGGCGACGGAATTATCGACGCCTTGTCTGATTACTACCTTTTCGGCGATACACGTCTTACAAAGGCATCTCTTGCCTTAACGGAAAAACAGGTGGACGGCGGTATAAGAACAGAAAAGCTTCAGAAGAATATTGGACTTTCCGACTATCCTGCATGGCGTATTGTAACGGTATATAATTATTACTATTATTACGGCGATACGGCGTTTGTAAAATTCCTGTTTTCGGAGCTTGCTGCTTGTCTTGAATGGATGATTGAGCGCATGAACAGCAAGAGCCTCATATTCCAGCACCCTATTTTTACGGGAGCACAGTACTCGGCAGGTCTTGGACCTACAGCATATAACAGCTCGGAAAAATACTTAGGCACAAATCCGCTTTTCAATGCATTGCTGTATAAGAGCCTTGTATGTATGAGCGAGCTTGCGGATATTGTAAATGACAGCCGCGGCAGTTATTGGAAAGAACTTTCAGCGGACGTAAAGCAGGCGTTCAATAATTGTCTTTGGAACGATGAAATGAAAGCCTTTTCCGATGATTACTATAAGAATATAGTCTTTCAGGACGGTAACTCTCTTGCAGTGCTGTTCGGTCTTTGCGATGGCGAAAAATCAAAAACAGTACTTGATACCGTGAAACGTGAAAACCATACGCCATACGGCTCAACAATGATAAACGCCGATTTCCCCCTTATTCGCGGAGAAAAACGTACAATTTCACCCCTTATGTGCACTTATGAGGCTGAAGCACGTTTCCTGAACGACGATTCCGATGGGGCAATTGACCTTATAAGACGTTGCTGGGGTACAATGATAGATAAGGGCGCCGAAACCTTCTGGGAATTCTGCCATAATGACGGTACTTCACGCTGGGTAATCCCGTCTCATGCTTGGGCAAGCGGCTGTACCTACCTTTTGGGTGCTTATGTGCTTGGTATCCGTCCCAAAAAGGCGGCAAGCGACGGTGTAATCTTTGAGCCATATGACGGCTTTGAAAGCTTTGAAGGTGTTGTTCCCGCAAAGTGCGGTAATATAGCCGTAAAGTGTGAGACGATAAACGGCAGAAAGAAGTACACTCTTGCAATGCCAAAGGGAACAGTCGTTAAAACTGTTCTTCCCGAAAACTCCAATCTTGAAGTAATTGAATACTAAAAAATAAGGCTGTGAATTAATGAAGTGAACCCCAAAGTTTAGACAATAATTAAATATTAAATCACTTGTGAATGAGCTCGGTATTGCACTGGGCTCATTCCTTTTAGTTTTAATGAAATTCTTTCATTGTTGTAATAATCTATGTATTTCTTCAATTCAT
>JAZQFS010000084.1:0-3989 GCA_045539625.1 Eubacteriales bacterium | reverse complement strand
GAAAAGTCATTCAGACTTGGATTTCCAAGAGAATATGCTATGGCACTTATAGAAAGATATAATAACGAACATAAAGATAAATCATCATTCAAAAAGATATATAATTTATAGTTCATAGTGTAGTTGAATGCGAACAAAACACGTGGAATCTGTCGCACTTTTGGTGCGGACAGATTCATCGATATAAATCTCTTGCGAGATTTTCTATATATCCCATAGGATTCGATATGCGCTAACGCACTCGATATGTTGCCTTACGGCAACGAGATTTATATCATATCGAAACCGAGCATCGCGAGTATATCACAGAAAGTAATAATGTAAAAGACAGTTTGACACGGCAGAACCCTCGTATCAGCTATTGATACTTAAAAGAAAGCTAATGCAAACTTCAGTACATAATAATCACTTTGAAAGACGTTCTCTATGAGGACGCCTTTTTTATTTCAACTTAATCTCCGTAATATCTTTAATCGGAATATCAAAATACTCGGAAATACGCACTATTACGTCTGCCCTTAACTTATCGGGAAGTATTCCCTGTTCTATCAGATTAATATCGTTATGGGTAGTCTACAGGATTTGTGCCATCTGATTTACGGTAACATTTTTGTTTATCATCAACCACTTTATATTATGAATAAAAACTTCAATATACTCTTTCCTGTTCATTTATACACCTTCTTAGCAAGATAGCGTTACAATATGTAACATTTTTATTGTAACAAAATGTTACAATAATGTCAAGAGGTGATTTTATGAAGGGCTTGAAACAAATTCGAACAGAACGTCGGTTAACACAGGTGAAAGTGGCAATGGACTTGAACATTTCACGAGAAGCTCTTTCCCACTACGAAAACGGCAAGCGTGAGCCAAGCATAGATCTTCTTATAAAAATGTCAAGGTATTTTAACGTTTCCATTGATTATCTTATCAAGGGGAAGGAATTTGAAAAAAGCTTATAGGCACAAAACATTTCTTGTGTGTTGCACATAAGCAAACTCACACATTCAGTCAGATACATCTATATCACAAATAAGGAGAATTAATTATGACAGAATCACTTAAGAAAAAAATAGGTCAGCTTTTTATGTTAGGCTTTCCGCAGGCAGGACTTACAAATGAGTTTGTGGAATTATGCAACAAGTATTACATCGGCAACTTCACGGTAAACGCCAACGACTGTGCTACCCTCGACGGTCTTTGCTCACTTATAAGCGGCATAAGAAAAAACTGCTATGAGCGTACAGGCTTTTACCCTCTTATCGAAATAGATCAGGAGGGCGGCTGGGTAACACGCTTTTACGAAGGCGCGGCTATGATTTCGGGTGCTATGTCCTTTTCGGCAATCGGTGCAGATGACAAGAAAATGCACAAGGTCGGCGAAAGACTTGGCGGTATTTTGCGTGCCGTAGGCTGTAATACCACCGACTCCCCCGTTCTTGACATCAACATTAACCCAAACAATCCCATAATCGGCACAAGGTCATACGGCGAAACCGTAGAGCAGGTTGTAAATACCGCTCTTCCCTTTATGGATGGCGTGCAGTCTCAAAAGGTGCTGTCGGTTGTAAAGCATTTTCCCGGTCACGGCAATGTACACGGTGATACACACCTTAATGTTGTACACAACACAACAGACGGCGAAACTCTTCGCAAAACCGAGTATATGACCTTCAAAAAAGCCTTTGAAAGAGGTGCTGCAGGTATTATGACGGCACACGTTGTGCATGATGCACTTACAAATCTTCCCGGTACCGTTTCACCTGAAGTTATGACAGGGCTTTTACGTGATGAGCTGGGCTTTGAAGGTATTGCCATAACAGATGCCATGGGTATGAAGGGACTTGAAAACCTTTATCCAAACGGGCTGAGTGCGCCTAAAGCAATTCTTGCAGGCTGCGATATTTTATTATATTATACATATAACATCAGCCAGATACAAAAAGCTCTTGATGCTGTTTATGCGGCAGTTGAATCGGGTGAAATCACCGAAGAAAGAATTGATTTGTCTTACAACAGAGTTCTGGCAGCAAAAGAAAAATATGACATTGCAAATTCCGAGCCTGACATTACACTTGCCAAAAAGCTTATTTACAATCAGGCTGACATTGACGAAAATTTTGAAGACAAGCTGTCTTCAATCACAAAAATCAAGGACGACGGTATTTTAAGTGAGCTTTCGGGCAAAAAAATCCTCTGCGTTTCGCCTGTATGCGATGCAGTACGCGGTGTTGAAGAAAAACACCGTCAAATTCTCAGCTTTGCCCGTATTTTTGCAGACAGCATTGACAATGCCGACTCATGTGTATCATCCTTAGACGGAGTAACCCCGGAGGTTGAACAGGCTGTAAACGGAGAATATGATGCTTATGTTGTCGGAATTTTCGATGCAAACAGCTACAGAAGTCAGCTTGACATTGTAAAGATGCTTGAAAAGACAGGAAAGCCTGTTGTTGCTGTTCTTCTCAGATCTCCCTACGATTACAGATACGTGAAAGAATGTAACGCCGTTATAACAGGCTACGAATACACAACACTGTCCGCAAAGGCAATTGCAAAAGCAATTAAAACCAGCGATTACCGCGGAAAAATGCCCGTAACTCTTCCTTTGGAATAATCATACGGAGGATTATATGAAAAACTCACGTCTCAGCGGTCCTGCCATATTTATGTACAGCGTTATAGGGGTGACAATTATAATTTCCGCAATATGCTTCATTATCCATTACGGCGGCTTTGCCCACAGCGGTGCTGTCTTATGGACGGGTATTGTGTCATTTATGATATTGTATCACTTCGGGCTGAGAATTCTTTTCGGCGAGATTACAAAGCTCATAAAATTTGATTATGACCTTCCGTTCTTTAAGCAAAAAAAGTTTGAAGCAAAGCTGTACAAGCTGTTAAAGGTAAGAAAATGGAAGGACAAGGTACTCACCTTCAACCCCGAAAACTACGATTTTCAAAACCGTACCCTCTCACAGCTTGCAACAACAATGGCAAAAAGCGAGACAGACCATTGGATTAACGAGATTATCTCGGTGGGAAGTATTTTCTTCAGTCTTTTATGGGGGCTGTTCCCTGTTTTTCTCATCACTGCAATTGCGGCAATGCTTTTTGATGCTCAATTTATAATTGTGCAAAGATACAACAGACCTGTGGTTTTAAGGCTTATGGAAAGGCGTGAAAGGCTGTCCGTAAAAGCGTAGCCAAGCACAAAAGTTATCATTTTCGGCATTATTCCGTTGCATTGAAAGTATAATTAATACAACATCTTTTTGGAGGACACCATGAACAAAACAATAGTAATCTACAAAACCAAATACGGTGCAACAAAAACCTATGCACAATGGATTGCCGATGAGCTTGGCTGCAGTGCCGTCAACGCAAAAGAGATAAAGCCCGACGACCTTTTGCAGTATGATACAATAATCTACGGCGGAGGACTTTATGCCGAAATAATCAACGGTGTAACGCTTATAACAAAAAACATAAGCAAGCTTGAGGGCAAAAAGCTTATAGTTTACACAACAGGAATCACCCCCTTGGACGTTCGTGACTACTATGACAAAATGGTTATTGAAAAGAATTTCAAGGGTGATGTGCGTGACAAGGTAAAAGTATTCAATTTCACGGGCAAAATGGTGCTTGACGAGCTTAGCTTTGTTCACAGAACGGCACTTAAATCCCTGAAAAAGCTGATGTCAAGCAAGGAAAACCCCACCGAAATGGAAAAACTGCTTATTGATTTATGCGATGCCGACGGTGATTTTTGCGACAAGGCACAGATTGAAGGTCTTTTGGAGTATGCAAGACAATAAAACCATATAAGCCTTCTTTTCTAAGGCTTGAGCTTGTCGCAAAACCATTGTGAAAGTTTAGGTCAAGCCTTTTCAAAGGCTTGCGGTTTCCAAAGGCAGAGCCTTGGTCGCCGTCCGCAGACGGCGAAATTCCTTATGCTTCATAAAGCGCAGGAAAGGTGAATTTAC
>JAZQFS010000083.1:0-17567 GCA_045539625.1 Eubacteriales bacterium | reverse complement strand
CAGCGTTCTTCTATGGTAAGATGTTTATAGCTCATATAAATCCTCCTTGGTTTTTTGTTTTGTGGTAATTACATTATACCATGGATTTATATGGGCTTTCCTTTTTTTGTTTACTGTTGCACTTGATAGTATAACTCACCTATACAAAAAAACAGGTCAGGCATCAGCCTGACCTGCACTTTTTCATATTATCTCTTATAACTTGCAAACGTCCGCATCGGAAATAAGATGGAAACCTGCATCCTCAAGAGCCTTTTCCGCATGGTCGTTGTCAGCAACTCTGAGAACAACGTATGCGTGCTTTTCTGTTCTTGACATAAACGCATATAAGTATTCCATATTGATGCCTTCCTTGTCCAGAACGCCCAGAGCCGTTGAAAGTTTACCGGGCTGGTCGCCGATTTTAACACCCACAACAAGTGTGGACTTTACAAGGAAGCCCTCGTCCATAAGTGTCTTTTCTGCCTTGTCGTAATCTGTAACGATAAGACGCAAAATTCCGAAATCCTGTGTGTCTGCTATAGAAAGTGCACGAATGTTGATGTCGTGCTTTGCAAGGGTATCCGTGATTGCCACAAGTGTACCCTGTTTGTTTTCAACAAATACTGTTAACTGCTTAAGTGACATTTCGTTTACCTCCTGTTATATAAGCTTTCTCTTGTCAATTACTCTTACAGCCTTGCCTTCGCTTCTTGCAATAGACTTAGGCGGAACAAGGTGTACTGTGGGGTTGATGCCAAGCATAGTCTTCATTGCACCTGCAAGACTCTTTTCAAGAGCAGTAATACCGCCGACGGTATCTGTGAACTGTTCGGGATTCATTTCAACGTTTACGTCAAATGTATCGGTGTTGTTCTTTCTGTCAACGATAATCTGGTAGTTAGGCTGATAGCCTTCCTGAAGAAGCACTGTTTCTATCTGGCTGGGGAATACGTTTACACCGCGTATAATCATCATATCGTCACTTCTGCCCATAGGCTTTGACATCTTGATGTGTGTTCTTCCGCAGGAGCAAGGCTTTCTTGTGAGCACGCAGATATCACGTGTTCTGTATCTGAGAAGCGGGAACGCTTCCTTGTCAAGAGCCGTAAATACAAGCTCGCCCTTTGAGCCTTCGGGTAAAACCTCGCCCGTGTCGGGATCGATAATTTCGGCGAGGAAGTGGTCCTCGTTAATGTGCATACCTGTCTGCTCTTCACATTCAAAAGATACACCGGGGCCGGATGTTTCGGTAAGACCGTAAATGTCGTAAGCCTTGATGCCGAGAGTTTCCTGAATGTTCTGACGCATTTCCTCTGTCCATGCTTCGGCGCCGAATATACCTGCCTTAAGAGGAATCTGATCGGGTGTATAGCCCTGTTCCTTTAAGGTTTCGCCGATGTATGCGGCATATGAAGGAGTACAGCAGATAATTGTGGCTGAAAGATCCATCATAAACTGAATCTGTCTTTCGGTGTTGCCCGATGACATGGGAAGCGTAAGACAGCCTACCTTGTGAGAGCCGCCGTTAAGACCGGGACCTCCCGTGAAAAGTCCGTAGCCGTATGCTATCTGACAAACGTCCTTATTTGTTCCGCCTGCGGCAACGATTGCTCTTGCACAGCAATCTTCCCAGAGGTTTACGTCGTTCTGTGTGTAAAACGCAATAACACGTCTTCCTGTTGTGCCTGATGTGGACTGGATTCTTACGCAGTCCTCAAGGGGCTTTGCAAGAAGTCCGTAGGGGTACGCATCACGAAGGTCTGCCTTTGTAAGGAAAGGAAGCTTGTGCAAGTCTTCAATCCCCTTGATATCCTCAGGCTTTACTCCCTTTTCATCCATAAGGTTGCGGTAATATTCAACGTTTTCGTAAACGTGCTTTACCTGTTTAACCAACTTTTCCGACTGAAGCTTTTTGATTTCTTCAACGGGCATGGTTTCAATTTCTTTTTGGTAATAACGCTTTTCCATTGTTTGTTTCGCCTTCTTTTCTTGTAGTATAATAACAACTATGGGTATTTTATCAAAATAAAGTGATGAAGTCAATCACTTTTGAATAAGATTTGAAAAATGTTAACTGAATATATCTAAAACCGATGTCAAACACCGTGAATTTAAAAGAATATACATAATTTTAGGCAAAATAAAGTAGCTGCCTCTTTGCATAAGCAGCTACGAAAAATCGAAAATTCGATCAGTTAACAAAAAGATGCTTGCGTTTGTTAAAGTAAACAACATTCAAGACAATCATAAGAACAGTTCCACCGATTGAAATGGGATTGAAAGCAACCTCACCCAAAGCAACTGTCGCACCTATGCCGTAAATAAGAGCAACCACGGCATTTGCAACGTAAAGACTGTAAAGAAACATTGGACCGCTTTTTTTGTACTTTGCAAGTGCAAAGCGTGTTATAATTGCAAACACACCCAAAGCGAGACACGCAATGCCGTTGAACAAGTCGAAACCTTTCATGGAAGGGAATATAGCGTATACTAAATTGGCAGTTACTCCTTGGGAAATGTAAATATTACCCGTCAAATAGCTAATACCCATAACTACATTGACAAGACATGAGAAAAACAATGAAAAATAGATAAGGAATTTAAACCATTTCATTGGAAGCGGTGGTTGCTGCTGAGGTTGAAACTGAAATTGAGACTGTGGCTGATAATATTGTTGTTGATTGTTCATGGTATATACCTCCCAATTGCCTTTGCTGCAGCCGTTTGCAAGCGTGGGCTATTTATAGTCTACATTGTACCATATATAGCCTATTTTGTCAAGATAAAAATTCTATAATTGGTATATACTGATTATGGAGGCTTAATTATGGACACTTACACAGCTGTAAAAAACAGGTTACTTCGTTTATGTGGAGAAAAGCATATGTCAATTCATAAGCTGGCAACGGAATCGGCAGTTCCGCCGTCAACAGTCAAAAACATTCTCTACGGCAAGAGCACCAATCCCGGAATTGTTACTTTAAAAATGTTGTGTGACGGTTTCGGAATAACCCTTCTTGATTTTTTTGATTCCGAAGATTTTTCGTCCCTTGAACAGGAGATAAAATAAAATAGCGGCTCTGCTTTTGATAAATCTCTAAAGCGGAGCCGTAAAATTATATCTTTTTAACTGTGATAATCTGACCGTAACAGTCGCCGTTGGGGAATGCTCTGATGCCGTTATTCATAAGGGTGTCGCCGTGAACGGTACGAGGTTCTCTTTTGGGAAGGATGGGATATGAGCTTTCACCTTCAACGGTATAAAGTGCATCCTTTTCAAGACCGCGGAGCTTGAGCAACGGGATAATCTGTCTGTAATTAAGTCCGTGACCGAATACGAAGACAACCGCTTCGCTGCCGTCTCGTGCAAGATACTCCCATGCGGCAACATTTGAATTGTACATGGAGGACAACCTGTAAAGGTATGCGTTTTGAGTAATGTGACGTATTTCTTTGTACTGCTTGAGATAGTTTTTAAGCTCGTCAAGCTCTTGCTGCGGTGCTGTCAGAATGTTTACACCTACACTCATGGAGCCTGTCATACCGAGTATTGCACGGAAGTCCAAAGGAGCTGTACGCATATTTTTATAGTGCTTTTCGGGAGCTATGTTGCCTGCACCTCCTGCAAGTCTTGGAGGGAATATTATGGAAAAGCCTTCGTGAAGCCTAAGAACGTCAACAGGGTCTGCATTGTCACTTCGGTTTATTCTGTCGCAGAATGGAGACATACCGAAATCGGCACGTCCGCTTCCTGCAGCACAGTTTTCAAGGAGAAGATGGGGATACTTTTCATTCATTCTTCTCCACAGCTCGTAAAGATTCTCAATGTATTTTATACGAAAATCGCCTAAATCCGTGCCTGTTTCGGCAATGTATGAGTTCATGTCCCACTTTACATAGTCCAAATCATAATCGCCTATCATTTTGTCAAGAGAATTCCAGCAGAACTCCAGAACATCTTCTCTTGCAAGGTTGAGAACATACTGATGTCGCTTCATGGTTGGTTCTCTGTTGGGGAAGGTGAGTACCCATTCGGGGTGCTCCTTATACAAATCCGAGGTGGGATTTACCATTTCAGGCTCTATCCACATACCGAATAACATTCCTACGCTGTGAGCCTTGTCCGCAACAGGCTTTAAGCCTCTTGGGAACTTTTCGGGGTCCGGCCACCAGTCGCCCAGACCGTCCTTGTCGTTCTTTCGTCTGCCGAACCAGCCGTCGTCGATAACAAACAGCTCTGCACCTATCTCTTTTGCCTTGTCGATAAAACCGATGCATTTTTCTTCGTTTATATCAAAATAGTAAGCATAAAAGCAATTGTATATGATGGGGAAAACATTTTTTATTCTGTCCTGCGGCAGTAAAAAGTCATATTGATAATCATAGAGAGTTCTTGACATTTCTTCATAGCCGCCGTCTGTAAAGCCTATTGTAAAGAGAGGTGTTTCAAAGCTCTGTCCCTTTTCAAGGGTAATAAAGGTATCAAAATCGTTTACTCCTGCAGTAACTATAAGCTGGTTGTCGTGACAGCGTTCAAAGTCTATTTTTATGTCACCGCTCCAGTGCAAAAGTCCGTACCATACACGTCCACTTGTTTCGGTGGTGTTTTCATCGGAAAGAGCAAAAAAGGGAACATGGTTATGTGACGAGCAAACGCCTCTTGTGTTGTCTATGGTGTACTTTCCTATGGTTTCGCCGAGATTTACAAACTGTTTCTGATATTCCGCTTCAGTTGTGCCTGCAAGATGAAGAAGCTTCAAGGGTATATTCCAGGGAGTATACAGAGAGCCCGACTTCATTTTGTTTAAAATTACCTTATCATCGCAATTGTTTGTAATAACCGCATTTTTGCTTATGAGGTCAAGTCCTTCGTAGACGGTATAATTAAGAGCAACCTCAAGGTCATAAAAATCATCCTTCAGAACAATTGTAAGCTTTTCTGTTTTGTCAGCCTTGTCAACGGTATGGCTTTTATATCTTAATCTCAAATCACGTGTGCCGTCGGCAAAGGTCGCAAATACACATGGCTCATAATAAAGATGACCTTCTTTTGTGAGATATTCCACTCTTGCAGGAACTGTATCCTGTAAAAGGTCACCGTCGTGTTCAAGAATTATTTCTTCGGCATTTGACAGCTTTTCACCGTAGTATAAATTGCGGAGAATTCCGATTTTGTCACTTCTCATGGCATAAGAAGTGTTTGGTGTTTCTATGACAAAGGTTTTTGTAGTGTCGTTGTAAAAAATCATAAAACAAACCTCCCTTACACAACTTCATTTTATAGCAAGGCAAATCAAAAATCAAGACAAAATTTGAAGTAAATTCCACACATAAAAACTAACCCTCAGACATTTTTCAAAACTTCCGTTATAGTTATCATTTATTCCCTTTTTTTCATTAAATGCTTGACAAACGGGACAGGGATGTTATACTTTTATTGGTAGAGGATTGTCATACAACATAAATGATTATGGAGGAATAATTATGAAAAAGCCCCTTTTAAGTGAACTTACCTTACGTGAAAAAATCGGTCAGACCGTTGCAATGTCACCCAGAGTTATGGCAAAGGTGACCGACATTGACGAATTTTTCAAGAAATACCCCTACGGAAATATGTGGAATGCAGGTCATATGAATCTTGACTTTGTAAACCTTGCCGAAGAAGTGGCAAATGCAGATAACATTGACTACGATATTGATATAAAAATCAGACTATTTTCCGAACAGGCAAGCCGCAATCTTAAAGCACCCTTTGTTTCTGCAATGGATGCTGAAAGAGGCTGCCGCAGATCCTTCCCATTCTTTTCCGATACTCCTTCAAACAACGGTCTTGCCGCCACAAGAGACACAAAAGCAGCTTATGAAATAGCAAAGTGTATCGCTCACGAGCTTAAGCTGTCAGGTGTTCGCTGGGACTGGGGTCCTGTTTGCGATAACCCTTCACCTTTCCGTGCGGTATCCCTTACAAGAGTCTTTTCCTCGGATGTTGATCTTTCAATAGATATGATTAAGGAATACGTAAAAGGCGTTCAGTCTGAAAATGTTGCGGCGTGTCTTAAGCATTTTCCCGGTTGTGACAAAAACGAATACCGTGACACTCATTTTGCGGAAGCCGTTATCAATGACAGCTATGATGTGTGGTGGGAAAGACAGGGACGTATTTTCCAGGCGGCAATTGATTCGGGCGTTTATTCCATAATGATTCAGCACGATGCTTTCCCTGCCGTAGATGACACAAAGGTTGACGGAAGATATGTTCCTGCCACCCTTTCAAAGAGCATCATAACAGACCTGCTTAAGGGCAAAATGGGCTTTAAGGGTGTTACCATTACGGATGCTGTCGAAATGAGAGCTTTGACAAGTATGTTCACCACAAGAGAGGATTTTTTTGCAGCACTTTACAACGCAGGTAATGACGTAATTCTCGGTCCTACAAACGAAGACTTCTTTGAGGTTGTTGAAGAAGCGGTAAGAAAAGGAAAAATTCCCGAAAGCAGAATTGACGATGCTTGTCAGAGAGTTCTTGACATGAAAGAAAAGCTTGGTCTTTTTGACTGCGATTTGGTTTATCCCGTAACACAGGCTGACAGAGAAGAAGCAAGGGCAAATACTGCGGCAACGGTAACAAAGTATGCGCCTAAAATTCTCACCTGGATGGCACGCAAGAACAACCTTGTTCCCATTAAAAAGGAAGATGTAAAGAAGGTTATGCTTGTTTACATAGGATATTCTAATGACATTCTCAAAAATGTAAGTGTTGTAAGCGAGGAATTTGCAAAGTACGGTGCAACAGTTGATATATGCGAAGGCATAAAGGGCGAAGCTCATATGAAAGAAATTGCCGACAACTATGACCTTATCCTTTACTTCAACCACCTTGCTCCCCATATGCCTTACGGAGGAGCCAGCTTCTTCCTTGAAAAAGCGACTCAGTTCCTCTATGTTCTTATGTACGGTGCAGAAAAGAGCATCTGTATTGCAACAGGTTCTCCTTTTGTTTACTATGACTGGTTCTCTGCAAGTGCAAAGAATTATATCAACGCCTATACCTCCGATGCCGCAACAATGAAAGCTATGGTAAGAGGCTTCTACGGCGAGATTGAGTTTACGGGACAGTGCCCCTATGATCCCAACCCTCTTGCTCCCAGAGCATAGTCGGGAACATTTGACGACATTTACAAGACCGCTTTGACGGTTTGTGTCCCCACATTTATGCACATATATTTTCTGTCCCTTGCACAAAACAACGGTGCAAGGGACGGCTTTTTGTAATCTATTTAGATTTTTTTCTAAATACCTCTTGACAAATCGAAACTTGTGTGATATATTCTATTTAGAAAATTTTCTAAATACCCTCGAAAGGAGAACTGCAAATGGGCATGAACGAGACCTTCAAAGCAATATCGGACCCTGTCAGACGTGACATTCTGTCAATGCTTAAGGACGACAGCAAAACAGCGGGAGAAATTGCAAGCCGCTTCAATCTCACGGGAGCTACCGTGTCATATCATCTGTCAAAGCTGAAAAGTGCAGACCTCATCAGCGAAAGAAAGGTAAAAAACTACATATATTATGAATTGAACACCTCGGTATTTGAGGATGTTCTCACATGGATTTACGGATTTGGAGGTGTAGGAAAATGAAGTTTTTCAAATGGAAAACATTTGCATTAACAAGCGGGGTATGTCTTTTACCCATACTTTTGGGAGTTGCTTTGTGGAGCAAGCTTCCTGACAGCATTGCAATACACTTTGATATGAACAACAATCCCGACAATTTTGCATCAAAAGGCTTTGTTGTATTTATGCTGCCGCTGCTTATGGTACTGCTTCAGGCATTCTGCTGTTTTATAAATGACATTAATGCCTCAAAGCACGGCGAAAGAGTGAAATTCGAAAGGGCAACCAAGTGGATAATTCCCGTTATGACAAATGTTTTACAGCCTGTGACATTTATCTACGCTTTGGGAAACGAGCTTGATATAAGACGTATAGCCGTGTTTATTGTGGGTACGATACTGCTGGTAGTGGGCAATTATCTTCCCAAGTTTGACTACATTAAAAATTATGACACAGATGCCGAAAAAGCAAAAAAAATCAACAGATTCATCGGATACGAAACGGTTATAATGGGCATTCTGTTTATGATAAGCCTGTTTTTCAAGCCTTTGGCTTCCGTTGTCTGCCTCTTTCTTCTTATTCCTTACACAATTATCGGCATAGTTTACGGAATAATCACAGCAAAAAAATAACGGTTAAAACTCACAAAACACACAAAAAGGGGACTGCACAAGTGCAGTCCGCAATTTTTTGAAATATTTAATCCTCGCAGAAAATTGTCTCAATAAGCCAATAAGCGAAAAAGTCATGCATATCACAGTTGGGATGATTTATTCTGTTGGCAAGAAGCTGTGTTGTATCCACACCGTTCTTTGCCATGTTCTTCCACTTATGATAGGAGTCGCACACCTTTATTCCCTTTTCCTTTGCAAGAGCGATAGCACCGTCAAATGCCTTATCGAGAACACCGTCTTTCATGACATCAACGGTTTTATGAGCATAGTCTATATATTTTTCAGGTGTATTCGGTTCATCGACATAGGTATTCATTGTCATTTCCGTAAGGAAGATGCAGGGAATTCCTTTTTCGTTAAGTGCATCAAAAAGCTCGCCGAGACAACGGATATACGTGTCATACTCCATATAATCGTTTACGCCGAAAGCCACGGTTACAAGGTCGGGATGATAGCTGAACACATCACGCTCAAGTCTTGTAAGTGCAAAGCGTGCAGTAGTTCCGCCGATACCCGAATTTATAACGTTAAAGGTTGTATGGGGAAAAAGCACCTTCAAAAGTTTCATAAACTTATGAGGATATGCATCAAAAGGCTTTTTGGTGTTGATTTCAAAACAACCTTCAGTGATGCTGTCACCAAGACAAACGATATTTATCGAGCCTTTGTGTAAAAAGTCGTCCTTCAATCTGTCATAGAATTTCTGCATCATCAAAATCAGTCCCTTTTCTGAAGCTTTGCAAAGCTGTCCTTTAAGGTTACGATTCTGTTGTATACATTTTTGTCGTGAACATCACAGCAGAAGTAACCGTTTCTTACAAACTGGAACTTATCGCCGCTTTCGGCATCACCGAGAGCCTTTTCAAGCTTTGCGTTCTTCATAATCTTTACTGAATCGGGATTTACGTAATCTCTGTAGTTGTCCATATTAATAACAACGGTATCCTCGCAGGTAAAGAGATTGTCATAAAGTCTTACTTCGGCATCAATGGCATTTTCCTTGCTTACCCAGTGAATTGTGCCCTTGATTTTTCTGCCGTCGAGAGGATTGCAGCCTGCTGTTTCACGGTCAACTGTACAAAGAAGCTTTTTAACGGAGCCGTCCTCGTTGTACAGCACTTCATTGCACTTTACAACGTACGCACTCATAAAGCGTACTTCCTTGTCAAGTGTCATTCTCTGATACTTTGGCGGAGGATTGTCGGAAAAGTCTTCTCTTTCAATGTAAAGATGCTTTGTAAATGCAACCTTGCGTGTACCTGCATCTTCTTGTGAAGCAGGGTTATTTGCTACGTCAAAGTATACCACTTCGTCATCGCCGAAGTTTGTGATTTCAACTTCAATTGGGTCAAGCACCGCCATACGTCTTTGTGCCTTAAGGTTAAGCTCTTCTCTCATGCAGTGCTCTAAAAGACCGTAGTCGCAAAGACTCATTGCCTTTGAAATACCCGAGAGCTGTACAAAGTTGAAAAGTGCTTCGGGAGAATAGCCGCGTCTTCTGAGAGCACGAAGCGTCGGAAGTCTCGGATCGTCCCAGCCGTCGGCAATGCCGTTTTCGATAAGCGCCTTGGAATAACGCTTGCCTATCTTTGTATGGGTGATATTGAGCTTTGCAAATTCTCTCTGCTTGGGAGGACATTCAAAGCCGATATTGTTTATAACCCACTCATAAAGAGGACGGTGGTTTTCAAATTCAACATCACAAAGTGAGTGTGTAATTCCTTCAAGTGCGTCCTGAATGGGGTGAGCATAGTCATAAAGAGGATAAATGCACCACTTGTCGCCTGTTCTGTGATGGTGAGCACGCAAAATTCTGTAGATAACGGGATCACGCATATTCATGTTGGGGCTTGTCATATCAATCTTGGCACGGAGTGTCTTTGTGCCGTCGGCAAACTCACCGTTCTTCATGCGTTCAAAAAGGTCAAGGTTTTCTTCAACGCTTCTGTCTCTGTAGGGGCTGTTCTTACCTGCCGTCTTAAGAGTTCCGCGATATTCGTCGATTTCTTCCTTGGTAAGGTCGCAGACGAAAGCCTTGCCGTCCTTGATAAGCTTTACTGCAAATTCGTAGCACTTGTCAAAGTAGTCGGAGCCGAAGCAGATGTTGTCGGGAGTAATGCCTAACCACTTAAGGTCATTTATAAATGCTTCAACAAATTCGTCGCCTTCCTTGGAGGGGTTGGTATCGTCAAAACGCAGGTTGAAAAGACCGTTATACTTCTGAGCTGTAGAATAGTTAATCCAGATAGCCTTTAAGTGTCCGATGTGAGGATATCCGTTAGGCTCGGGAGGAAAACGGGTGTGAATACGGGCAGTCAGTCCGTTTTCAATGTCTTCGTCTATAATTTTGTGTATAAAGTTTGTGCTTACAACTTCATTTGTCATTGTTTTATCCTCCGTTAAAGTGCCGCCGCACTCTTGATTCTTGCAATTACTCTGTCCTTGCCCATAACCTTCATAAGAGAGCAAAGATCAGGTGAGTTATTTCTTCCCGTCACTGCAACTCTTACTACGTTGCTGACATCTGTAATACTTCCCTTGAAGGCATCGGGATTTTCCTTGTAAGCCTTCATATCGGACGCATAGCCGTACTTATCGGAAAGTGCTTTGATTTTTTCAAACCAGCCGTTGTTGTCGTCATTTTCGTCGTAAAGAGAAGCATAATCGTTAAGCATTGCCGCTCTTTCCTGTGTGCTTACGTTTTCGGGGAATGCTTCCTCAATTGCAAAGAGGTTATCGTAGTAGTAGGAAACAAAGCTCTTTACTTCACTCCAGCAAGCAAAGTCTTTTCTCGGCTTTTTGCCGCCTCTGCCGATGGCAAAGTATGCTTTTGCATATTCTTCGTCGGAAGTAAGCATATTGTAAAACTCTTCATCGTTTTCCTTTGCCCATACGGTAACGCCTTGGTAAACCTCGTCTGCCGTCATATTTGCAATGATATTCTTTGATACATCGTTGAATTTTGCAAGGTCAAACATAGCTCCCGAGTTACCCATGTTGGAAGCCTTGAAGGGGAAGTCCTTGTAGGAGCTTTCCTTGTTTGCACTTCTCCACTGCTCAAAGTTTGAGTTAAGAAGTGTCATAAGATACTCGATAACGCTCTTTGCGGGATAACCCTTTTCAAAGTAGAAGCCGAGAGTACATTCGGGATCCTTACGCTTGCTCATCTTTCTCTTTGTTCCTGTTTCCTCATCAAGCTTCATAACCTGTGCGGTGTGGCAGAATCTGGGCATCTTGAAGCCGCAGGCACGCCACAGCTCAACGTGCCAAGGAAGCGTTGACAGCCATTCCTCGCCGCGTACCACGTCGGTTGTTCTCATAAAGTGGTCATCAACAACATGTGCAAAATGGTATGTGGGAATACCGTCAGACTTAAGAAGAACAAAGTCCTGGTCGTTTTCGGGGAATGAGAGCTTACCCTTAATCTGATCCTTGAAGTCAACCTTTTTTGAAGGATCACCAAGGCTTTTGAATCTTAAAACAAAGCTTTCGCCCTTCTGAATTTTTGCAATAGCCTCGTCAATGTCCATATCTCTGTGCTTTGCCCACTTGCCGTAGTAGCCGAAGTTTTCCTTTGCCGCTTCCTGTGCTTCGTGAGCTGCCTTAAGATCTTCTTCGGTACAGAAGCAAGGATACGCTCTGCCTTCAAGAAGAAGATTTCTTGCGACTATGTGATAATATTTTGCTCTTTGTCTCTGTCTGTAGGGACCGTATGCTCCCACATCACCCTCGGCACTTGCGCCTTCGTCAAATTCAATACCGAATGCACCGAGGTACTTTATGATTTTTTCAACGGCTCCGGGAACTTCTCTCTTGTCATCGGTATCTTCAATTCTGAGATAGAACACGCCGTCATCTGTTGCCGTGTGTGCAATTCTTTCGTCTGCAAGTGCGCCGTAAAGGTTGCCGATGTGCATTGAGCCTGTGGGGCTGGGGGCAATTCTTGTAACCTTTGCGCCTTCCTTCAGCCCTCTTTCGGGAAAGAGGGCCTCAAGGGACTCAACAGTATCGTCATCTGTAAGGTCGGGGAAAATAAGCTGTGAAAGCTGTAAAAGTTTGTTGTCCATTTTATCTATATCCTTTCGTTATTTTACTTATTAAAGGGTAATTGCCATTTCAAGCATTACCTCGTTTTCGCCTATGTCATCGTTGGAATAAAAGAATATGTTGCTGCCGCAGAAGCGAAAACCCATTCTGAAGTAAAAATCAATGGCGGGAATGTTGGTATTCTGCGTTTCAAGGGTAATAATTCTGTAATCCTCACCAAGGGCAAAATCCTTGACGAAATCCACAAGCATTCTGCCAACGCCCTTGCCTCTGCACTCATTTTTTACAAGAAGCTGAGTCATAACAAGGCGGTTGTTCCATTCCTCGGTATCAAATTCAAGATAAGCTATTATGCTGCCGTCATCGTCACGTACTCCGAAGGCTCTCGGATTATTCCAGTATTCCTGAAAAAGCGTGTCGGTGTTTTCATAAAGCCTTTCTTCATCAAAGGAGCATCTTTCAAATTCAACGCCCATCTTTTCTTTGGTGCTGATACTTGAAACCTTGTAGTATTCCTTTGTCCTGTAGCTGTAGTTCAACTCAAAATAGTCGTATTCTTTTCTGTCAAGCTCTACTATTTCCAAAGCATACACCTATCCTTTTAAAATTTTACATTATATTATATCACGAAAAAATTCCGTTTGCAATACAAAATTTCCCATAAATTACAAATTCACATTGATTTTTGACAAAAATCCATTTACAACAAGGCTCAGTAATGCTATAATCGAAGAAAAAGCCTTATTGAAAGGACAATGCTTTATGAAACTATCAAGAAACTCTATAAAAAAGCTGGTTTTCGGAGCGTATCAGTTCAAAGAAAACGGAGGATACCTTGAACCTTACAGATTCTCCGACGAACAAATGGATTTGTACAAAGAAACCAACGAGGTGTGGTATAACAGAATAATAAATTCGGGCGGTCTTACACTTGAGTTTAAGACAGATGCCGATAAGTTCGGCTTTGATTACTTTTTCCCTCTCATTTGCTCCTGGGACAGTATCGATGTATACGTCAACGGCGAAATGGTAAACAGTGCCCAGGTGCATGACCTTGTGGAATACAAGGTAAGACACAAAGGACATATTGAATTTGACCTTCCCGAAGGCAAAAACAAAAAGGTTTGTATGTACTTTCCCTGCGAGAGCACAATGTTCATTAAAAACCTCGAAATTTTCGGAAGCTACAGTGCCGTCAAAAAGGACAAAAAGCCATTCGTTCTGTGGCTTGGCGACTCAATAACACAGGGCTACGGCTCTCACATAGGAAGCTATACCTATGTTCACGTTGCCAACAGAATACTTGACTGGAACGTGCTCAATCAGGGTATAGGCGGTTACGGCTTTTACAGTGACATTCTTAAAAAGCTCCACTGCAGCCCCGACAAAATCGTTGTCGCATACGGCACAAATGATAAGCTGAATCCCGATTTCAAAACAAACACAGAAAGCTTTGTAAAAAAGCTCACAGATATGTACAAGGGCGTACCCGTTTATCTTATAACACCTGTGTGGCGTCCCGATATGACAGGCATCGTCGAAGCTCGTGAGCACATCGCATATGTAGCAAGCAAGTACGAAAATGTCACCGTAATTGACGGGGCAACTCTTCTTCCTCCCGCAAAGCCTTATATTGCAGATGTTGTGCACCCCAACGCCCTGGGCTGTGAATATTACGGTACAAGACTTGCAGCAACTTTAAAGGCAAAAAGTAAAAAGGAGTCGTCAAAATGAAGCTTTCAAACAACACAATAAAAAAACTAATATTCGGTGCATATCAGTTTAAGGAAAGCAAGGGCTATCTTGAAGCCTGCCGTTTTTCCGATGCCCAGCTTGACGCTCATCCCGTAGGCAACCCTTATCACTACAGACTTTTGGGAAGCGCGGGCATCACCCTGGAATTCAAGACAGATGCCGAAAATTTCAGCTTTGACTTTATAGTCACCAATATTGCCTTTTGGGACAGCATCGACGTTTTTGTTGACGGCGAAATGCACCACTCAACAACCATTGCCGATATTGCCGACAAGGAAACAAAATACGGCAAAGGTCACCTTGAATATTCCCTTCCTCAAGGCAAAAATAAAAAGGTATGTCTGTATTTTCCCACCGACTGCACTCTGCTTATAAAGAATTTCACCGTTGACGGCTCATATTCTGCAATCAAAAAGGACAAGTGCCGTCACGTTCTGTGGCTTGGCGACTCAATAACACAGGGCTACGGCTCCGCCCTTGCAAGCTACGGCTATGTAAGCGTTGCAAAAAAAATCCTTGGCTGGAACATTCTCAATCAGGGCATCGGCGGCTACGGCTTTATAAGTGACATTCTCCATCCCCTCGAAGCAAGCTTTGACCGCATTTTTGTCGCTTTCGGTACAAATGACAGACTCCAGCCTACCTTTCACGACAATGTGGACAAATTCCTTCAAAAGCTTTCGCAGCTTTTTCCCCACACTCCCGTAACCGTCATTACTCCCGTATGGCGTCCCGAAATTGAAGGCATTTACGAGGCACGTGACTATCTTATGTCGGCGTGTGAAAAATATCCCCTTTTCAATGCCATCGACGGAACCGTTCTTATTCCCAAAGCAAAGCCTTATCTTTGCGACCACGTTCATCCCAACGCCATCGGCTGTGAATACTACGGCAAAAAACTGGCAGAAATCATAAAGGCACAAAAGCTTTAACATACCGCAAAATAAATACATATACTGAATTGAGGAACTCATCGTCCTCAATTCTTTTTTTCGGAAGGACTTTACTTTATGAATAACATCAATACATCAAACCGTGCTCTTTTCGGAAGCCGTACCGAGCAAAACTTAAAAACAGCCTTTGAGCATGAAGCATCATCGGCTGTGCGTGAGGATATTTATTCACGTCAGGCAAGGGACGAAAAGGACACGGCAACAAGAAGAATGCTTGACGAAATGTTTGAAAACAGCTCTCAGCTGGGTGAGCTGTGGCTGAGTTATCTTGACGAAACGGCAGACACATTTGACAATCTTTCAGACCTTTCCCACAGCAAAAGCACAAATCTTGGCGAAATGTATGACGAGATGGCAAAGGTTGCCGAGGAAGAAGGCTTTCACGAAATTGCGGAAAAATTCAGAATGGCAGCTCTTTCAGGTAAACAGCACGCCGAGCTGCTTTCACAAAGAGCAGCGCATCTCAAGGGAGAAAAAATCTATTATGATAACGCCGATACTCCTCACCGCTGTCCCGTATGCGGATATACCGTAATGGGCAACACTCACCCCGATATCTGTCCTCTTTGCGTTATGGAGTGGTTTTAGCTTTCGGCTTTATAATGTGCTTCGCTTCTGTTTTCATTTATCATTTCCTTAAGAGCTGACAATGCCTCGCCAAGTCCGCCAACCTTATCGATAAGCCCCTCGTTTACCGCCGTTATTCCGTCTATCACGGTGCCTATATCTGCGGCAAGCTCGTCTGTTTCAAGCATAAGCTTACTTAGCCGCTGTTTTGAAATAGACGAGTTCTTCACTATAAAATCGGAAATTCTTTCCTGCATCCTTTTAAGATAGGTAAACGCCTGAGGCACACCTATCACCGTACCGCTTGTTCTTACGGGGTGTATTGTCATTGTTGCAGACGGCACAATAAAGGACTTTTTTGCCGATACTGCCAAGGGCACGCCTATTGAATGACCTCCTCCCAGAACAAGAGATACCGTGGGCTTTGTCATACCCGACACAAGCTCTGCCAAAGCAAGCCCCGCTTCAACGTCGCCTCCCACCGTATTAAGCACAATAAGAAGCCCGTCTATGCCCTGCGTTTCCTCCACCTCCACAAGCAAAGGAATGACGTGCTCATATTTTGTGCTTTTTGCAGAGCTTGGCAGCTCATAATGCCCTTCTATCTGCCCCGCTATCACAAGGGTGTGGATTTTTATGCCGTCGCCCTTGGTTGTCACGCAGCCAAGAGCCTTTATATCCTCGCCCTTTTCGGGAACATCGTTTTCGGTATTTTCCTTTGCTTCATTATCCCGATTTTCGCCCATATTACTGTTGTTCAACATACTACCCGCCTTTACTTGGTTTTTTTCTTATTTTGTTCCTTTTTGTGAAAAATATGCCTTGCGGATATAAAATATTGACAAGCCGTAATTTTTGTGATATAATATATACAACCGTTGGGAGGCAAGGGTAATGCCTGTAACCAAATTTCCCATTTGCGGGATTAAGAATGGGAAACCATTCTTTTTTTGTTAAAGAGGTACAAAGTGAGAAACTGTAAAACAGTTCCGCCGTCGGAACAGGAAAAAATCAACATTTTAAAAAGATATGTCACGGCAAAAACAGATACACGTCTTTATAACCGGCTGAAATATGCAGGCTTCTACCGCTTGCGTCTTTATGCAAGATTTCTTTCTTCAAAAAGCCACATTCTCAAGACCAAGCCCTCTGAGGACGTACTTTACAGCCTTTATGAGTTTGATGAAAAGTTGCGGCTTCTTCTGTTTGTATTCTGCAAAAAAGCGGAAATAAGCTTAAAATCCGCCGTTTCAAGCTCCTGCACCCAAAGAGAACAGAACAGTCTGTTTTATGCCTGCCGTGAAAGCTACACTCCCACCAAGGGCACGGTCGACAAGCTTACAAGGCAAAAAAACATTACGTACTTTGAATACTACCTTGACGGCATACTTGACGAGGAGCAAAAAGTCCGCACCGACGTCAGCAAATATCCCGAAATACACAAAAGCCGTCCCGACGGAAAAAATTCCGCCGACAGACTGCCTGCCGATGTGCTGTTTTCTTATCTTGATTTCGGATCGGTTTGCAAAATGTACTCATATCTCAGAGGAGATCTGCGAAAAGAAATTCTGCGTTACGGCTACACCCGTAAAAACTACGGAAAAGAAACCACAAAGCAGTTTGATACCTGGCTTGACGCAATCAGAAATCTTCGCAATTCCTGCGCCCACCACAACATTCTGATAGGAAAAACCTCAAACGTGATTCTTCCCGAATTTGGCGAGGACTCTCTTTTAAAGTCACGCACCGACCTTTTTTCAAGGCTGTATGCACTAAAAAAGGTTCTTCCCGAAAATCAAGGCAAAGCGTTGGGCAGTGCCCTCTCAAGGCTTATAAGCCACAGCAAAACCGAAGTTTACAGGCTGGGTATTCTGCCTTCGGACTGGAAGGAGAAATACGACAGCATAAGATTTCTCTGATTTATGCACAAAGCCTTCCGTAGATACCTTGCAAATTTAACAAAAAACGGG
>JAZQFS010000082.1:0-40865 GCA_045539625.1 Eubacteriales bacterium | reverse complement strand
GTGCATCGTACTCGTATACGGGAACAAGAGTGTAGGTGCCGCCTTCTTTGGGTGCGAATGCTGTAATTGTTTCGTTTGTACCTTCAATCTTCCAGCCCGTGAAGGAGTCAGAATCAAGTGCAAAGGGAGCAAGGTCAAGTGACTGGCTGTTTGAAACAAGCTCGAATACCTCGTTTGTTGTGGCGGGATTTCCGTCATCAAGAGTAACCGTTACATCGGGAGCCTTGTAGTAAAGACAGATGTCGTCAACAGCAAGGCTTGCCTTGTTCCAGTAAGAGCCGTTGGCGTTGAAATAGAATGCAGCCTTACCGAAACCTTTGAAGGTGAAGTCCGTATATTGGGTGGTGTCAATAGTCTCTCCTTCGTAAAAGCTTGCTTGAGATATATGTTTCGTGTAGTCGGGTTTGAGACCAGCTTCTTTCCACGACGTCGGGGGAACGTAATTGTTTTCACCGATAAACCAGCTTCCGTTTGGCAAGTTGGGTGTGTAAACAGGGACAATAGGAGGATATTCCTTGTCAACAAGAACAGTATCGCCTGTTTCTGCATCTGTGGAATTAACCTTACATACAAGCCACTTTTGGTTCATAACAAGGGTGTACTGACCTGCAGGCATAAGCTTTTCTTCGTCTGCATGGGTGTAAATACCAATCTTTGCCCAACTGGGACCTGCAACATCGAAGTCCCATGTAGCGTACTTTGTACCGTCGGTGTTTTCCTTAACGTTAAGTGTACCGTCTGTTATGTAGAGGTACAGCTTTGGGAAGCCTTCCGGAGTGATGACTGTACCGATAGTTTCTGCGAGTGTATAAACCTTCTTGTTTATTACATCGCCTTCAGAGGCTTTTTCAAAGTCAACATTTGCGATAAGTTCGCCTGGGAATAATTCAGCAGCAACCTCTGCAGTCTGTTCCTCGGCTGCAGGTACATCGGCAAAAATTTCATCAACACTGATAACAGTGTCCTGTATTACGGGTAATGCAAAGCTTGCTGTAGAAAGAACCATCATAACAGCAAGTGAAAGTGCTAAAAATCTTTTCATAATAGTGTTCTCCTTTGTTGTAAAATGATTAGTTGTCTTGTGCCGGACCAAACAGTTCTTCGCCGTTAATAAGAACATCGCTTCCGGTCAAGATGTCCTTATCCGTGATTAACACGGCTTCAAGGGTAGGTGCCGTGTACTTTTTCATTAAACCACTCTCCTTATGATAAATTTGGCAATTACATTATATCACTTGTGAACGACAATGTCAATGAAATTTAAGAAAAAATCAAAAAAAAAAACAGAACGTTCATAAACCGCTGTAACGGGGTAATCGTTGTCACAAAAAACTGCTTCCTTGATATACCTGTATACAATAAATAATGGAGATAAAAGTAATAATTCTGAAAAAATCCATAAAAAACTGCAAGAAGATATTAAAGTGTCGATGTATTATAATAATGTAGAAAAAATTCGGAAAGGAAGATTTTCAATATGAAAGTAACCGACGTAAAACTTTTCCCCGTAGATTGCTTCAGAACAAACTGGGTGTTTGTAAAGGTCTATACCGATGAAGGCATTGACGGAGTAGGCGAAGCTACCCTTGAGTATAAGGAAAAGGCACTTGCAGGTGCAGTGGAGCATATCAAGGAATACCTTGTAGGTAAGAATCCCCTTGATATCGAAAAGCATTACCATGATATTTACCGTGATGCTTACTGGAGAGGCGGCCCTGTTCTCATGTCTGCACTGTCTGCAGTTGAAACAGCACTGTGGGATATTCTCGGTAAATTTTTGGGTGTTCCCGTATATCAGCTTCTGGGCGGCAGAGCAAACGATAAGGTTAGAATATATGTAAACGGCTGGTTCTCAGGCGCAAAGACTCCCGAACAGTTTGCTGAAAAGGCAAAGATAGCTGTTCAGAGAGGCGTAACCGCAATGAAGTGGGATCCCTTTGGAAAAACATATATGCAGCTTTCCAATAAGGATATGCAGACGGCCATTGACTGCGTGGGAGCAGTAAGAGAGGCTGTGGGTAATGACGTTGACCTTCTTATTGAGTGTCACGGCAGATTTGACGTTGCTACAGGTATAAGAGTGTGTCACGAAATGGAACAGTTCAAGCCCATGCTTGTCGAAGAGCCCGTTCCGCCGGATAACCTTGAAGCATTGAAGGCAGTAAGAGATAAGTCAAACCTTCCAATTTCCGCAGGTGAAAGACTGTACTCACGCCGAGACTATCTGCCGCTGTTCAATATGAGAGCCGCAGATTATATCCAGCCCGATATCAGCCACGCAGGCGGTATTATGGAGCTTAAGAAAATAGGTGCAATGGCAGAAGCAAATTACGTAAGCTTTGCTCCTCATAATCCTTCAGGTCCTGTTGCCAACGCCGCAACACTTCAGCTTGCAGCCTGCTGTCCTAACTTTACAATTCTTGAAATTATGTACAGCGACGTTGCATACCGTAAGGACGTTACAAATGAAGAACTTGAATATAAGGACGGCTATATTACCATTCCTTCAAAGCCGGGCCTCGGTATTGAAATCAATGAAGAGGAATGCTTGAAGCATCCTTATCAGGTTCATACTCTCCGCCATTATACAGGCGCACTTACAGATATAAGACCTCCCGAAACAGCATTTTACTTTTAATTGAATTATCCAACGTAGGTGACGACATCCTCGACGTCCCGATTGAAATTTATGATTTAAGGAGATTAAAAAATGAAAGCAGTATTTATAACAGGTGCACAGACAGGCACAGGATACGGCATAGCAGAAAAGTTCGCAAAGGAAGGCTATGATGTATTTATCACAAGCCGCAGAGGGGCAGAGGCTGAAAGAGCGGCAGAACAGCTCTCTAAGGATTACGGCATCTTCTCCAAGGGCTATGAATGTAATATAGGTAATGAACAGCAGATTATCGATATTTTCAATGATATCGATAAGACAGGAAGATTTGTTGAAACCGTAGTTCTTAACGCTGCAAATATGGGCTTTAACCCTGCAAATCCCGCAGCAGGTCAGGATTTCTGGACTGTACCCCTTGAAGATGTAAGAGCGGTGTTTGAAACAAATCTTGTTTGGAACTTTTCCATTATCCGTCAGGCAGCTATCCGTATGAAGGAGCATAAGAAGGGCTCTGTTGTATTCCTCAGCTCCAATACGGCTTACCGTGCAATACCCAACCGTGCGGCATACTCTGCATCAAAGGGCGGTATCAACGCATTCACAAAGGCACTTGCACTTGACCTCGGTCAGTACGGTATCAGAGTAAACGTTGTGCTTCCGGGTACAATCAAGACAGAACGCTGGGTACAGATGGGCTCAAAGCAGATTGTAAACGGTACACTTACACCCATCGGTGATATTTCCGACTATGAAGACGTAGCCAATGCAGTATGGTTCTTCGGAACAGATATGTCAAAGAACGTAACAGGTACCGAGCTTATCGTTGACGGCGGTATGAGCATTCAGCTTTATCCCAAGGTACTTCCTGAATATAAGAAAAAGGCACTTGGTATCGAAGACTGAAATCGGAGGTAATACAGATGCAGGTAAAACTTGAAAAACACGGCGGTGCCGTTAAAATCAATGTTGACGGACAGATAATTGAGCCGCTGTCCTTTAAATCCTTCAGACCTTCCGCAAAAAATATCAGCGATTTTTATAAAGCAGGCGTAAGAGTTTTTGACATTCTCACAAGCGGCATCATATGTAAGCTTGGAGTTCCTTACTCACTTTTCGGCGAAAGCTGGATTGATGATAATACATATGATTTTGAGCCTGTTGACAGACAGATAGAGCTTTTCCTTGAAAATGCCCCCGAGGCTTACTTTGCACTTATGATTCAGATAGATACCCGTGAATGGTACTGTAAAAAGCATAATGTGCCTTATACCTTCACACATCTTTCTCAGGAAGTGCTTGACAGACAGTGGCGGGAAGCATCAAAGGAATATCTTCGTCAGGTTGTACGCCATACAGAAGAAAAGTACGGCGACAGATTTTACGGCTACTTTATTCTGGGCGGTCAGACAACCGAATGGTTCAGTGCCGATGACGATGAGGAAAGCTATCCCACAAAGCTTGAGGGTTATAAAAAGTATGTGGGAGATGAAAACGCCGTCATTCCCGAAAAGGCTGAAAGAGATATTCCAAAATCCAGAGTATATCTTGATCCCGTAAAGGAAAAGAATCTTGTAAACTACAGAAAATTCCATTCTGAAATAATTGCCGATGCAATTGTTGAGTACGCACACACAGTAAAGGAAGCAACAAACTATAAAAAGCTTTGCGGTGTTTACTACGGCTACCTGTTTGAGCTAGGCGGCAAGAGACTTTGGGACGCAGGCACAATGAGCTATGAAAAGGTGTTTACCTGTCCTGATATTGATATGATTTCAAGTCCTTCAAGCTATGAGCACAGAGCCTACGATGACGTCAGTGCAATAATGCTCACAAGCGATACACTTGATATAAGAGATAAGCTGTATTTCCTTGAATTTGACCATATTACACACCTTGCACCTCAGGTTGTTCCCGACGGAAACGGTATTCCGATACCCGGTTATGACTCAAAGTTCAAATCTGAAAGCGAAACGGTTGACGTTATGCGCCGTGACTTTATGCTTTGCTGTGCAAGAAGACTTGCCCTTTGGTGGTTTGATATGTTCGAGGGCTGGTTCTATTCCGACTCCATGATGGCAGAGGTAAAGCGTTTTATTGAAATAGCCAAGGAAGTAACAAAGCGTAATACCAAACCCAATTCCGAGGTTTGCGTAATAGCCGAGGGCGGAGAGTCGCTGTGCTATGTTAATAAGCATGCCATGGTCAATAAGTACCTTTTCGGAGCACAAAGAGAGGGACTTGGCAGAATGGGCGCACCTTATGATGTGTATTCGGTATGTGACCTTGATAAAATCGACTTTTCAGGCTATAAGCTTGTAATTTTCCTTGATGAATATAAGATGAGCGATGCTACAAGAAGTATCATCAATGAAAAAATCAAGAAAGACGGCAAGACGGTAATGTTCTATGGCTGTGCCGACGGTATTACCGATAACGGAATTGATTTGGCAAAGGCTTCCGAAATGATAGGTATGAGTGTTGCTGTAGATGAATGTGCAGAGAATAAGGCTGTGGCATTGGGAGAAGAATACGGCAATCCTCTTTGTCAGACAAGACTTCATTGTGATGATAAGGATGCAACCGTGCTTGGAACCTTCACCGACGGTAAGGTAAGCCTTGCAATGAAGGAGCATAACGGCTGTAAGTGCGTGTTCAGCTCTATTTCGCCTCTCTCAGGTAAAATGTTTACCGAAATTGCAAAAATCGCAGGCGTACATATTTATACCGATAAGTGCCCCGTATACGTAAACAGTGAGGTAATCGGTCTTTATATGAATATCGGCGAGGACGTAACCGTAGCTCTTCCCGAGGACGGCACTTATGTTGATGCATTCACGGGTAATGAGTATACATCAAAGGATAAGCAGATTACAGTGCCTTACGGCTCTTACCGTTCTGTAATGCTGTTGAAAAAATAAACTGATATTTTAATAAATAATTAAGGGATGCCAATCGGCATCCCTTTTGAGTTGATGTTGAATATATATTAAACTATAACTTCCATACCGTCACGTGCAAGCTGAATGTCAAACGGGAACTTTCCGAAGATTTCCTCATACCCTTCAAGTCTGGGCTCGTGCCAGTGGTTTATAATCATTTTCTTTGTATCGGTTTTTGACATCATTTCCCACACATTGCAAAGGTCTGCATGTGCCATTTCACAAATAACAAGGTCGTATTTTCCTGCTGTCACTTTTTCGTAATCATCAAATCCGTAGCCGATATCACCTGTAAACAAAACTTTTCTTTCTCCGTCATCAATTATGTAACCGAAAGAAAAGCGGGTTTCGTGCTTGAAATGATTTGTTTTTACGGCAGTTACCTTGATGTTGCCGTCATCAAATATTAGACCAACCTTGGGAACTTCAAACTTGACAATTGATTTCATTCGTTCAACATCAACGGTATTTGCACCCATCCACGTGTAAAAGGCTTCGGCAACAACTTCGTCAGAGATAAAGCAAGTACACTTGTCATTGTATCTGTATCTTAAAAGAGGTCCGATTATCTGAGGGAGACATCCGATGTGGTCAAGATGAGCATGAGTTATAAATATTCCACGAAGGCTGTTGAAATCCTTGTCAAGTGTTGTCATCTGGTATTCAACAGGAGCCCCTGCATCAATAAGATATGACTTGCCTCTTACTTCAATAAGCGTAGCGGATTGAAATCTGTTTTTTTCGCAAAAGCCGTGACTTGAACCTAAAAATGTGATTTTCATAAGTATCCCTCTCAGTTATTTTCAAGTATATCGGAAATTCTCTTGCAGGCAAGACCGTCGCCGTAAGGATTTGAAGCCTTGCTCATTCTGTCGTATTCATCTTTGTTTGTAAGCAGCTCTTTGAAGGCATTGTAAATAACTTCTTCGTTTGTGCCTACAAGCTTAAGCGTTCCTGCCGCAATACCTTCGGGACGTTCCGTTGTGTCACGCATAACAAGAACGGGTTTGCCAAGTGAGGGAGCTTCCTCCTGAATTCCGCCGCTGTCGGTGAGAATGAGATAGGAGCGTGCCATAAAATTGTGGAAATCAAGCACATCAAGAGGCTCGATGATTCTGATTCTGTCGCAGCCGCCAAGCTCTTCTTCGGCAGCTTTTCTAACAACGGGATTCATGTGAATGGGGTATACTGCCTTGACGTCGGGGTTTTCGTCAATAATTCTTCTTATTGCTCTGAACATATTGTGCATAGGCTCGCCTAAGTTTTCACGTCTGTGAGCAGTAATGAGAATAAATTTTGAGCCGCTCAGCCACTGTAGCTGTTCGTGTGTATAATCGTCCCTGACGGTTGTTTTGAGAGCATCGATTGCAGTGTTTCCCGTCACGTAAATTGTATCGGCATCCTTGCCTTCTTTCAGAAGATTTTCCTTTGCCTTTTCGGTTGGTGCAAAGTTGTACTTTGAAATAATGCTTACAGCCTGTCTGTTGAATTCTTCGGGATAGGGGGAGTATACGTTGTAGGTTCTGAGACCTGCCTCAACGTGACCTATGGGAATCTGTAAGTAGAAGCAGGCAAGGGCAGTAACAAAAGTTGTTGACGTGTCGCCGTGAACAAGAACAACATCGGGCTTTTCCTTGTCAAGAACTTCTTTTATTCCCGAGAGAATACCGACGGTTATGTCAAATAAGGTCTGTTTGTCCTTCATTATCGATAAATCGTAGTCGGGAACAACACCGAAGGTGTTAAGTACGCTGTCAAGCATCTGTCTGTGCTGACCTGTAACACAAACCTTTGTGTCGATGTTTTTTCTTGATTTGAGCTCGTTAACAAGGGGACACATTTTTATCGCTTCGGGACGGGTGCCGAATACCAGCATTACTTTTTTCAAAATAACTACCTTCTTTATACGTATTTTTCTTAAAATTATACCATAGTGTTATGGGTTTGTCAATGATTTAAGCTTTAAAGCAACTCCTTAATTTTTCTATCGCCGTGTTTTCTATCCTTGAAACATAGCTTCTTGAAATGCCAAGCTTTGCCGCAACCTCACGCTGTGTCATTGCTTTGCTGAACCCTAAGGCATACCGCATAAAAATAATCTGCTTTTCCCGCTTGTTTAAATGCTCGTCAATACATTTCATAAGCTTTTCGGTTTTGAGCTTTGTGTCGATTTTTTCCGCAATGTCGTCTTCAACACTTAATATGTCCATGTATGTAAGGGGATTGCCGTCCTTGTCGGTGTCCAGAATATCGTTGATGGAGGTCTCTGCAGTATACTTTTTCCGTGCTCTGAAGTACATCAAAATCTCGTTTTGGAGACATTTTACGGCATATGTTGCAAACCTTGTTCCCGTTCCTTGCTTGAAGGTGTCTATGGCTTTGATAAGACCGATGGTACCTACCGAGATTATGTCGTCGCTGTCACAGCCGGGGTATGAGTATTTTTTTGCAATGTGGGCAACAAGACGAAGGTTGCGCTCAATGAGAATGCTTCTTGCATTTTCGTCACCGTTTCTTGCCAAGGCAAAATATTTTTCCTCCTCTGCCTTTGAAAGGGGAGACGGAAATGAAGCCGAGGTCGAAACACGTAAAAATAAAAAGAATAAGCCCGAAATCAATTGTGAAATCATATAATCACCCTTTGTATGTAGTACTGTTATTGTATGACGGAGTGCTTGTATAAGTTTACTTACAAGTATTAAACAAAATTAAAAAACATATTATTTACAGGTGATTAATGTGATAATAACAGTAGAACGGGGCGACAGTGTTTTTTCAATAGCACGGCAGTATTCAGTCTTGCCTGAAAAAATACTGTCCGATAACGGATTGAAAGCAGAAGAAAGCCTTGTAACAGGTCAGAGTCTTGTAATACTGTCTCCATCTGAAGTCTTTGATGCCGTGCGTGAAACCGATGTGCGGTATATCTCGGAAGAAACGGGAGTCAGAGAAAAAAATGTGTACAGAAATAACTATTTTCTCGGCGGAAGAAGAAATGTGCCTGCTCTTTCACAGGTGGTGTTAAAATATACCGACGAGCCTGTCTATTCAGCGGTTGTGGGCGGATACGCTTATGACTTCATAAGTATAGACAGACTTTATGAGGTTGTCAATTACCTGACTTATGTAATGCCCTTCACCTATGGCTTTACACCAAACGGAAGCCTTGTTGTGCCCGATGATGGGTATATTATAAGGGCGGCAAAGGAACGTAATGTTATGCCTCTTATGCACCTTTCAACACTCACACCCGAAGGAAATTTTGACAGTAATCTGCCCGTATTGCTTTTTGAAAATCCCGACTATGTTGATATGTTGCTTTATAATGTGGTCGATACGGTAATAACAAAGGGATATGAGGGCGTTGACGTGGACTTTGAATTTCTGCCTTCATCGGAGAAAGAAAACTATGTTGAGTTTCTGGCACAGCTTTCCGAAAGACTTCACGAAATGGGTAAAATTCTTGTTGTTGCCGTGCCGCCCAAAATAAGCGATGAACAAAGAGGAATCCTGTATGAAGGAATAGATTACAGCGGTATCGGAAAATACGCCGACTATGTCCTTGTGATGACCTATGAATGGGGCTATAAATTCGGACCTCCCTTGGCTGTTTCTCCCATACCTTCGGTAAGACGTGTGCTTGACTATGCCGTTACAAGAATACCCCGAAATAAACTGCTGCTGGGTATATCAAATTATGGCTATGACTGGACGCTGCCGTACATAAGGGGAGAATCTGAAGCACAGACTGTTTCCACCGTTGAGGCGGTGGATATTGCAAGACGTTACGGTGCTGATATTGTGTTTGATGATTTTTCGGGAGCACCTTACTTTTTTTATACAGATAACGCAGAAAGACAGCACGAGGTGTGGTTTGAGGACGCAAGAAGCTTTGAAGAAAAGACAAAGCTTATTAAGGAATATGAGCTGGCGGGAGGCTTTGTATGGGAGCTGATGAGACAGAATCCGCAAGGCTATGTAACACTTAACAGCCGGCTTGATATAATGTGAAAATAGTTATATTATAGTGAAAATAATACAACTATTTCTTTTTAATAGCTATTGTTTTTTAATTGAAAAAATGGTAAAATATTTTTAAGTAAAAAAAGCAGGAGGGTATAATAATGAATGTATTACCGCAAAGACAGGTTCACCTTGATTTTCATACTTCAGAATGTATTGAAGGCATCGGAAGTAAATTTGATAAAAAACAGTTTCAGGACTGCCTGAAAAAAGGACACGTAAATTCCATCACGGTGTTTGCAAAATGCCATCACGGTTGGGCATATTTTCCTTCTGAAACAAATGAAATGCACCCCCATCTTAACTTTGACCTTCTTAGTGCAATGCTTGAAGCTTGCCGTGAAATAGGGGTTGCGACTCCTGTGTATATTTCTGCGGGACTTGACCAGAATTACGCAGTAAAGCATCCCGAGGATACGGCACTTGACAGACCGGATCAGGAGTATCCCACAATTCTTGAAGAAGAAAACGGTCATAAGTATGTTGAGAATCACGCAGGCTGGAAAAGAATATGCTTCAACTCTCCTTACCTTGATGTGCTTGCCTCGCAGGTAAAAGAAGTAATGGAAAAGTTTAATCCCGAAGCCATATTCCTCGATATTGTAGGACCGAGACCTTGCTACTGTAATCACTGTAAAAAGATTATAGCGGATATGGGACTTGATGTGGATAATCCTAAGAATTTTGATTTGATTATTGAAGATACATATAAGAAATACTACGAAAAAATCAATTCGACAGCACGTGCCGTTAACCCCGATGTGCGTATTTTCCATAATGCAGGACATATAATGGCAGGAAGACGTGACCTTGCACACGCCAATACACATCTTGAGCTTGAAAGCCTTCCTACAGGCGGTTGGGGATATGACCATTTTCCCAAGAGTGCAAAGTATGTTGCATTGCTTGGAATGGACTATCTTGGTATGACAGGTAAGTTCCATACAAGCTGGGGCGAGTTCGGCGGCTTTAAGCACCCAAATGCATTGAAGTATGAGGTTGCACTTTCACTTGCCAACGGTGCTAAATGCTCCGTGGGTGACCAAATGCACCCTTACGGATTTCTTGATGAAGGGACATACGAGCTTATCGGCATAGCTTACGCCGAGGCTGAAAAAGTAGAAGAGTATTGCTATGACGTGACACCTCTTGCGGATATAGGTATTCTTTCAATTGAATCGCTGTTCGGAGCGCCTCAGAAAAACTCTCTTTCCGACGTTGGTGCTTGCAGAATGATGCTTGAAGGTAAGTATCTTTATGATGTGGTTGATGCAGAGTGTGACTTCTCAAAATATAAACTTCTTATTCTTCCCGATGTTGTTGAAATAAGCGGCGAGGTGGGCGAGAAAATCAAGGCGTATGTTAAAAACGGCGGTAAGGTGCTTTGTACAGGAAAATCGGGACTTGATGAAAAGGGAGGCTTCGCCTTTGACCTTGGAGTAAAGTATGAAGGTGTAAGCAAATATAATCCTACATACTTCAGACCTGAATATAAGGCGATGGGTATAGCTTCCACAAGCTATCTTATTAACGGTCAGATGCACAATGTAGCTCTTTGCGATAATAACGCATCTGTTCTCGGCTACGGAAGAAATCCTTTCTTTAACAGAGAGCCGCAGCATTTCTGTTCACATAAGAATACCCCCTTTGAAACCGAAGATAATTCACCTGCCTGTGTTGTTGGTAAGGACGGCGGATATATTGCATGGGATGTGTTTAAGAGCTATGCGGAAATCGGAAGCTATATTCTTAAGGATATTGTCCTGAACACCGTTGATGCAATTCTCGGCGAAGAAAAGACACTTAAAACCAATCTTCCCTCATTCGGTGTGGTTACTCTCAATGATCAAACCTGCTCGTCAAGACTTGTTCTTCATTCGCTGTATGCAACTCCCGTAACAAGAGGTAAGGGTATACAGATTATCGAAGACCTTGTTCCTGTTTATAATACAAAGTTTGAAATCAAGACAGATAAAAAGATTAAGTCAGTAACACTTGTTCCTCAGAATAAGAAGCTTGACTTTGAACAGAAAAACGGTAAGGTGTGCTTTACAATTGATGAATTTACCTGCAGTCAGATTGCGGTGCTTGATTATTAAGCTTAAAACGTAGCTGTCCAACGGTAAAACTTTCAAAACTGTATAAAATGAATAAAAAAGTTGGGACTGCTGTTAATCCCGACTTTTTGCTTTGATTGATTTGAATAACTAATGTATCCGATTGTATATCTTACTTGATGTTTGCCCTGTACTGTGACGGACTTGAACCGATGCGTTTTTTAAAGCAGTGGTTAAAGGTTCGCAGACTTTGAAAACCGCTTTCAAAAGCTACCGAGGTAATGCTTTTGTCGGTTTCTTCAAGCAGACTCACCGCCTTTTGAATACGGAAGGTGCTGAGAAAATCACCGAAATTCATACCGAATTGCTTTTTAAAGAATCTTGAAATGTAGTGGTAATCGTAACCCAGATGCTGTGCGGCGTCGGAAAGGGTTATGTCCCGATGAAAATTATCCTCAATGTATTTAATAAAGTCAAGGGCTTTTTCCGACTTTTTGTCAGGCTCTGAAAGATGTACCTGATTAAGATATGCCGCACATAATCCGTATAAACAGGATTTAACGCAAAATGTGTTGTCACGGGTGTCCTGCTTTAGCATATTAAGTATATAGTCCTTTGTGTGGCTGCAGCATCTGAATTTGAAGCTGTCCGCAGTTTTTCCCTTTACGGATAAGGCAAAAGCTCTTACATAGTTTTCGGAAAAGCCCCACACAATGTAGCTCGTATCTTCACACGGTGTATAGGAATGTATTTCATAGGGCAGACACATGGCAAAGTCACCCTCGGTAAGTGTGTCTGTCTTGCTTCCGATACAGCATAAAAGTGTGCCGCTGATAACGTAGAGAATTTCAAAGTCCTTGTGAAAGTGGCTTTTCCACACCGTGTTATCGTATCGGTAGCAGGAATAATTGCTTATTGAGTAGGTGTTTTGCTTTTGATGAAAAATCATACCGTCACCGCCAAAAGATAAATTATTGCCATTATTATACAATAATATGCTGGTAATTGTCAATATAATGCGATATAATGATATAAAAAGATAAAGGAAGTGTATATGTATGACAAATAAAAAAATATACCTTCTCTATCCCAAAAAGATAGGAATAATTGCCCCTGAAATATACGGTCACTTTACCGAGCATATAGGCGGCGTTTTTTATGACGGTCTTTGGGTTGGTAAGGATTCTGAAATACCTAATATCAACGGCTTCAGAAAGGAAATCGTTGAAAAGCTGAAGCAGATAAAAGCACCTGTGCTTCGCTGGCCGGGCGGTTGCTTTGCCGAGACCTATGACTGGCGTGACGGTATCGGAAAGAACAGACCCACACGCCTTAACTGGTGGACAAAGTGGGACGGAAGATATGAAAGCAATGAAGTAGGAACACACGAATTTATGGATTTGTGCGAGATGACGGGTGCAAAGGCTTATTTTGCCGCAAATATTACAAGCGTCAATGCTCTTCACATACAGAGGTGGATGGATTACTGTATGTCGCCCAAAGGCTCAACCACCCTTGCAAAGGAACGAGAGGAAAACGGTCACCCCGAGCCCTTTGATATTCCGTTCTGGGGCGTAGGTAACGAAAACTGGGGCGGCGGCGGAAATATGACCGAGGAGTTTTATGCAAGTGAATTCAGACGCCTTAATATGATAATGAAGACAGCGTTCCCGGGCAGAGAATATATAATCTGCGGCTCGGACGGTGAAGATTATGCATGGACGGACGGAGTTATGAGAGGAGTAAAGACTGCGCACTATAAGCCTGAGCTTCAGGGCTTTGCAATGCACTATTATACAGGTCTCGGTGCAGATAAGGTAAACGACAATCCCGTGGATTTCGGTAAGGACGGCTGGAACAGAATAATAAAGAAAGCAGCCAATATAGAAAACGTAATCAAGCGTAATTGGAATATAATTAAGGGACACGGACTTGCTTGCGAGCCTAAGCTTATAGTTGATGAATGGGGCTGCTGGCACAGAGACGGCTCAGGTCCTTCGCAGGGATATAATCTTTTTGAACAGCAAAGCACCATAAGAGATGCCGCCGTTGCCGCACTCAGCCTTAATGTATTCAATAACCATTGCGACAAGGTAAGAATGGCAAATATAGCACAGCTTTGCAATAACCTGCACGCACTTTTCCTTGCAGGCGGTAAAAACTGTATAACAACACCTACCTTCCATGTTTTTGATATGTATAAAGAACATCAGAACGGACAGTGTATTGAAACATTGGTCACAGATAACGGCGAAATTGAAAAGTCTGTTTCGGTTTCGGCTTCTGTCAAGGACGGAAAAACAACAGTAACGCTTGTTAATCTTTCATGCGAAGAGGACACCGAAATTACATTTGCTTCGCTTGAGGGCATCATTCCCCAAAAGGCGACAGGTAAGCTTCTCTATAATGAAAATATGTGTGCACATAATACCTTTGATAACCCCGATGCTGTTGTGCCGCAGAATGTTGAAATTGACGTTTCAAAGCCATTTGTACTTAAAAAGACGTCAATACTAAGCATAGAATTCTGATAGTAAATAAAGTAAAGCTGCTTCAATAGAGGCAGCTTTTTTGCCGCAAAAAAATAAAAAATACTGCCTCCGCAAAAGCAGAGACAGTTGAAACATAATTACAGACTTTCCATATACTCTTCAAGACACATACCGCTGTCCATTATCTTTCTTGCATGGTAACGTCCCACAAATCTGTAGTGCCACGGTTCAAACATAATGCCTGTGATGTCGGTCTTGTTCTTGGGATATCTTAAAATGAAGCCGAATTCGGCACAGTTGGCGTATAACCATCTGTATGCGTCCTGTGCGGCGAAAGCCTCGCTTGCGGCAGGAAGATTGTGAAGGTCAGCACAAAGTCCGCTCTGGTGCTCACTTGTACCGGGAACTGCCGTGCCTTGCTTTACTTTGTTTCTCGCACCTTCTTCGCCGAGAGAGCCTATAAGCGCCTGTACTCTGCCTTCAAACAACTGTGACTGATATGCATAGCTTCTGTAAGCACTTGTGACAGAAACATCGGTGTAGCCGTGAGCTCTCATTTCAATAAACATAGCTTCCATACTCTTGGCGGCGTACAGCCGAAGCTTCTGCTGTGCTCTGTCGCCTCGTGTGTTGACAACGCCTTCAAGATCGTCGGGAATGTAAGAGCTTGAAAGGGGATGGCTTTCGTTTACAAGGAAAAGATATTCGTCACGGTCTTCGGGGTTCATATACATTTCGTATGCTGAAAGGTCACTGACAAACTTCGGTGCTGCCGTGGCATTTCTTTCTGTAATAACGTCATAGGACAGGGGAAGAGTGCCTTCGTCACGGGTGTGTGTCAGACTGAAGCCTTCTCCGAAAATAAGGTTAAAGCCTTTCTGACCACCTGTTTTGTTGTATTCGGTATCAACTCCGTCAAAGAATGAGTCAAAGAAGGAAACGGGAATGAAAAACTGCTCTCTTTCAAAATAAGAACGGTTGGACATCACACACCAAGAGCTTCCGCACATAACATTCGGAGTGCCGATATCAAATGTAATCGGGGCGTTTTCGTCTATTGTAAGCGTTATGCTGTTAACGGCGTTTCCGTGAAGGGTAAAGCCTGCCTTGTCTGCAAGAGCGGTGACGGAAATGTAGTACTCTCCGTTTCTGAAAAAGTAGTTGTTTTCGGGAAGCACAATGGTGTCGTCCTCGGATAACGTAAGCTTTAATGGCAGGCTGTTGTCAACCTGCTGCTTTGAAAAGTCAAGACGCATCCATACTGCGATGGCTATAAAGCAAAGGATAAAGCCAATAACCGAAAAAGTACCTATGGCTGCTATTTTGTCACGCAGCTGCTTTTGCTGTTTTCGTCTTTTTATTGCCTCCAGACGGCGTTTTTCGGCATTTATTGCATTTTCACGGGTTACCGCATTTGGTGAGATTCTGTTCTGACCTCTGTGCTCAGGCGGTCTTGAGTTGTTGTTCATAATCAAATTCCTGACTTTTAAGTATATTTTTTTATTATTATAACATAATTATTATAAATAATAAAGAGTTTTCTATTAATTTAGGAGGCAAAAATGAAAAATATTTCAAAATATTCTCTTACAAACAGCTCAGATGACCGCCCCATTCCTGTTCCCGAAGACAATCTTTATAATAATCCCGATGAAGATAATTCTTTGACCTTTAATGTTAAAAAGAAAAAGAAAATACTAAAGTCAAAGTCTCAAAATAACGAGAAATAATTAAAAATAATTAGAAATATCGAGAAAACGGTGTGTTTTAGAATGTTTTTGACCTAAATTTGACTTTTATTGACTTTGACTTTCTTTGACCAATGCGTTATAATATGGCCACAAGGTCAGGAAAGGTCAAACTCATAACAAAGGAGAATGTCACAAATGGGAAATCCGATGAGCGAACAAATCGCAAGAATAATAGAAAAAATGCTTGAAGAAAACGGCGGTGAGCTTGAACTGCAGAGAAATAAGCTTGCAGGAGATGTAGGCTGTGTGCCAAGTCAGATAAACTATGTAATATCTTCAAGATTCAATACTGACCGAGGGTATATCGTAGAGAGCAGACGAGGCGGCGGCGGATACATAAAAATCTCCAAAATCAGCTTCGACGGAAAAACAGCAATTCTGATGCACGCACTCAACGCAATAGGCTCTTCCATAGATGCTTCAAGTGCAAGAGCAATTGTAATAGCACTTTACGATAACGGAATTATGACAGAACGAGAGTTAAAGCTTATGGTAAATGCCGTAAGTGATACCACTCTTAATAAGATAGTGCCGGGCGGTGGACGTGACGCCGTGAGAGCGGACATATTGAAAAGCCTTGTACTGACACTTAAGTAAATGACGAAAGGGAGAATGAAAAATGCTTTGTCAGGTTTGTAACAAAAATGCGGCGACAATACACTATAAGTCAAACGTAAACGGAAACGTAACCGAGAAATATCTTTGTAATGAATGTGCCGAAAAGTACGGTATGGGATCAAAGTCAAAGACAGACGGTTTGTTCCATACGGTAGATATGGCAGACAGCTTTTTCGATAATTCCGGCGATGCTTTGCTTGGCGGACTTTTCGGTGAGCTTCTGGGAACAAGAAAGCAGCCTGCACAGACGCAGACCGTATGTAAAGGCTGCGGTATGAGATATGCCGATTTTGCACACGGCGGTAAAATAGGCTGTGAAAAGTGTTATGAAACCTTTGAAGGTCTGCTTTATCCCACTCTTAAACGAATACACGGAAACACGGTGTACTGCGGAAAAGTGCCTAAGGGGTTTGAAAAGCAGGAAACCTTGCAGCAAAAAATCGAAGCGCTACAGCAAAAGCTCAATGAAGCGGTTATAAATCAGGAATATGAAAAAGCGGCGCAGTACAGAGATGAGATACGTGAGCTTGAAAATAAAGAACAAAATAATAGCGGGGAGGAAAAGTAAATGAGCAAGTGGTACGAAAATATTAAGAATACCGATGACGTCGTTGTCAGCACGAGAGTGCGCCTTGCAAGAAACCTTGCACAGTTTCCTTTTCCAAACAGAATGGACGGAGAAATGTCAAAGAAGGCGGCACTTGAAATAAGAGACGCACTTGTCGGCAACTATGACGGAAAGCTTGAAGAAAACCAAATGAAGTCCGATACCGATAAAAGCTGTCTTGTTGAGGAGCATATTATAAGCCCTGATTTTTCTACAGACAGCAACCTTTACAGACTGCTCATCACCGATGAAAAGGGCAATCTTGCGGTTATGATAAACGAAGAGGATCACGTAAGAATACAGGCAATATACCCCGGCTTTATGATTGAAAAGGCATACGAAACAGCCAATAAAGCTGACGACGCCATAGCAAAGGGAACAAAAATAGCCTTTAATGAAAAGCTGGGCTATCTTACAAGCTGTCCCACCAATTTGGGTACGGGCATGAGAGTGTCGGTAATGCTCCACCTGCCTGCACTGTCGGCATACGGATATATAAAAAATACTGTTTCTTCACTTAATAAAATCGGTCTTACCGTAAGGGGAATTTACGGCGAGGGAAGCGATGCACAGGGTAACCTTTATCAGATATCAAATGAGGTAACGCTGGGAATCAGTGAAGAAGACACAATAGAAAAGCTTAAAAGTGCCGTTAACCATATTGTTGAAAGAGAACGTGAAATGCGTAAAAAGATGCTTGAAGGCGACTCTTCAAAAAATCTTTCCGATACACTGTGGCGTTCCTACGGTACGTTAAGATATGCAAGAAGAATTGATACTGCCGAAAGTGCAAAGCTTATATCAAACGTGCGGCTTGCGGTAAGCTGCGGAATGATCCCCGAATGTAAGGATAAAAACCTTATACAGCTGCTGTTTGAAATAATGCCGAATCATATATCGGCACGTTTCCACGACGCAGTAACTCCCGATATGAGGGATAAGTACAGAGCCGACATAATAAGACAGTTTTTTGAATAATGCCATGATATAATAGCAAAAAGGATGTGATAAAAATGGCAGGAAGATTTACGGAAAATGCACAGGGCGCACTTAATGCGGCGCCTAACCTTGCTTCAAAGCTTGGACATAACTATATAGGAAGCGAACATATTCTGCTGGGTATTCTTTATAAAGGTAACTCAATTGCGTCAAGGCTTCTTGAAGCCAAGGGCGTAACCTTCAATAAAATGCAGGATGCGGTAATAAAGTCACAGGGAGTAGGCGACAGCGGCTCTGTAACAGAGTTTCAGCTAACGCCCAGAACAAAGCATATTATCGAGCAGTCAGGAGAAATTGCACGCTCTCTCGGTCAGACCTTTATAGGAACAGAGCATATACTTCTCAGTATTCTTTCACAGACCGATTCAGTTGCTGTAAAGCTTCTTGAAGAAATAGGGGCAGAGCCTTCCAAGCTGTATGAAGAAATAACGGGAAGCATTGGTGCAAAGCCTGATTCATCCGACTCGTCCGGCTATGCCTCGGTTGGTGACAAAGGCGAAAAGCAGGGTGAGGGAGTGCTTGAAAAGTACGGCACCGACCTTACCGAAAAAGCGAAAAAAGGCAAAATAGATCCTGTAATCGGCAGAGATGAAGAAATGCAGAGAGTTGTGCAGATTCTTTCAAGACGCACAAAGAACAATCCTTGCCTTATCGGTGAGCCGGGTGTGGGTAAGACTGCAGTTGTTGAAGGACTTGCAATAAAAATCGCAAGCGGAAATGTACCCGAAAGCATAAAGGGAAAAAAGGTAGTGACACTTGATATTTCAGGGATGCTTGCGGGAGCAAAGTACAGGGGCGAGTTTGAAGAAAGAATAAAGTCGGTAATGGATACCGTAAAGAAAAATCCCGATACAATTCTCTTTATTGATGAGATTCATACAATTATCGGAGCAGGTGCGGCAGAGGGTGCAATAGATGCGGCAAATATCTTAAAGCCTGCACTTTCAAGAGGGGAAATACAGGTTATCGGTGCAACCACACTTGATGAGTACAGAAAGTATATTGAAAAGGATGCGGCTCTTGAAAGACGATTCCAGTCGGTAACCGTAGGCGAGCCTTCCAAAGAGGACGCAATTCTCATTCTTAAGGGGCTTCGTGAAAAGTATGAGGAGCATCATAAAATTTCCATCACCGATGAGGCAATAGAAGCTGCCGTCAATCTCAGTGCAAGATACATCAGCGACAGATTTCTTCCCGATAAGGCAATCGACCTGATTGACGAGGCAGCATCAAAAAAGAGAATTTCGGTTATGACACTTCCGCCCGATTTCAATGAGCTTGATGAACAGATAAAGAAAATTGCCGAAGAAAAGGAAAAGGCAGTACAGTCACAGGAATTTGAAAAGGCGGCAGAGCTTCGTAATAAAGAAAAAGAGCTGATAAGTCAGCTTGAGGAAAAGAAAAAAAGCTGGAATGAAGGTAAGACAGGGGATAATAAGCCTTCAATCGGAGAAGAGGAAATAGCGGAAATAGTAACAAGCTGGACGCATATTCCCGTAAAGAAGCTTGAAAACGAAGAAAGCGAAAGACTTCTTAAGCTTGATGAAATTCTCAAAAAGAGGGTTATCGGTCAGGACGAGGCAGTAAGCGTTGTTTCAAGGGCAATCCGCCGCGGCAGAACAGGACTTAAGGATCCAAAACGTCCTCAGGGCTCATTCATCTTCTGCGGACAGACGGGCGTCGGTAAAACCGAGCTTTCCAAAGCACTTGCCGAAGCAATTTTCGGTGATGAAAACGCAATAATCAGAGTTGATATGTCGGAATATATGGAAAAGCATTCGGTGTCAAAGCTTATCGGCTCGCCTCCCGGTTACGTTGGATTTGAGGAGTCGGGACAGCTTACCGAGAAAATCAGACGTAATCCTTATTCTGTGGTGCTGTTTGATGAAATAGAAAAGGCACACCCCGATGTGTTCAATCTGCTTTTACAGGTGCTTGAGGACGGTATTCTTACAGACTCACACGGCAGAACGGTGGATTTCAAGAATACCTGTATTATAATGACCTCAAACCTTGGCTCAGGTAGTCTTGCAGAGCCTAAGTCACTTGGATTTATCAATGACGAAAAGCAGGAGGCAGAGCAGATAAAAACCGAAAAAGCGGTAATGGAAGCACTGAAAGGTCACTTCAGACCTGAATTTCTCAATAGAGTTGATGAGATTGTGGTCTTCCGCCGTTTGACAGATGAGAGCATAAAGCAGATAGCACTTCTGATGCTTACTCAGATTAATGAAAGAATTAAAAATCTGGGCGTAAACCTCACCTTCACAGATGAAGTTGTTGAGCATCTTGCAAAGGCAGGTTTTGATCCCGTTTACGGTGCAAGACCTTTAAGACGAGCAATGCAAAGACAGATTGAAGACAGCCTGTCGTTGGAGCTTCTTGAAGGAAACATTGCCAAGGGCGATAATGTTGAAGCTGTGCTTGAGGACGGAAAGGTTTGCTATAAAAAGACTGATAAGTCTGAGGAAGAAACACAGGAAAAAACTGAATAATACTAAGAAAAGCACGGACGAAAAATCCGTGCTTTTTATATTTAAGTATTTACTGAATTTCTTCAATCAATTTTATAAACGCCCTCTCAAACCTCTCATCGTCCTCCTTCGTCCTCTTCTTTGGACCCTTCAGATGATGTTTTGAGCTTTTTCGCCTTTCTTCAAACGCCATATGACGAATGGCAAGCAGACTGTCAATGTTGTCCTTTGTGTAATACATTCCGCTTTGATGAATACAGTACGCATCCTTTGCCAACGCCATTGATGCCACGCCGTAGTCCTGTGTTATAACAATGTCACCTTTTGAACATCTGTTGACAAGCACCAAATCCGCACTGTCTCTGCCTTTGTCGCAGATGATGCACTGTGCGTAGTCAGACGTAATAACGTGGCTTGTGTCGCAGATACAGACGACGGGAATCTCGCTCTTTTTGCAGATTTCAATAGCGATTTTTGTAACGGGACAGGCATCAGCATCAATAATAACCGTCATATGGTAAACCTCCCTTCAAGAGCTGTGAGTATAATACCATATTCTTGGATAAAAGTCAAATAATCTTTACCACGCACGCCGATAAATCATCGCCGCTTCCCGATAATTCCTTGGCACGCTCTATAAGATTTGCCGCAAGTAAGGCAGGCTCATCCTTGGTATCAAGACGAATAAGCTCCGATAACCACCTTTCGTCGCCGCATACACTTGTAATGCCGTCGGACAGCATAATAATAACGTCGCCTTTTTCCAGACGGAAGGTTGTGCTCTCGGCACTGAAGGAGTGAATAATTCCCACAGGGGGAGTCTCGGAATGAATTTTAAACAGCTTCATTCCACGTAAAATATAGCTTGCTGCCGCACCTGCCTTTATAAAACAGGCACTTGAATTGAGCTTGTCAATTTCAAGAAGGTCAACTGTTGAAAAGGTCTCGTCGTTTTTTGACATCAAAAGACTGTTGAGAAGCTCAAGACAAACGCTTTTTTTTGTACAGGAGCATAAAAGCTTTTGCAGAAAAACACTTGAAAGACGTGATGCCGCAGCTGCTGCCTGACCGCTTCCCATTCCGTCGCATAAAAGACTGTAGAAAAAGCCGTCGCCGTTTTCAAAAAAGCTGACAGTGTCGCCGCTGACATCTTCGCCTTTCATTGTGCCTGTGCACTGCGCATACTCACAGCCGATAATTTCAGCCCTTGACAGCTTCATAACCATATCTGCACTGTCCGATAAATCAAAGGTCGGCTCGGTAAAGACAATTTTTGTCTGCTTAGACAGGTAAAGACTTAAATCCTTGCCCGAACACGGAATTTTGTCGGCACGTATGCCGTGTATAAAGACGTTTTTTGACCTTGTGCCCAGACACGTAACATATGAAAAATCAATGCCGATTTTCCTCAGTAAAGAGCAAAGCTGATTTTCCAGCCTTAAATCACGGGAATTTTTTGACCATTCTTCCTTTTCGGTGGTTTTTATAAGACGGCTCATTGAGTTGTACAGCGAGGCTACGGTGCTTGTCCTGTTGGATTTTGCGGTAATAAACCGAAGCTCGGCATAGTGACGGTTTATGTAGTCGCAAAGGTCACCGCTTCTTATACACTTGTGAAGAAGCATGGAAGAAAGCTTGTCTTCAGCCAGCGCATCCTCACGAAGAATTTCATAACAGTCCTTTCGTATTTTTTCAAAATTACATTCTCTTTTTGCGTAGCACATTTCCGACATGGAACATTTTGAGCATATTTCGCAAAACGCATTGTCAAAGATTGAGTATGTATCGTCACGTGACGGACTTTTTAAGTGCTCGGCAAATTTGTACAGAATTGCAGACAGCCCCGACAGCGAATCCGAAACACGGGCAAAGGAAGAGTCGGATTTGGGAGTGGTGTCAAGCTTTGCTCTTTCTGTATAGTCAGAAGTGCTTTTCAGAAAGAAGGGTGTTTTTGTTCCGATGATAAGGAATATAAATGAGGAACACAGGGTGAAAGGAAAAAAGCCGTAAAGCTTGTCAAAGCCCAAAAGATAGACAGAGCATAAACAGGCAGTAAGGGAAAAAGTAAATGTTGATATAATAAATGAGTACGAAAACAGGTAGCCGCAAATAAGCCCTGCCACACCAAGAGGCGCAGAGTACAGAGGATTTGAGCAGGCAAAACCGAAAAGAAAGCCTGCAACACAGCCGTAAACAGGTCCTTTTGCCTTGGAAAAGAATAAAACCAGTATGCCCGAATATATAACCGTAAGGTCAATTCCGCCTGTGCTGATAAGAGAGAACGCAGGCACCGTACAGGCAAATATCCCGTACAGAGAAAGCATGTAAAGACTTAAATTTTGACAACGGCGTGAGCCTTTGTAAAATGCTGAAAACAGATACACGGCACATACGCTGACAATACACGAAGCAAGACATGAAAACACAGCTTCCGCCGAAAAAGCATATCCTGCATAGCAGGCAACCGAGGTAAACAGGGAAAAGAATCCGCCAAGTGCCGCCTTAACAAAAAGTTTTTCATTGTACTTGCCTTGAGTGAAGGTTTTGCGAAGCAAAAAAATCAACACATAAACCGTCAGCCTTATTACGGCACCGTCTCCTGTAAAAATGCCTGATACTGCCGTTGCTCCAAAGGTGTACAGACTGTATTTTGCCGAAGAAAACGAGCATAAATTTGCTATTCCGAAAGGAAATGAGAAAAGGGGAAATCTTGCAAGGCCAAGACATAAGGAGATAAATATGTTGAAAATTGCCTGTTTTATGTAGTGAAGGTCATAGGGCTTGGATTTGTCAGAGGCGGTGTCTTTTGGAATAATGCAGTCGCTTAAGACACTGCCGAAGCTTTGAGCACTCTTTGTGACTTTTGATTTGAATTTACCAAAGCTGTAGTCCATTGCTCTCAGGGAAAAACGCTTTCTTTTGAAAATGTTCTTTTTTTCCGTATTCATTTTATTCGTCCTTTCAAACCTTAAGTTTCGGTTTTATGGTAGCATAAGAGAAATGAAATATTTGTCGAAGTGTATGATATGGTATAAAAAAGATGATTTTACTGAACATTGCAATGCTTGTTCACAAAATGTTTTCAATTAAATTGAAATAATTGTTGCAAATGAAAATGTTTTGTGATATAATAGCACAGTACGAAAAATAGTTTTGTTGGTAAGGAGTGAAAATAATGAAGCAGGGAATCCATCCTGAGTACGTAGAAGCAACAGTAAAGTGTGCTTGCGGCGAAACTTTTACAACCCGTTCAACCAAGTCCGAGCTTCGTGTTGATATCTGCTCAAAGTGCCATCCTTTCTTTACAGGTAAGCAGAAGTTTGTAGATGCAGGCGGACGTGTTGACAAGTTCAAGAAGAAGTTCAATCTTGATTAATTGATTGACAGAGCAAATTATTAAAGACGGTTAATTGCCGTCTTTTTTGCTTATATTGACAAAATATTTAAAATAGTACCCTTTTCGACAAAAAAAGCTGTACTTCGGTGTTACAATGGTAAAAAAATGAAAAGCGGTGATAAAAAATGCTGAGAGATACAGACAGGGAACAGCAATATCTTAAGGAAAGAGAAAAGACTAAACAGTATAAAGACCTTGCCTATGATATAGAAAGCTATCTTATAGACCTTATGTATGCTTCGTCAGAAAGAATAGAGGACAGCGATGCACTTCTTCAGGAGAATGAAGGAAGACGTCTTGTTACAAAGCATATTCTGACAGGCAAGGAGAGCGAAAAGGTGCAGAAATGCCTGTGCGAGGTTATGGTGCAGATGGGAATTCCGAGGAATATAAAAGGCTTTCGTATTCTTCAGGATTGCGTGGAAGAATGTGTTAAACAGAGAATAAATAATAAGCAGTATATGCTTAAAGACGTGTATCCTGTGCTTGCCCAAAAGCATAATATTACAGATAATAACGCAGAAAAACTGTGCCGTTATGCATGTACATTTATTGATACGGCAAAGGTAAGAGAAAACAATTTGCAGATTTACGGTACTCTCGGAAGAAGAACGGTGGAAAACATAACGCTTCGTGAGGTAGTTGATGTGCTGGTTGATTACGTTGTAAAAAAGAATAAGTTTAAACACGGACTGTAGAAAAAGGCAGGTGACACGGCTTGAATAAGAAAGAACTGAATAAACTGACTCAGTCAGCTCTTTTGACGGCAACTCTTGCTGTGTCGTCATTTATAAACATACCCTTTGCCGTACCTTTTACGCTTCAGACTCTAGCATTGGCGTTTTGCCTTGCGTCCGTGGGAGCAATGCGGACTTTAAAAATACTTGCCGCCTATACATTTATTGGCTTTTGCGGCGTTCCCGTGTTCAGCGGATTCAGAAGCGGCTTTTCGGCAATCGCCGAGCCGTCAGGCGGATATATAGTCGGATTTTTTGTGATGACAGCTTTCTACGGTCTGCTGATAAAGGTACTTCCGTACTCTAAAATAAAAGACGGCATAGCCCTTGTTTTGTCTTTGATTCCAATGTACCTGTGTGCAAGTGTGTGGTATGCGGCTTTGTATCTTGATTTTTCTGTGAATTCTTTTGTTGTGTCGTTTTGTGCTACATCTGCTCCCTTTATACTGCCTGATGTTTTAAAAGTGCTTTTTGGCGGCTTTTGCGGCAAAAGAATTAAAAAACACTTGAAGAACGGTTGAAAACCTGTTGCTTCTGTGATATAATGAGCTTGCAAAGAAGAACAAAGATAAATTTTTTTGTCCCTAACTTGACAAAATCATATAAAGATTTCATCAAATAGATGAAATTAATGAATAATGAAGCCGCTACGCTGATGAATATTGAATAATGAAAAATTAATGAAGAAAATCTCAAAGTGATTTTCAACCACAATTATTCATCATTCATTATTAATTATTCATTTTATAAGTGGCATCTAGATTATACAGTCTTTATAAAATAAATACATAATAGCGGGGACGGTGAGAAAGTATATGTCGGAGCTTTTTAGTTTAAATATGTTTAAATTTGAAAACGTAACCCTTGAAAAAGCTTTTCTTCAGCAGGGAGGAACGCAATATAATACAACAAATATTTGTATAGGGTATATTCTTGAAGGAAGAGTAAGATACATATATAACGGAGCAACCTTTGACGGAGAAGCGGGAGATCTCATTTATGGACCTGATGTATCTAACTACTATTCTATATGGCAGGGAACACCTTCTGCAAAATTTTATACTATTTCCTTTTCTTTTGCCGATAAAACCGATTTCAGCGAATATGGACTGAATATTGTAAAAAAGTATCCTCGTGATAATTTTGAAAAAATCCGTATGGATTATCCCGATAATATGCTTAAATGCCTTGGTGCTTTTTATGAAATACTTTCAGACCTTTACGGCGGACTCCTTACTGTTAAAAAAAGCGTGGTGAAGGGTTCCTTTGTTGCCAAAGCAACAGAGTACATAAAAAATAACGCGGTTGATAAAATTACAATATCCGATATTGCCGCACATTGCGGTATCAGCGAAAGCTATCTGTACAGCACCTTTAAACGTGTATACGGGTGCTCTCCCATAAGGTATAAGCACAATACTCTTGTGAAGCTTGCAATACAAAGGCTTTTATACAGCGAAGACAGTATAGAAAAAATTTGTGACTACCTTGGTTTTTCGTCATCCAATTATTTTCGACGAGTTTTCAAAAGCGTGACGGGAAGAAGCCCCTCAGATTTTAAAAAAGTAGTATTATAATCAAAAATGCCTGTCAAAAACATGACAGGCTTTATTTTTTGCGTCAGGTTGCACAAAATCTGATGCTGTTTTTTAGCTAAGAAAAAAAGTAGTATAGTGGTGGTGTTTGTAAAATAGTGTATTGTTGCGATAGTATAAAGATGTTATAATTAAACTGTAAATAAAATAAAAGGAGTTGTATTTATGAAGAAGATAATATCGTTATTTACTGTTGCCGCTATTTTCACAAATATGCTTTCGGCATCTGCAATGGTGAGACGACTTGAAGAAAATTCTCATTTTATGGGACCTGTTATGGTGCCCACTGTTGAAACAGCATCGGAGTGCTTCGATTTTGACAGTCAAGAAGCACCGATAACTGCAGAAGTTACCGCAGAAGAAGCGATAAAGCTTGAAGAAGCGGTGTCTGCCTTTGAAGCACTTGATACTTCAGCATATTCAACACAAAGCTATTATGCCTGCTTTGATGAATATGAGGCGGCAAAATTGCTTCTTTTAAGTGCTGATGCCACAGATGAGCAAAAAACAGCCGCTGCATCCGCACTTGATACTGCGATTAAAGCTCTTGTTGCAATCGATTCTATGGTAAGAAGCGATACGGTTATCGGTGAAGATGTTGAGGGTAAAGGAGTACACGGCTCCTGCAATACGAGTTACAGCTATACAAAGGTTATGTCTGTTTCGTCTATTCCCGCTCCCACTAATGCGCACCAAAACAGAGCCTGTCTTGTCCGCACTCTTTACGGCGGTTTTGATTTTGGAGAAAACAACGAAAAAGTAATATCAAGAGTAGCTTTTTCTGCTATTTCCAATGGTGATATGATAGCAAAATCATATGTTGGACTTCGCTTTGAAGGCTCAAATGACAATGAAAACTGGGAAACAATTGCCGAGGTAGAAGCTTCATTACCGTATTCAACAGAGAAACCTGTTGCCACAACCTACTATTCATCTGTTCAGACTAATGCTTTCAGATATGTTAGATTCAATACCGATAGTACGTTTGGCAGAAATGAGACCGGCGGTAATGGTGCGTATGACGGCAAGCTTCTCGGTGTATTTTTCTTCTCGCCCAATAAGACATATGAAAACGTATTTTCTACTGCAATAGAAAAGTACAGTGACTACAACGATGCACAAATGACACAAGCAGTTGAAAACGCACAGGAACTTTATGACAGCGCTTCTGCCGATGATGCATCCATAAATGCTTCTCTCAAGGCAATGCTTGATATTAAGGTAAAGATAGATGCACTGAATGCTGCAAAGGCAATAAGCGAGTACTCAGTAACCTCCGAGAGCTGGTTTAACCTTCAGGATGCAATTTCTGCTTATGAAAGAAATATGACAGAGGAAAACCTCAACCTGCTTCAGATTGCCTGCAATAATTGTGTAAAGCTTGAAGAAACAGTTTTCACAAGCAGCAATACCTTTTCCGAAAAGCATAACCCTCTGAAAAATAAGGCAAATTCCACTTGCGGTGATCCTAAAACTCTGCTGCTGGGTGCAGATAAGACAACACTTGTTTCTTCATTGCCCGGTTTGGCTAACAGAGTTTGTCTTTCCACTTATATGACAGGCGGCTATGATTTCGGCGAACAGAACAGTATAGCTGTTTCCAAGGTAACCTTTGCATATCAGTCAAATTACCAAGATCTTGCAAATGCAGTGCGAGGTCTTGCCTTTGAAGGCTCAGTGGACGGTGCGAAGTGGGAGACACTTTGCAGCTTGCCCTCAACCTTTGTCGGAACTATTGATGCAGTAGCTTCTGCTGTGTCCTATGAAACCCTTGTTGTTTCAGATGCTTCTGCTTACAGATACGTACGCTTTAATTCTTCAAACCTTCCATTTACCAATGCCGATTCAGCAAAGCTGCTTTCTCTTTTGTTCTATGGCTACAAGACCGACACAACCCTTCTTGCAAGCACAATTTCCGAGGCAGAAGATTTCTTGTTGAATTTAACGACGCTGACCTTTCAGCAGAGCTTGAAGCTGCCAAGGCAAAGCTTTCGGCAAGTAATCAGGTTCAGGTAAACGATGCCATTCTTTCGCTCAAAGCTGCACTTGATAATGCTGAAAAGAATAAAGAAGCTTACGAAATAATACCTCTTTCTTACAATGAAAATTCCATTAGAGTCGATGAGCCCGACGGAATCAGATTTAAGTCATCCGTGAAAAATACCGTTAAAGCAGATGACAAGACAACAGAGTACGGTTTTCTTGTTACACTTGAATCCCTTGTTGGAAGCAACAGTGTAGAAGATGATTTGAAATTTGATAATGAAGATAAAATCAGGTTTGTTTACGGTGTTAGCTACGGATATGATGAGAAAATCAAAGCCAATGTTGACAGAGTGTTTGCCACAGATAACGATAACGACCTTACCTACTTTACGGCTGTAATATACGGTGTTACCCACACTCCGGAGCGTCTTTCCGAAAAAATAATTGTAAGACCTTACATCAAGTATAACGGCGAATATCTTTACGGCACAGCTATGAAAAAAAGTGTTCTTGATGTAGCAAAAGCTTTCAGAGATAAGAATTATGAGTCGCTGAACGAGACAGGCAAGCAATACGTTCAAAAAATATTAGAAACTTGCTCGGAGCAGGTATAAATTCAGAAGTTTTTCCTGCTGTATATTTTAGGTGTTTCTCCTTTTTCTAAAAATACTTTTCATGGTCGCCTATATAAACAGCAGGTTTAACTAATAACCGCCGCAAATTTTTGCGGCGGAATTTTTTATGTGATAAAATATGTAAGCAAAAGAAGTAAGCCGAGAAAACCAAAGTTAAAAGCACAGAAAAGAGATATGTACTTTTTAATACCCTCGTAGTCGCGTAAAATATACTCACGAAGGGTGATAAGACTTGCAAGAGATGCAATAAATGTTCCTGTTCCGCCGATATTTACTCCTATCAGCAGCTCCTTGTAGTTGTCGGTAAACTGACTTAACAGAATAGCCGATGGGACGTTGCTTATAACCTGACAGGACAGCGTGCTGAAAATAAGCGTGCTTTTGGACAGCAGGAAAGAAAATAAATCACGTACAGCACCGATTCTTGACATATTGCCCGAAAAAATAAAGAATGCACAGAAGGTAAGAAGCAAGGGGTAGTCAACCATCTTCAAAGCTTTTCTGTCAAACACCAAAAGGACGGCGGGAATTATAATAAGCCCAAAGTAGTAGGGAATACCTCTGAATACAATTGCTATGGATAAGGCAAATAAAATAAGGTACAGCACAGTGCGTTTTGCATCAGGCTTTGCATTTCCGTCATTTGGGAATATCAGCTTTTCGGGTTTTACAAAGATAATACAGCAAAGAGTAATCAATATTATTGAAACAATGAAGGGAGCAAACATAATGCTCATAAATTCCAAGGTGGGAATTTCAAATTTTGAGTACAGATATAAATTCTGAGGATTGCCGAAGGGGGTGAGCATACCGCCGAGATTTGCTGCAATGTTCTGCATTATAAAGGTGAATGCCATATACTTTTTCTGCCCTGTTGTGTCAAGAACAAAAAATCCCAAAGGAAGAAAAGTAAGAAGAGCCATATCGTTGGCAATAAGCATAGAGCCTATAAAGGTTATGTATACAAGAGCAATTACACAGCTTCTCAGATTTCCGAATTTTTTGACTATCTGCTTTGCAAGAAAATAAAAGAAGTTTATGTTTTTTAGAGCACAAACCACAGCCAGCACGCAGAAAAGACACACAAGAGTCTTGACATCAAAATAGCCAAGGTATTGCTTGTCAGGCGGAATAAAAAACATTGTAATAATCATAACCGTAAGTGCTATTGAAAATACGGTATTACGCTTGAAAAATCTTATTATTGCCTTCATATAAATCTCCCTGTATTTAAAATCCAAATAATATAATACCACTTTGCCGAAAAATGTCAAGAATATTTTTTAAACGGCACATTCCTTGACAAAAGTGGGAAAAGAGAATATAATTATAACAGTAAAAATTAAGGAGAATGATAATGCATAACGAGCTTACGGCAGTAGATATTAAGAAAATGCAGGAGGAAGTAGAATACAGAACCTGCGTCCTTCGTCCTCAGCTTTTGAAGGAGGTTGTAAGAACACGTGCCTTCGGTGACCTTTCGGAAAACGCAGAGTATCATATTGCAAAGCAGGAGAAAAACGCCAATGAACGCAGAATCCGCTTTCTGAAGAATATGATAAATACGGCAGTTGTGGTTGAAATAGAGGGCGACGAAAATACAATCGGTCTTTTTGATACAGTTAAAGTATATGTTCCCGAAGATGACTGCGAGGAGCAGTATCAGATAGTTACAACCATGCGTGCCGAGATTATGGAAAACAGAATAAGCAACGAGTCACCTGCAGGAAAGGCTTTGCTTGGCAGAAAAATCGGCGAAACCGTAAAAATAGAAGTAAATCCGCAGTATAGCTATGATGTTGTTATAAGAGAAATAATCAAGGGCACGGATGATGAAAATATTGAGCTGAGATAGTATATTTGGCAAAATTGAGTCCATAATAATCCCTGAGGTGATAATTATGACTCTTACACAAAAAGAAATGAGTCTTTTGAAAGACCTGAAGGATCAGGAACAGCTTTGTATTGATAAGTATACCAAGCACGCAGGATGTGCTGTTGATCCTCAGCTTAAAAATCTTTTCTCACAGCTTGCAACAGCCGAAAACCAACATCTTCAGGGACTTTGTCAGCTTGAAGGCGGAACAGTTCCTCAGCAGAACGGCTCTGATTCTCAGATGCCCACCTTTACTCAGTTCCACACCGCAGAAAATGAAGATAAGAAAAATGACTGCTACCTTTGCACCGATCTTCTTACGGGAGAAAAGGGCGTGTCAAGCCTTTATAATACCTGCATTTTTGAATTTGTTGATGAAAACGCAAGAAATTATCTTAACTCTATCCAAAAGCAGGAGCAGAACCACGGTAAAATGATTTACGATTATATGTCTGCCAATTCAATGTATTGAATAATATTTGACCGCTTAGGCGGTCTTTTTTTGTGTTGACAATTTTGAAAAGAAAAGCTATAATACTGTTTGTATAACAGGAAAAGAGGAAGAAAAATGAAAGTGTGTATTATACAGCCGAAGTATTCGGTTGACTTCGAAAAATCCGACAAGCTGTTTAAGGAGGAAATTGCATTTCTCGATAAGTGCGATGAAACAATGGATTTGATAGTGCTTCCTGAGTCAAGTGATATTCCTTGTCTTGCAAAAACACGGGAGCAGGCTGAGCTCAGTGTGGAAAAGTATAATGAAATTCTTCTTGATAAAGCCTCACAAACGGCAAAAAGATGTAACGCAATGCTGTTTGTAAATGCCCGCTTTAAGACTGAAAAAGGCTATAGAAATACTACATATGCCTTTGACAGAAACGGCGAAATTGCAGGAAAATATTATAAAGAACACCTTGTGCCAAGTGAGGTTTCGGTAATGAAGCTTGACAGCGATTACAGCTTTGAGTTTACAGAGCCCACAGTGGTTGAGATGGAAGGAATACGCTTCGGATTTCTTGTATGCTATGACTTTTATTTTTATGAAAACTACGCAAATATGGCAAGAAAGAATCTTGATATTATCATAGGCTGCTCCCATCAGAGAAGCGATACTCACAGGGCACTTGAAATAATGTCTCAGTTTCTTGCTTATAATACCAACGCATATGTGGTGCGTTCCTCAGTATCAATGGACGAAAACAGCAATATCGGCGGTGCAAGCCTTGTTGCCGCACCTACAGGTGAGGTGCTTTGTAATATGCATAGCCGTGTGGGCATGGCGTGCGTTGAGATTGATGTAAAAAATAAGTATTATAAGCCCGCAGGCTTCGGTAATCCTCCCGCTGCACATTATGAGTATATTGAAAAGGGAAGACGTCCTTGGAAATACAGACCTGCGGGAAGTGCAATTGTAAAACATGATGAATTAATGCCCTATCCGAGAGTGTGTGCACATAGAGGCTTTAGCACAGTTGCACCCGAAAACAGTATGCCTGCCTTCGGTGCGGCGGTGGCAATGGGTGCCGAAGAAATTGAATTTGACCTTTGGTATACAAAAGACGGCGAAATTGTGTCGATACACGACTGTAATATTGAAAGAGTTTCCGATGGGAAGGGAAGTGTTATAGATTATACGTACGATGAGCTTTCAAAGCTTGATTTCGGCTCTAAACACGGTGGAAAATTCAAGGGTCTGAAAATTGTAAAATTTGAGGAGATTTTAAAGAAGTTCTCCTGTCATGTTATAATGAATGTTCATGTAAAGACATTGGGTAATGATTGCGAATATGACAGAGCACATCTTGAAAAAATCGTTGCACTTATTGATAAGTATGACTGTAGAAAATACGTATACTTCATGTGTGGAAACGATAACTTCTTAAGACTTGCAAAAGAGGTTTGTCCCGACATCTGCCGTTGCTGCGGTGCAGGAAATGAGCCTTGGAAAATAGTTGACAGGGCAATTGAGCTTGGCTGTAAAAAGGTGCAGCTGTTTAAACCTTACTTCAATCAGGAAATGATTGATAAAGCACATGAAAACGGCGTAATCTGTAATGTTTTCTGGTCCGATGAGCCTGAAGAAGCAAAGAAGTTTTTAGAAATGGGTATTGATACAATTCTTACCAACGACTATAACCTTGTTGCTCAGGCAGTAAAGGATAATAAGTAAAATATAAGCGGTACAGTTCTTGCTGAGCTGTACCGCTGTTTTGTATATTCAGATTTTTAATATACAGTATTTCCCTGCGGGAACCGACAGTAAAAGCTTGCCATCAGTGACCTTTAGTGTACCTTCGCCGTAACAGATAACGGCACTTGAGTCACCTTTGACAGATACTGTAACCGTTTTGTCAGCACTTCGGTCAACACTTTCACCGTTGTCAACTGTCCTTGAAACACCGCTGTTGTTGAACACTGTAAGATAGTAGCCGCCTGATGTTCTTTCGTTTACAAGCCACAGCAGACCGCCGTCAACATAGCATGGAAGCTCGTGTCTCAGCACTTTTTCAATATCGCCGACAGGAATGATGTTTGTGTAATTGCGGGAAAGCTCAGATGTTTGGGTAAAATCCATAAGATACTTGTATCTGTCAAGATTTACTCCTTCGCCGCAGTTAAGTAAGTCAATTGCATCGGGAATATCAGAGTTTGTCAGTGATGCATGCAATTCGTTGCCAATCATTTCCGTTTTCTGACAGAAAACAGCCGTGAGACCTTCCTTAATCGTTTTCATTGACTCCTTCTCACGTCCGAAAAGCTCATATCCGCAGAAGGAATCGGTGCTTGCAAGGTTGTCAATAACCTTGTGCTTTTCGCTCAGAATTGCACCGATGGGACAAAGCTTTTCGCCTACATCGGAAAACTTCTTTCTGAAATCGGCAAAACGCTTGTTGACTTTCCCGTAGGGGGAAAGCTCAAAATCTTGCCAGTCGTAAAAGTTGTTGCATAAGCCCCATTCCTCACTGAGAAAATCTGCATTGTTCATATAAGAATAGATGTAAAGCCTTTCCTGTAAAGAACGTGATGAGCCGCCGTTTTCCCCTTTTGCTTCAAAAGGAAAATCAACACTGTCGCCGATGCCCCATTCGTTTTTGCCGTCCTTGTGGTACGAGCAGGTGGAGAAGGGCTGACCGCCCCAAGGCTCGTAATATGTTCCGAAACGTATTTTGCGTGCTCTTGCCATACCTCTTGCATAGCAGACCTGAAGCCTTGTGAAAGGCGTCTGAGCACCAATTTCGGCAGAGATTATTTTAGCACCGCAGGCAACTTCAAGACCAAAGGCAAGACTGTAGCTGTCTACGGGGTGAAGAAGTCCGTGACAGTAGTCATTTCTTCTTTTTATAAGGGAAGTGATGAAGCTGTAGTACTCATTTGCCGATCTCGGATTGCCAAACTGCGCCATCTCTTTTGCACTCATACTTTCAAGAAACAGATAGGGCATTTTGTACTTTCGGTTGATTTCCTCGGTTATGTCTTTTTCGTTCCAGCTGTCATCATTAAGCTCTTTCAGCTTTTCAAGGTCGTACCTGTAGTTTGATGCCCATTCGTGAAACTGAAAGCCGTAAAAGTTTTCTTCTCCGATGGCGGTAAGATAGCTGTCAAGCAGACCGAAGTCATAATTGTAGCCTTCAAAGTATGTTCCGCCCTGCAGACGGTCGATATAGAAGGGCAGCTTGCGGCTTGTAATCAGACGGTAAAGCTCACCGTCACGGCAAGCAAGGTTGTTGAACTTGAGATAGTCTTTTATGGCAATAGACTGACAAAATCTTATACCGTCGCCTTCATTTATAAGCCCGTTTTTTACCTGTGCGTCCCATACATCGGGATGATATGCATGAAAATGTCTGAACATAAATACACCGCCTGAGCTTATAGTAAACTATAATTCCTTAACCTTAAAAAATTCGGGATAGACAGCCTTTTCGTACTTAAATATGTCGGGTGTCAGACTGTCAAATAATCCCCAGTGAACGGGAAAAGCCTTGACAGGATTTACTTTTGAGGCAAATTCGGCAGCATCAACTGCGTTCATGTTGTTGCCCTTGCCGTTTATGCAAACGAACATTGCATATAAGTCACTTGGTAAATCTTCAAGAATATCGGTGTTGTAAAGGGTGTCGCCCGTAACATAAACCTTTTTGCCTTCGGCTTCAATAATAAAGCCCATTGCAGTAAGGTCACTGTGGAAGGCTCTTACACCCTTGATGCAAACGTCGCCGCTTGTCCACACGGTATGCGGAGCAAATAAAAGGTAGTTGTGCTGCAGGTATCCCCACGAACGAAGAAGGGAATATGAATTGTAGGGTGCAATTACCTCAATACACTTGTTGTCACGCTTGAGAAAAGGCTCAAGAGAACCTTTTTCGGTGTGGTCAAGGTGGTCGTGGGTGCAGATGATGATGTCAGGCTCAATGTCGTATATTTCCTTGGGTGCGGGGAAGTTTCGCTTTGTTGAGCAAACGTCTGTAAGATATGGGTCAATAAGAATGGTTTTGCTGTTTGTGTAAAGTATAAGACCGTTTTGTCCAAGCCATTGGTATTTCATAATAATTCTCCTTAGTTGTATAAAAATGTGTGATCCTTGCTTTCAAGAATGGCAAGATAATTCTTACACTCGTTTTTTGCGTTGTCAAGACACAAGGTTCTGTAGTTGCCGCACTCAATTTCGGAGTTGCCGAATACCTCTCCGTCGTAGGCAATTATATCACGTAAAACCTGTTTTACAACAGAAAGCACTTTGTCGTTGTCGGCATTTCTGATAAGCAGATAAAAGCCTGTCTGACAGCCCATGGGACCGAAGTAAATAACGTCGTCTGCTATTTGACAGTTGCGTACAAAGGTGGCAAACATATGCTCTAAGGTGTGCATTGTTGAGTGATCCATAAATGAGAAAGCATTTGGTTTTCTTGTTCTTAAATCATAGGTTGTAATGTCGCCGTCCACACGGGAAACGTATATTCCTTCGTCAAGACAGGTGTGGTCAACGGTAAAGCTTGCAATTTTTTTCATAATAATTCTCCGTTATACGTTTTTGATTGTTACAAAAGCATTGTTGGCAACGTCAAGTGAGCCTAAAGTCCATTCCTTGTTGAAGTCAACAACCATAAATTTGTTTGATCTGTAGTAGTGTGAGAAGCAAAGATCTGTGCCCTCCAAACAAAGCCTGTAAAGGTCTACGGCATAGTGCTTAAGCTCCCATACCTGATTTGCCATACCTTTTTCTTTAAGATATATAAAGGGTACTTCATCGCCTTCATTTTGAATTGCGGTAAGATAAAGACCGTTTTCGTGCCTTATGTAATACTTGCTGTCGCTTACCTTCTCAAAGTACCACTTTGTTTCAAGAAATCTGTCAGCATCGCTTACAACAAGCTCGTCTTTGTCGTCCATAACACAGGGAAGGCTGGTTCGGTTGTGGAAGCGAATTGCCTTTGTGTCGTCAAAGCTCCAGTAATTCTTTGTAGGCATCCATACTGTCATCATTGACTTTTCGTCCCATGTCTTGCCTGCACTCTGAAAGTCAATAACGGTAATGGAAGAGCCGTCCTTCATGGGAATTGTGTATTCCTGCTCGGTGTCAAAATCCGCTTTTGATGAGGGAATTGCATCGATATAACCGTCATCATAAACATTCACGTCTATAAGACTGTCAATTTCCTCGCCTAGACGTCTGTCACGTGCAAAGACAACAGGACCTCTTTTAAATGCAACAAGATACTTTGAGCCCTTGTCACCTTCAATTCCGCCGAATGGTGCAGGAATAAGCTCCATACCCATTTCAAAATTCAACTCAATTTTGTCTCCGTCAGCCCACTTGCGAGTAAAGCCCTGATATGTGCCCGATACAGCATCAAAGCTTTGTCCGTTAATTTTTACAGACGCCTTTTTGCACCATGCGGGAATTCTGAAGGATAAAGTAAATTCCTCGTCGCCTTTCACACCGTTTACGGTAACGGCAATTTCGGGGCAGACAGGATATTCTGTGTCAATGCCGAGAACAAAATCTGTGCCGTGAGGAGTTTTAACTTTTACTTCTCCCGGAATGTAAAGATTCATAACTATGCCGTTATCCGACTGCATAACGCTTGAAAGTCCCATAAGAGCAGTACCTGCAGCTCCTATGCAGGCACAACAGCCGTAGTGCACGGTGTAGTCTTCCATGGCATTGTGACCGCCTATCATACGGCATCTTGTGTCCATGTAAATGGGAGCGTAGCTGTCAAAGGCAAAGCCGTAATTTCTGGTTGCACCGTCGGTGTTTACAGAGCCAAGCATTGCATTGTATGAGGAAAGCTCAATACAATCGGCAAAAAAGCTTTCACCCGAAAGACAAAGAAGCTGATAGCAGAATTTCATCCAAGTGACGGTAACACAGGTTTCAAGCATAATGCCGTCGTAGTCGGTGGCAGTCTGACGAAGTGTGGAAAAGTCAAATAATTCGTGGGTACAGCCGCCGCAGCCGATAATTGTAACGTCTCGCTCTGCAATTTTTCTTGCAAAATTTATAAGAGCATTTCTGTATTTTTCAATGTTGGTTGCTCTGTAATATTCTGTCAGACCTTCAAGACAGCTCATGGTTTCATAAGCTTTGGTTACAGGCATTTCGTAAGGATACAGCTTTCCTTCGCAAATAAGCTCGAACATATCGCCGTCAGCCATACCGCCGATGTCAACTATGTATGAAGCAAAGTCAAGATACTTCTTGTTGTCTGTAAGATTGTAAAGACGTACAAAAGGCTCTAAGATTGAACAGCAGTTGATACCTTTAAGATGGGGTGAGCAGTTGTAAAGTAACTTCTTGCCTTCTTGCTCATATCCGACCTTGGAGATTATGTAATCGGCGTGACGGCACATACATTCAAGTATTTCTTTCTTGAAGGACTCGTCACGGCAGATTTCCATAAAGTGCTGAAAGCCCAGCATTACATATTTTCGTCCCCAAACGTCCCAACCGTTAAACTCGGCTTCAACACTGTAGGTTGAGATTCTGCCTAAGCTGTCTTGTGTTGCCATAAGCTCACGAACGGTTTTTGAAAGAACATCATATAATTGTTCGTTCTGAGTGTACTGATAGGTCATGCAGGCGCCTCTCATCATTTTGCCCCAGTATTCGCATCTCCAGCGTCCGTCATCGTCAACGGGAGAGCGGAACTGGTTTACAAAAACCTCCCATAAATCCTCTCTTAAGGATTGTATTTTTTCAATATGGCGTATTGCATTGTCTATAACGCCTTTGTAGTTAAACGCACCGTCTCCTATTGTGAAAAGCACGTCCGTATTGGGCCTGTATTTGTAAGCACTGTTTGCAGGACAAACCTGTAAAATATTGTTGTTCATATTGCTTCAACCCTTTTTTTGTCATATTTGTTTTCTATCAAACATAATACCATTTCAGTACGGTTTTGTCAACGATAAAGCGTATAATTATAAAGAAAAAAACAGCCTTTACCCAAGAGAGAGTAAAGGCTGTGATAGTTAGGATTTATAAAAAGCTTTATGCGTTTTTGACAGTTATATAAGCATTGTTCTGATAGCTATTGCCGCCGCTTCTGTCATTGCCGTTGGGATTGACCAAAGAATATACGCAGTGATCCCAGTTATAGCAGGGAACAAGACCGAGCTGTGCGTTTTCAAGTCTGTAGTGGTTGATTGCAACGTGGTGAATCTTCCATACCTGATTAGGCTGTCCCTTGTCGGATACGTCAAGAATGTATGTACCAACTGTGTTGTTGAAGGAAGCACCTAAATATAAACCGTCTTCTGTCTTAATCATACAAGTTCCGTCACCGTTTTCTTCAACGGTAAACTTTGTTCTCGGTACTTCTTCGGGCTTTATGCTTCTGATGTAATTTGTCTTTTCGTCAACGGTGTATGTCCAAATTCTGCAGTCGAAGGTTACGGGCTTTGTAAAGTCAACCTGCCAGAAATTCTTTGAAGGCATCCATACTGTCATGTTGGATTCGTTGTCCCATGTCTTGCCTGCACTCTGGAAGTCAACAACGGTGATGTATGAGCCGTCCTTGAGCTTAACCTTGTATTCCTGCTCTGTGGGGAATGCAGCAGAGTGAGAGGGGATAGCCTCAACCTCAAGGTTTTCATTGTAATCGAAGTCAACAAGACTGTCAATAGCCTCGCCAAGTCTTGCATCTCTTGCAAATACAACAGGACCCTTCTGAAGTGCTGTCAGATACTTTGAGTTTTCGTCCCAACCGCCAAGAGGAGGAAGCACAACCTTCATCTTCATTTCAAAATCAAGCTCAATCTTGTCGCAGCAGTTCCATTTTCTTGTAACAAGTGCATATTTGCCGCTTTCAATTGCAATTTCCTCTCCGCATACCTTCATGGAAGGCTTTTCGCACCAAGCGGGGATTCTGAAAGCAAGTGTGAATTCTTCGTCGCCCTTGGCACCCTGTACGAAAATGTTGATTTTTGAGTCTGCGGGATACTTAGTGTCAACCTTAAGCTTGAAAGATGTACCTGCAGGTGTCTTTACGTCAATAAAACCGGGCACATAAAGGTTGAAGTAAATACCGTTTTCAGCCTGCATAACACTTGAAAGCCCCATAAGAGCAGTACCTGCAGCACCGATACAAGCACAACAGCCGTAGCTGGAGGTGTTGTTCTCCATGTGCTGGAAGCCGCCTGTGCTTCTTGCACGGCTGCTCATAAACAAAGGAATGTAGCTGTCAAAGGGCATACCTGTAATCATCTTTGAGTTGTAGTGGTTAACTGCACCTAACATTGCGTTGTAGGTGGAGAGTTCAAGAGCATCTGCAAAGGAAGAGTCGCCTGTGATGCAAAGCACCTGATGAGCAAACTTCATCCATGTAACGGTAACGCAGGTTTCCTGCATGATATAGTTGTAGTCGGTGACGGTCTGACGCTTAGCAGAGTAGTCAAACAGCTCGTGTGTACAGCCGCTGCAGCCGATGATTGTGATGTCTGACTGAAGTACAAGCTTTGCAAAGTTCACAACAGAAATCTTGTGCTTTTCTTCTTTTGTAACTCTGTAGTATTCAAGTAAGCCTTCAAAGCAGCTCATCATTTCATAAGCCTTGTTTGTGGGATACTGATAGGGAAGTACCTTGCCTTCATAAGCAAGCTCAAAAATGTTGCCCTCGGAAATACCGCCGTTGTCAACAATGTATGTAGCATAGTCAAAATACTTCTTTTCGCCTGTTAAGTTGTAAAGACGAACATAAGGCTCAAGAATTGAGCTGGAATTGAGACCAAGCCAGTTTCTTGTACAGTCGGTAATGTTCTTTTTGCCTTCCTCAGGTCTGCCTACCTTTGACATAATGTAATCGGCATGACGGCACATGCAGGCAATTACTTCTTCTCTGAGCGCCTTGTCACGGCAGATGTCGAGGAAATACTGGAAGCCAAGTAAAACATACTTTCTGCACCATAAATCCCAGCCGTCAAATTCAAATTCAACACTGTAGGTTGAAATTCTGCCTAAGGAATCCTGTGCTGTCATAAGGTCCTTTACCGTATCAACAAGAACAGCATAAAGCTCCTCGTTCTTTGTGTACTCGTATGTAAAGCAAGCACCTCTCATCATCTTGCCCCAGTATTCGCCGCGCCATGCACGGTGTTCGTCATCGGGGAAGCTGCCCTTGAACTGTCTTACAAACAGTGCCCATGTTTCGGGCTGTATGAGCTGAATGTCCTCAATGAATTTAATGGTTGCATCAATGATGCCGCTGTAGTGGAAAGCTCCGTCGGGAAGCTTGAAAAGTACGTCGGTTTCAGGTCTGAATTTGTATGCACTGTTTTCAGGACATACAGAAAGAATGTTGTTGTTCATTAAGATGTTCTCCTTTGGGCGAATTTGCCATATTTCGTTAAGATTAATATATCATTTTAGACTGTGTTTGTCAATATAAAAAGGTAAATTTGTATACAAGAACTGTATTTTTGATATGCACCCCAAAAGTTAGACACTTTTGGAGGTGCATATTTTTTATGGTCAAAACAGGAAGAAAAAACAAAAACTACTCGCCAGAATTCAAAATCCGTGTTATAATGGATATGCGAGAACACCGAATGAGCTACCAT
>JAZQFS010000081.1:0-22539 GCA_045539625.1 Eubacteriales bacterium | reverse complement strand
ATCAGCACAGCCTAATTTACGACTGAGCCATTCCTCCGTTGAGGGGGCTGTTTTGATACTTTTCCAGAGGGAAAAGTATGACTCGCTCGTCGCAACGAGCGAAATTCCCCTGTGATACATAATGTAACTTAATGCATAAATACGCGGCCTGTGTCGGCTACACCTCATCAGTCTCGCTAAGGCTCGACAGCTTCCCCTTAGAGGGGAAGCCTAAAAACAGTGCAGAGAGCGAAATTCCCTGCGATACATAAAGTATCTTAAAAAACGAAAAAGAAGAAATAAAGAATAAATCCCTTGACATAAAAGACAGAAGTGTTGTAGAATGAAAGAAAAAGAAAATAAAAAGAAAAAACAAAAAGAGGTATAAATATGTCACAAAAATATGATGTTGCGGCATTTATCTGGCCAAGCTATACGGGCGATGAGCCCAGAAGCCGTATTTTCTGGCCCGAAGGCTACGGCGAATGGCAGACGGTTAAGGCAATGAAACCCTTCTATCCCGGGCACGAATGGCCGAGAAAACCCCTGTGGGGATATGTGAATGAGGCAGATCCTTATGTTATGGAAATGGAAATTGAAGCGGCGGCAAGCCACGGCGTAAACGTTTTTATCTATGACTGGTATTGGTTTGACGGACGTCCTTTCCTTGAACAGTGCCTTGATAACGGCTACCTTAAGGCGAGAAATAACAATAAGGTCAAATTCTATATTATGTGGGCAAACCACACTGCTACAAGTATATGGGATAAGAGAACGGCGGAAATGAATTACCCCATCTGGAACGGCGAGGTCGACAGAAAGAACTTTGATATCGTGGTAAGACGTACAATTGATATGTATTTCTCCCATCCCTCGTATTATAAGATCGACGGTATGCCCGTATATATGATATATGATTTGACAAATCTCATAAAGGGACTCGGCGGCGTTGAAAAGACAAAAGAGGCTCTTGATTATTTTAGAAAAGAAACTGTTAAGGCGGGCTTTCCCGGTCTTGAGCTTCAGCTTACCCTCAGAAGCGAGGGCGGTATGAATGCCACGGGCTTTGATGCGGCGTTTGAAGGAAATCTTGTTGATGCGGTAAATGCTCTTGGCTTTGACAGCGTGACTCACTATCAGTTTGTCCACTTCTGCAATGTTGACAGAGACTATAATGAAATCATGGAGGACATCAAGAAGGAATGGGCAAGACTTGATAAGCAGTTCACCATTCCTTACTATCCTCATATTTCGGTGGGCTGGGATTCAAGCCCCAGATATAATGTGTTCAAGGCGGCGGTGGTTAAGAATAATACTCCCGAAAATGTAAAGAAGGCTTTTCTTGCGGCAAGGGAGTACGTTGACACCCATAAAAACCTCAAAGCTCCTCTTGTGACCGTCAATAGCTGGAATGAGTGGACGGAAACAAGCTATCTTGAACCCGATGATAAGTACGGATACGGTTATCTTGAAGCTTTGAAAGAAGTGTTCTGCAAATAATTTGTGAAGTATAATTATGGAAAATGCCGAAATTTCGCAAATTTACATATTAGTATTGACAATTGCATAATTATCTGTTATAATCTAAAATGAATAATTTCTGTTTACATTATTCAAAAAAACAAAGTTTTTGGAGGATTGGGTTATGAAGAAGACACTCAGTATCATTCTTGCGGTTCTTATGCTCTTCAGCGTTGTTCTTACAAGCTGTGCAGATAAGACCGTGGCAGAAAACGCAGAAGGCGAAAACAACGAAACAGAAGTAGTTGAAGAAGCAACCGTTGACAAGATCGTTCTTGCAACAGGCGGTAACACAGGTACATACTATGGCTACGGTATGGCAATGGGTACTGTTCTTGCAGACAAGACAGGCATTGCATTTGACGTACAGCCTACAGGTGCATCCAAGGCTAACATTCAGCTTGTACAGCTGGGCGACGCAGACATGGCAGTTGTTCAGAACGACGTTATGTACTACGCTTACACAGGTACAGACCTTTTCACAGGCGAACAGACACAGGATTTTGCAGCTATGGCAGTTCTTTATCCCGAGCTTTGCCAGATCATCGCTACAAAGGACAGCGGTATCAAGACAGTTGCAGACCTTAAGGGCAAGAGAGTTTCCGTTGGTGACGCAGGAAGCGGTGTTGAATTCAACGCAAAGCAGATTCTTGAAGTATACGGCATCGATATGAACAAGGATATCGAAAAGCAGAACCTTGGCTTCGGTCCTTCCGCTGACGCTCTCAAGGACGGTAAGATTGACGCATTCTTCTGCGTTGCAGGTATTCCTACAACAGCTATCGTTGACCTTGCTACAAACAACGAAATCGTTGCAGTTGAAGTTGAAGACGAAAAGTTCGCAGAGCTTTCCGCACAGTACGGCTTCTACACACAGCAGGTTATTCCCGCAGGTACATACAAGGGTATGGACGAAGATGTAAAGACTGTTGCGGTTATGGCTACATACATTGTTGATGCAGACCTTCCCGAAAAGGCAGTTTACGATATCACAAAGGCTATGTTTGAAGGCAAGGACGATATCGCACACGTTAAGAGTGCAGAGCTTGATGTAAACAAGGCAATTGAAGGTATCCCCGCCGAAGTACCCCTCCACGCAGGTGCTGCAAAGTACTACAAGGAAGTTGGCGTGCTTGACGCAAACGGCGAAAAAGCAGAATAATTCTCTGTAAGTAATGAGAAAATACACAATCGCAGCCGTAGTTGTGATAATGATTACGGCTGTGTTGTTTTGTTTTGACTCCTGTGAGGACAAGGGAGTAAAGCTTGCCCTTTGTTACGCCGAGACGGAAGAGATAATCAGACTCTTTGACGTTGAGGAGGGAACAGAATTTTCTGTTGAGTTTATACATTCCGTAAACAAAAGTCCCGTAAAGGACGTCTTTGTTATAAGAGACGGGAAAATAATCGCCGACCGCACCGTATACTCCGCATTCGGAGCAGGTGTGCAGACGGAGGTTGAAGAGGGACAGACGCTCAGTTACGATGAAGACGGAAATATGATTGTTTCAGGGTTTGACATGGAGTTTCCCAGAGTCAAGTGCATTGTGGGAACGGTGTATGACCATATTCTCGAAATAGGAGACGAATCTATAAGCCTGACAGAGCTGTGCGGAAAAAACGCACACATTTATTTTGAATTGCAAAGGCGATAAATCATAAGGAGGACGAAAAATGTCTGAAAACATCAAGATGACGGCAGATAACGCCGATGTAAACGTGAAAAGTGCAGACGAGCTGATGGCGGAATTTGACCGTGAATCCAACACAAGAAGATTTTCGGGCGAAGCGGCTACGGTTATCAAGATGCTTTTTCTTGTTTTTGCGGGATTTGCGTTTCTTACAAGATTTGTTACTTTCCCCGAGCAGGTAAGAATGTCTGCTTTTCTGGGAATAGCAATGTTTATAGGATTTCTTATTTATCCTACCTATAAGAAGCAGTCAAAGCACGGTAACTACATTCCCTGGTATGACTACATTCTTGCTACTGCTGCAGCAACACCGTTCTTCTATTACGCCATGAACTTTGACGCAATTGCTTCAAAGGCGGCTATGATAAGACGTGACCAGCTTGCGATTATTATGGGCGTTGTGGCGCTTGTTGCTATTTTTGAGCTGTGCAGAAGAGCAGTTGGACTTCCCATTCTGTTTGTGGCAGGCAGCTTTATTGCATATGCCTTCTATTACGGAAAAACTCTTGATGCTGTTGTATATGACCTGTTCTATACTACAAACGGTATCTTCGGCTCACCTCTTAACGTATGCTCTACATTTATTGTATTCTTTATCATTCTCGGTGCATTCCTTGAAAAAACGGGTATAGGCAACTTCTTCGTTGACCTTGCAAACTCCGTTGCAGGCTGGGCAAGCGGCGGACCTGCAAAGGTTGCGGTTATTTCCTCGGCTCTTGAAGGTATGTACTCGGGCTCATCTGTTGCCAACACCGTAGGAAGCGGCTCTATCACCATTCCTACCATGAAGAAAATCGGCTACAAGCCCGAATTTGCGGCAGCTGTTGAAGCGGCGGCCTCCACAGGCGGTCAGATTATGCCTCCCATCATGGGTGCGGCGGCATTCCTTATGACAGAATACGTTGAAGGCTATACATATCCCATGATTGCCGTTGCGGCTATCCTTCCTGCGGTGCTTTACTTTGCAGGTATCTTCCTTATGATTCACTTTGAAGCAAAGAAACTGGGACTTGAAGGTCTTCCCAAGGAAAGTATTCCCAACTTCTTCAAGCTTCTTCTCCGTAAGGGCTATCTGCTTTTGCCCATCGTAATTCTTGTTGCGATGATGTCCGGCGGAAGCACTCCCGCACAGTCTGCTTGTATGGCGATTGTTGCAACTCTTGCAATTATGTTTTTGACAGATGCGGTTAATATAATCAAGAACAAGAAGATAAAGAAGCTTGCCGACCTTGAAATCTTCCTTCCTTTCCTTGCTTTTGTCGGACTGTACCTGGGTGCAGGCTTTGAGCTTGAAAATGCAGGACTTATCGCAGGTATCTTCTATATTCTCATAGCTCTCGGAAACAAGAACACAAATGAGTCGGGCAGGGTTGCGGTTGACGCAATCGAAACAGGTATGAAAAACTCCATGGGCGTTACTGCGGCGTGTGCCATAGCAGGTATCGTTTCGGGCGTTGTTTCAACAACAGGTCTTGCTTCAACTCTTCTTGACTTTATCAGGTCTGCATCTCACGGTATTCCCGTGCTGGCGCTGTTTATGACAATGATTGCCTGCATAGTTTTGGGTATGGGCGTTCCCACAACCGCAAACTATGTAATTATGGCGACAACTACCGCACCTATTCTTGTAACCCTCGGCTTTGAGCCCATTGCGGCGCATATGTTCGTGTTCTACTTCGGTATCGTTGCGGATATTACTCCTCCCGTAGCTCTTGCAGCTTACGCAGGAAGTGCCATAGCTGGCTCAAATCCTCTCAAGACAGGCGTTACTGCTACAAGACTTGCAATTGCAGCGTTTATTATTCCTTACATATTCGCACTTAATCCCAAGATGCTCTTTGTAAATGCGACGGTGCTTGAGGTTGTGCTGATTATCGTTACAAGTATTGTGGGAATTTTCGCAATTGCGGCAGGACTTGAAAGATATATGTTCAGAAAGCTTAAGTTCTATGAGGTTATTCCTCTTATCATCGGCGGTCTTATGATGATTTATCCCGGTCATATTTCCGATGCAATCGGTCTTGCGATTGTTGCGGCAATTACTGTTGAGCAGTGTATCGGAGCAAAGAAAGCAAAGAACCGACTTGGTGCTCAGTAAAATACAGATATTTAGCGGGCGGTGCTTGTGCAAAAGTGCCGCCCTCAAAAATATTTTTGGGAAATTTTAAAAAAACTCTTGACAAGCGGAAGTAAATGTGTTATCATACTTGGGACAAAGAAGCAGAGCAATCTCACCCAACGTTAATTAAGACGTAAGGTTAATACCGAAGGACAGGCAATTTGTGTTGTTATGTCTTTGTGTGGGTATTGTTTTGCGAAGGTTACATGACCTTCGTTTTTTGTTTCGCCGAAAGGTAATTTTTTTGGAGGTGTTATCTATAGCAACCAAGGAGCTTTCGATCAACGAAGAAATAAGTGCCAAGGAAGTCAGAGTTATTGACGAAAACGGTGAGCAGGTAGGTGTTATTGCTACAAGCGCAGCACTTGCAAAGGCTTACGAAAAAGGTCTTGACCTCGTTGAAATCTCACCCAACTCCGCACCGCCCGTATGCCGTATCATGGACTACGGAAAGTACAGATTTGAGAGAGAAAAAAAGGAAAAAGAACAGAGAAAGAAGCAGACAACAATTGATATCAAGGAAATACAGCTTTCCTGCCGTATCGACACCCATGACTTTGAAACAAAGCTTAAGCATGCACGTAAGTTCCTGGAGAACGGTGCAAAGGTTAAGGTTTGCATAAAGTTCAAGGGACGTGAAATGAGCCACACAGCCATCGGTCTTGAGGTTATCACAAAGTTCGGCGAAGCATGTACAGACCTTGGCGTAATCGAAAAGACACCCGCACTTGACGGACGTCAGATGATTATGTTCATCAATTCAAAGCTTAACCTTCCTCAAAACGGAGGAGCAAAAAAATAATCTCGGCAGCGAAAACAAGTCATGTCAAAGAAAGTATATTATAATTGAAAGGATTGTTTAACTATGGGAAAGCAGAAGTCACACAAGGCTACAGCAAAGCGTTTCAGCGTTACTAAGGGCGGCAAGGTAAAGTACAACCAGAGCCTCAGACGTCACAAGCTCGGTATCAAGACTCCTAAGAGAAAGCGTCAGCTCAGAGGCGGCGCAATCCTCAGCGAAAGCTTCGCACCTATCGTAAAGAAGCTCATTCCTTACGCATAAGTCGTAAAGCAAACCTAATTTAAATTTGAAAATTGAAAGGATAGTGACATAAATGGCAAGAGTTAAAGGCGCTCTTATGACAAGAAAGAGACGTAACAAGGTATTAAAGGCAGCTAAGGGTTACTGGGGTGCAAAGAGCAAGCACTTCAAGATGGCAAAGCAGGCTGTAATGAAGAGCGGTAACTACGCATTCGTAGGCAGAAAGCTCAAGAAGAGAGAATTCAGAAAGCTCTGGATCACAAGAATTTCTGCTCAGGCTAAGGTGAACGGTATGAACTACTCTACTTTCATGAACGGTCTTAAGAAGGCAGGCGTTACTCTCAACAGAAAGATGCTCGCAGAAATCGCAGTTAGCGACAAGGCAGGCTTCGCAGCTCTCGTTGAACAGGCTAAGGCTGCTCTCTAATTTAATATTAGATTGAGAACTTGCAACTACTCGTTTATGGGTAGTTGCTTTTTTGTTAGTTTCTTTTTTTATTTTTTTCTACATATTATATTATATATTTGATTGAGGGGTGTTTTCTTATTTTCTTTTAAAGATAGTTTTGTGTATCTTTGGGGAATTTCGCTCGTTGCGACGAGCGAGTCATACTTTCTCTTGTCCTTTTTCGTAGGGGACGATGCCCACATCGTCCCGCTTTTTTTAGTTACTTAATGTAACGCAAGGAGGTTTCGTAGCCTGCGGGCTACGACCTTCTTTGACCGAAGCGTCAAAGAAGGCAAAACGCTTCCGCTCATCGCGTGACTTTTGAGGTCACGACTCGCCGCGGGGCTAATTAATACACTAACCGATTCGGTACGTCGTCGGTGCGCCCTGTCCATCGCTCGCTTACGCTCGAATGGGCTGCAGTGCCAAGGCTATTGGGTACTGTATGTCAAAACCGAGGGCGTGGGGATAGTGACTGTGAACAAGCTATTGTTCCTCTGTGACAGCCTCCTGTGCACAAAATTGGAAGCACATCGCTCTGATTTGATTTGCAACAAATCCCGTTTTTTATCTGTGCAAATCCAAGCACTACGCCAAAACGAGGGTGGAAGGCTCCCCGCCGTGGAGGGAAATCAGCGGAGGTCGGGAGCAGTGCCTGACAGAATGTACTACCCGACTGTCGGAGTCCTTAATCTCCGACGGTCGCAATTAGCACCGAGATAATATCCCCGACCGAGCCATCCCTCCGTTGAGGGGAGAATTTTTGGTACTTTTGTTTCGGGACAAAAGTACACCCCGCCGACCGCAGTCGGCACGTCCTCGCCGTCCGCAGACGGCGAAATCCCCCAAAGATACATAATGTAACTTTAAAAGAAAACGAAAAACCAAAACTGTAACATTACTGTAATTGACATTGGAGGAAATACAGTGTATAATACCCTCACAGGTTAAGAAAAAAGCACCGTCAGACGGAAGCAACAAAAAGTAACATAAAACCCTCTAATGTTACACTTGTGTTACACTTCCAAAAAACGTATTGCAAATTTTATTGACTTGTATTATTATAATAGCGTAACAAAACAAAATGTTTTGCTATACAAAAATATTTTTTACAGGAGGTAACTCACATGAGAAATTTTAAGAAATTTCTTACTCTCGTACTTGCAGTTATGATGGTAGTAAGCGCAATGAGCTTCACAACTTCTGCTGCAACTACAAAGTTCGAGGATGTTGACGCTGAAAACGAAGCACTCGTTAACGCTGTTGACCTTCTTGAATACATGGGAATCACCAAGGGTGTTTCCGCAACTGAGTTTGGTGCAGACCAGGCTGTTACTCGTGAACAGTTTGCGCTCTTCATGTACAGACTCATGAAGGGTGGCAAGGATGCTTCCGCTAATGCATCTAACACCACAAAGTTCACAGACCTTGAAGACCAGACATACTTCTATGCAATTAGCTGGGCTAATGCAAAGGGTATCGTAAACGGTACTTCCGACACAACCTTCAGCCCTAAGAATGGTATCACTCTTCAGGACGCTTACACAATGGTTGTTCGTGCTCTCGACTACGAAGCAGAAGAAAACCTCATCTATCCTCACGGATACATCGACGTAGCTGAACAGCTCGGCGTTGAACTCGATGCTAACCTTCCTTCTGACATCGATTACGAAGACACACTTACAAGAGGCGACATGGCTATCATCCTTTACAACGCTTTCTTTGCTGAAACAGCAATTCCTGAAGTAGACACTAAGGAAGTGCTCCTCGGTGCAAGCAACGAAAATGAAAACGATGATACATGGGTACTCAAGGAAATCACAACTTATCCCAGACTCTGCGAAAAGAACTTCGACGTTAAGGAAGTTAAGTATCAGGCAGTTGCTACACCTAACTACACAACGCTTGACAACGAACCTACTTACGACCTCGGCTACGATGCAGCTCTCTTCGAAGTAGTTGCTGATGAAGAAACAGACTACAATGAAGTTCCCGCTCTCGTTTACCTCGAACCCGAACAGATCGGTCTCGAAGGTGAAGACCTCAACGATTACTTCCTCGGCGAATTCACAATGTTCGTAACAACAGATGACGAAGAAGAAGAAATCGAAAAGGTTCTCTTTGCTGACTGCAACATGGTTAAGAAGACTGTTAACGACCTCGTTCTCGGCACAGTTTCTTCCAACAAGGCAGCAAGCTACTATACAGAATACAATGATGAAGAAACAGAAGACGACGACGAACCAACAGAAACAAAGCTTCTCTCCGGTAAGATTACTACAGGTACAGAAGTTATCTACGCATTCAACGCTCCTTACACATACCTCAAGCCTACTTATGTAACAGGCGCAAGCAACTACATTAAGTATGTTCAGAGAAATGCTAACAACCTCTGGGAAATCGACTTTGTTCTCCAGAACGAAGATGACGTTGACTTCTATGAAGCTGGCGCATATCCTGTAGTTGATTTCGCTGAAGAAGATGACGGCGACGTTGTTGATGCTTACTTCACAGAACAGGCTGAACAGCTCGTTACTTACTTCTCACAGGTTTACTACGGTGGTCTTTACGAAGCTGACCTCTACGACGTAGACGGCGACGGCGTATATGAATACATCGATTACAAGCCTTACTCATTCTTCCAGGTTGACTCTGATGAAGATTATGACTTCGATGATTCTTACTTCAACGAAGAAACAGCTCTTCCTTACATCTACACAAATGAAGCAAACGTAACAGGTGCTGAATTTGCTGATGAAGATTTCGTTATCGGTTATGTTGACGAACTCACAAACGCAGTTAAGGTTGTTGAAGTTGTTAAGCCTACAGTTACATCTGTAAGCAAGATCAAGTCCAACACCGGTTCTATCATCCTTGCTGACGGTACACCCGTTAACGCAGGTGCTTGGTGGAAGCTCGTTGCTAACTATGCATTCGCTGAAGACTTTGATGATGTTGTTCTTGAAGAAGACTTCGACGAACTCACACTCGGTCTTGCAAATGCATCCGACCTTCTCAATCCCGCAATCCTCGATGAAGAAGAAGTTGAACTCTACATCTACAACGGCGTAGTTCTCTATGCAGATGATGTTGACAACAACCTCAAGTTCACAGAAAATCTCCTTATTCCTCTTGACCTCGACGGCAACGTTCCTGAAAAGGAATTCAACAAGGAAACAGGCGACAGAGTATGGTACATCTACGCATACGTTGATGGCGCTTGCAAGTACGTTCCTGTTGTAACAGAAGACGTTCTTCCTGAAGTTGTTGCAGACGGTGCACTCACAGAAGAATATGCTTACCAGCTCTGCACATACTCTGTAGACGCAGACGGTATGTACACAATCAAGGCTCTCGGCTTCGACACAGATGACGAAGACGAAACAGATTACAAGGGTCTTGCACATGATATCGAAATTCTTGACTCTGACGACGAAGACGACCAGTTCATTGGCTGGGAAGAAGACGTAACAATGGTTAAGAAGGCAGGCACAAGATTCGCTCTTGAAGGCGCTGCTACTTATGACAGACAGCTCGTTCTCAAGTCCTTCACAAAGATCGTAATTCTTGTTTACGATGATGTTGAAGATGAATGGGAAATCGAAGAATACGATGCAGCAAGCTTCAAGGCTTCCGCAGAAGTTGCATTCGACTACGCAACATTCGTTGTTGCTAACAACCCTGATTCCGAATCTAAGGAAGACCTCGTTGTTCTCTTCGCAGTTGTAACTGATGAAGACGGTTTCGGTCTCGAAACAAAGAAGGACAAGAACGGTCAGAGAATCGTTTCACTCTCAACACCCGGTGTTGACGAAAACGGCTACTACAGAAACTACTACGAAGTATTCAACCCCTTCACAGGTGCTAGAGAACTCGACGTAGCAGGTAACGAAACTTCCAGAACAGCTGAAGGCCTCGCTGATGCTATCGACTCCGGCGTTCTCGTAGAACTCAAGGGCGGTATGGTTGACGAAAAGGGCTATGTTGCTGAAGGCGAAGATTACCTCGGTGCTATCAACACAAATCTTGATAACGCAGGTCTCGTTTGGATTACAGAATACGACGAAGCTGATGACTTCATCACAGTTGTTCCTGTAAGTGCAACAGCAGGCGTTGACTGCGATGCTTGCTTCGAAGACGCTATCGAAGGCTACACATTTGACGGCGAAGTTAACTTCGACGGTGTTCCCTTCCTTACAGTTAACGACAACGATCAGATCTTCTTTGAAGTTAACAAGGATACAGCAGTTTCCGTTCTCAGGTACGCTGATGTCGGCGAAAGCACAACAATGTGGGGCACAATGACTCTTGGCGACCTCAGCACAATCGCTGATGCTAAGAAGGAATTCAAGTGCTACTCCGATAAGGTCGAAGACTCTAAGGGCAACTACACAACTAAGTATGCTCCTTACCTCAAGGCTTACATATCTTACTCTGAAGGCGAAGACGAAGACGAAGATCTGCCTGTAGCAGACTACATCATCGTTGTAGTTAACAAGGTTAAGAATGCTGACCTCGGTATGTTCGCTAGAGAATCCGACGTTCACGATATTGAAGCGTAATTAAATAGCTTAGCTGTTTGGCTCCGACCGCAAGGTCGGAGCTTTTTTTGTCAATTAATATAATATTGTAGAAAATATACCATGCCTATTGTTACATTTGTGTTACAAATAAAAAAAACACTTGCAAAAAGTAATAATATGTTGTAGAATATAACATGTAAATTACTCTATTTGTATTTGCAAATATTATAGGAGGGGTAACAGATGAGAAATACTTTAAGATTTCTTGCTACCGTATTGGCTGCGGCACTGCTCGTATGCGCATTCTGCGTAACAGCTTCTGCAGCAACAACAAAATTCACAGATGTTGACGACAATAATGAAACACTCTCAGAAGCTGTTGCATTACTTGCTCACCTCAATGTCACAAAGGGTACTTCCGATACAACCTTCGGAACAAACGAAAACGTAACTCGCCAGCAGATGGCTGCCTTCATTTACAGACTTATGAAGCAGGGCAGAACACTTGAGGGCGGTTCCAACTCAACAAGCTTTAAGGACCTTACCGATCCCACTTTCTACGGTTATGTATCATGGGCTAACCAGACAGGTGTTATCAAGGGTATAAGCGACACTGAGTTCAATCCTACAGGCAGCATCACACTTCAGGATGCGTACACAATGCTTGTAAGAGCTCTCGGCTACGAAAGCGAAGAGATGATTTATCCTTACAGCTACATCGACGTTGCCGAGCTTGAAGAAGTGGCTCTCGATAACGAGCTTCCTTCAAACATTGATTACACATCTACTCTTACAAGAGGAAATGTTGCAATCCTTCTCTACAACGCATTCTTTGCTGAAACAGGTCACGAAGAAACATATCAGAGAGAAAGAGAAATCGGCTACGGCGATAACACCAAGTGGGTACTTGAAACAAAGAAGTTCAATCCCACTCTTGCTGAATATGTTTACGACGTAGAAGTTGGTCAGTTCGTTGTAAGAGCAACTCCCAAGTATGCTTTCAACGATTCTTACGAAGATGATGAGTTTGAACCTCTTTATGAAATCTTCGACGAAGACAACCTTCACCTTGTAGCTGTAGAAAACGGCGAGCCCATCAGCCAGTTCTACACAGAATTTGCAGGCACAGGTCTTGCAGGTAAGGCTGATGACCACATTATGACAACCGTTAATGTTTACTATACATATAAGACAACTAACGGTGTAAACCAGGTTGACCACGTTTACTTTATGTCTAACGAGCTCAAGACAATTGAAACTACCGAGGCTAAGGTTTCATGGAAGACAGTAAGAAACTCCGAAGACTATCTTCTCGGTTCTTCCAACGCTGATCCCGAAGGTTATCTTACAGTCGGCAGCGAAACAATCTATTTCTTTGACGCTCCCTATTCCTACATCAAGCCTGACTATTCAGTAGCAGATACAGAAGATGACAGATACTTCCTCAGAAACGAAAAGGACGTTAAGTTCATCGACATCAAGCGTCTTGACGGTGATGTAGATACCTATAGCTGGTATATCACAGATACAGTAGCCGATAATCCTGAAGAATTCTATCAGGCAATCCCCAGAGTTCTTGCAGGCGGTGTTTATAAGATGAAGTTCTTTGATGGCGACGGCGACGATGTTTATGAGTATCTCCACTATATGCCTGCAACCTTCGGTAAGGTTGATATGACCGAAGACAGAACATTTGCAGACGATATGGAAGGCAATAAGCCTATCTACGAAGATGCTAAGGGCGACATTTCCGAAATGGACCTTGACTTCGTTCCTACAATCTATACAAATGAAGCTACACTCAGAGGAGCATCCTTCTTTGACGGTGACTTCGTAATTGCTTACCTCAACCCCGAAGCAAACATTATGGACGTAACAGCAGTTGTTACTCCTTATAAGGGCTATGTATCCTCTGTAAGACCGAGAAACGGTACATTCAAGGTTGACGGCAAGACATTCTCAATTGCTTATACCTACAGAACAGTTGAACACCTCAACGGCGGTTGTTCATGTCAGCCTAATCCCGGTGCATTCAACTATCATAACACATCAGACGTTCACTACTTCGAAAACCTTACAAATGCTAAGGCTATCGGCGAAGAGTTTGAATACTACGTATATAACTGCCAGGGCAGAAACAACGTGCTCTACTATAAGCACACAGGCGGTAAGCGTCTTGGCTTTGTATCCGATAAGCTTATTATTCCTCTCCGTGACGAGGATGCACTTTCCGACGGTGAATACTGGACAGAATCCAAGTTCGACGGTAAGCTCGGCGAAAGAGCACACTATACAAAGGTATGGCTCGACGGTAAGGAAACATTCGTAGCTCTCGATACAGAAGATATGTATCCCAAGCTTGAATATTCAAATGGCAAGTACAGCATGTCCACACCTTCTGTTGATGATCCTTCCGTATCCGCATATCTTGAAAAGATTGCAACATACGAAGTAGCTTCAGACGGCAGATACATTATCAAGCCTCTTCTCCATGCATATAACGAAGACGGCGACTACATCGGTGTAAACCGTGACAGCTCTATCCTCGTTGAATCCGACAATACCGAACAGTACGGTAATGACCTCGGTGATAACTACACAGGTAAGATTGAAAAGGTTTCCAGCACACGCTATAAGCTTGTTGACGAATCCGGCGAAACACTTCTCGGTGACTTCACAGGTACAAGCGAAGATGCTGCAACAATCAGCTACTTTGTACTTACCAAGAATTCCGTAATCATAATCAAGAATGTTGATACACGCGGCACAGTTACTCCTTCCGATGACGAAACAGAGTACCTTATGTACGATATGGATAGCTTCGGCGGCGAAACAGATGACGGTGTAACACTCAGCAATATCCAGTATATCCTCAGAGGCGATGCTGATTCCGCAACACGTGCAGAACTGCTTGTTCTCTACGCAGAAGCTCGTGACTTTGAATTCGCTGAAAAGAAGACAAAGGACGGCTACAGAATCGTATCCGGCTACACACCCGGTGTTGACGCTGACGGTGACTACAGAAACTACTACACACTTCTCAACCCCTTCACAGGCTCAGTTGAAGAAGATATCCCCGGTAACGATTCAGTTGGCAGAGCAGAAAATCTCGACGATGTATACGTAACAGGTGACGTAGTTGAAGTTAAGGACAATATGGTTGATGAGTCCAACGAATTCCTCGGTCATATTGATACAGCAAGCAACGAAAGCGGTCTTGTATGGATTACAGAATACGATGCTAACGACAGCTTCATTTCAGTAGTTCCCACAGCGGCTACAGGTGCTCTTACATGCTGCCTTGACGAATTCAATGACTTTATCGAAGAATACACCTACGAAGGTGTTGAAACAAACCTCGATAACGAGCCCTTCATTACAGCTACAGGCAGTGAAAACCTCTACTACGAAATCACATCTGATACAACTGTAACAGTTCTCACCTCCAAGAAGGCAGGCGAAAAGGCAATCCTTAACGGCACATATACTCTCGGCGACATCGGCGTAATTGCTGACGGCAAGAAGGAATATAAGTGCTACAACGAAAAGGTTGTTGCTGACGACAGAGGAAACTACAAGACAGGCTACGCTCCTTACCTCAAGGCATATGTAATTGCCAAGGAAGCTAAGGACGAAGACGATATGCCTATAGCAGAACATATCATCGTTGTAGTTAACGCTGACGAACCTACTGCTCTTCTCACCAAGAAGTGCGAAGCTGATCTCCACTAAGTAATATTGACTCCCCGAAGCCTTTCTTCGGGGAGTTTTTTTGCAAAGCAGTATGAAAGGTGATACTGATTTTTGCTTATAGCTGAAAAAAGAGGACGGTGTCAGCCGTCCTCTGTGTTTTGTTTGTATATTTGACGGTAAATTTTCGTCAAAGCTTGTTTTAAAATGGGGCATTACCTCATAATGTATCAAGCGAGTCGATATACTTGTAGTAGATGAGGTGAGGTAATTGTCACAATATAGCAGAACACAGCTTTCACAGCGAAATTTCACATTGAATGTCATAAGCAGAATTGTGGGAATGTTTACAAGCTTTGCGGGAAGAAGCATATTTGTAAGGACGCTGACAAGTGAATATCTTGGACTTGGCGGATTTTTCGGCAATATATTTTCTCTAACCGCACTTTGCGAGCTGGGAATGGGTGCGGCAATCTGTCAGTCGCTGTATAAGCCTCTTGCCACGGAGAATAAAAGACAGGTTGCTGCAATAATGAGGTTTTACTGTAAGGTGAATAAAATAGTCGCCGCTGTAACGCTTGTAATCAGCCTTGGTGTAATGCCTTTACTGCCAAGTATAACACATAGCAGGGTGAAAACAGGGGAGATGCTGTGTGCGTACGTGCTGTTTTCACTGCATACGGCAATGTCCTATGTGCTTGCACCAAAGAAAAACCTTGTGGTGTGCGACCAGAAAATGTACCTTGTAACAGCCGTAAATACTTTAAGCTCGATTGTGGCACTTGTGGTACAAAGTGCGGTGCTTATTGTGACACAAAGCTATGTTGCATACCTTACGGCAAGAATTTTTGTCATTACTGTTAAGGACGTTGTGATAAACAGCTACGCCGATAAAAAGTATCCGTATCTCTCGGTATACTCTTGCCTTGATAATGGCTATTTTGCACGTCTTAAAACCAATGTCAAGGCACTTTTGTGGCATAAAATCGGAGGAACGGTTTGCCGAAGCACCGACAGCCTGCTTATATCGGGCTTTGCAGGACTTTCGGGTATGGGAATGTACTCAAATTATGCACTTGTGATAGGAACGGTAGGCTCATTTTTTGATGCGGCAATGAATGCGGTACAGGCGAGTGTGGGAAATCTCGGTGCATGGGACAGAGGCGAAAAAAGCGAGAAAATTATGAGAAAGATGTATTTTCTGAATTTTGTTATGCTGACGGTGGGACTCAGCGTGCTGGTGTCTACCGTAAATCCGCTGATAAAGCTGTGGCTTGGTGAGAAAATGCTGCTGCCGCAGGGAGCAGTGTGGGTGATTTGTGCAAGCTTTTACCTGTCTTGCATCAGAGATCCTGTTCAGATTTTTATAAACGCCTACGGTCTTTATAAAGAAACAAGGCTCATTCCTGTTGTACGTGCAGGAGTGAACCTTGTGCTGTCGGTGTTTTTTGTAAGAAAACTGGGAATTACAGGGGTATTTCTCGGAACGGTGCTGTCAACAGCCTTGGTGCCGCTGTTGTGGGAGGTGAAAATGCTGTATAAATACGGCTTTGGAAACATCAGCCCACGCCCTTTTATACGGGAGATGACACAGTATATTGCAATAAGCTTTTGTGTGTCTGCGGTGAGCTTTTGCGTCACACGATTTGTCGAATTAAGCTTTTTGGGGCTTGTGATCAGGGCGGCAATTTCGTGCGGGGTGTCGGTAACTGCCGTTCTTTTAGCCTTCGGAAACGGAGAGTACCTTGGCTTTTGCTTAGAATATGCCCGCAGGTTTTTTACGGCGCAAAAGGATAAGCTCAAAGCTTAGAGGTGTTCTTTCTGTAAACAGAGGGCAGAACGCCGAACAGCTTTTCAAAGGATTTTGCAAAGTAGGAGCAGCTTTCAAAACCGCACTCCGAGGCTATCTGAGAAATGGATTTTGTTTCATTTTCCAGCATAACCTTGGCGTTTTCGCATCTTCTTCCGTTGATGTGCTCAACCACGGTAAAGCCTGTGTAATTCTTGAACAGCCTTGAAAAATGGTACTTGCTGAAGCCTGCAACCGAGGCAATATCGTCAATTGACAGGTGCTTTTCATAGTTTTTGTCAATGTATTCAACCGCTTTCAGCACTGCCTCGTGACCTTTGGAAATACTGCCGCCGCCTGTGTGAACGTCCAGCTTCAAGTAGTTTTTGCAGATGTACAGTATGTAATTGAGAACGGCGAGGCGGATTTCGGCTATGCGGAATGTGGACGGCTCGCTTTTAAAGCAGGAGCATACCTTTTCCACAAGAAGCGATGCCTCGCTGTCACAAAAACGAGAAATAAAACGTATCCGTGATATGTCAAAGCCGTTTTCGGCAAAAAAGGAGTTGTCTATAATAAGACAGTGATATATAACTCTTGTCTCGGAGGTTATGTAGTGCAGGCATCTTGGATTTACAATTATTGTGTCGCCCTGATGCATGGGCAGTACCTCATTGTCGCTGTGCACAACTCCGCTTCCCGAAATACAGCAAAGAATTTCGGTGTTGTCGTGCCAGTTTGAGTATATGCCGCGGGTTTCACTTACAGTGTCGGTGTGAAAAATAAAGGGCAGGTGGGAATTTGTCAGCAAATGTCTTTCGTATCTTATGGGAAGCATATCATTCTCCTTGAAAAAAGCAATATTATTGCATCTTTTGGCAACATTTTGTCTTGATTTAAGCACGATTATATTATATAATGAAATCACAAAGAATGCAACACTTTTTTTATTAAGAAAGGAATGTGTAAAATGTATAAGTTTCCAATCGGTGCAATAACCGACTCCTTCAGACGTCCCACGCTTGAAGCCATTGATGAGGCGGCAAAAATAGGTGCTAAGGGCGTTCAGATGTATGCAACTTCAGGCGAAAATTCTCCTTGGGAAATTACCTCTGACAGAAAGAGAGAACTGCTTTCAAGACTTAAGAGCCACGGAATGTGCTTCAGTGCACTTTGCGGCGACCTTGGCAGAGGCTTTGGCAATAAGGAGCTGAATCCCGAGCTTATCGAAAAGTCAAAGAGAATACTTGACCTTGCAAAGGAACTTGAAACAGATATAGTTACAACTCACATAGGTGTTGTTCCCGAAGATGAAAACCACGAAAGATATAAGATAATGCAACAGGCCTGCCACGAGCTTGCTTCGTATGCCGACTCTATAGGCTCACACTTTGCTATCGAAACAGGTCCCGAAACAAGTGCAACTCTCAAAAAATTCCTCGACAGCCTTAATTCAACGGGCGTTGCGGTAAACCTTGACCCTGCAAACCTTGTAATGGTAACGGGCGATGATCCTGTGGACGCTGTGTATAATCTGCGCAAGTATATCGTTCACACCCATGCAAAGGACGGCAATATGCTTGTAAAGGGCAACCCCGAATACATTTACAGAGTTGTTCACCCCGTTCCCGTTGAAGCTCAGGGCGTGAAGTACTTTGAGGAAGTGCCTCTCGGTACAGGTACGGTTGACTTTGCAAAGTACTTAAAGGCTCTCGATGACATCGGTTACCGAGGCTTCCTTACCATCGAAAGAGAAGTGGGAGACAATCCTGCAAAGGATATCAAGGCTGCGGCTGATTATCTTGCAAAGATAATGGAGGAAAACTAAAATGGAAAAAATAAGAATAGGTATGATAGGTGCAGGTAACATTGCGAATACCCACCTTGCAGCATATAAGTCGGTAAAAGAGGTTGAAATTGCAGCTGCCTGCGACATTGATGAAGACAGACTTAACGAAACCTGCGATAAATTCGGTATTGAAAAGAGATACACAAGCGTTGAAGAAATGCTTAAGAACGAAAAGCTTGATGCAGCCGATGTTTGTGTATGGAACTGTAACCATGCAAAGTGTGCAATTGCTGCACTTAATGCGGGACTTCACGTGCTTTGCGAAAAGCCTATGGCGTATAACACGAAGGAAGCCGAGGAAATGAAGGCGGTTGCCGAAAAGAACGGCAAGCTTCTTATGATTGGCTTTGTAACACGCTTTGCTGATGACACAAGAGTTGCAAAGGACTTTATCGATAAGGATTACCTTGGCGAAATCTACTACGCAAAGGCACAGTACGTAAGACGTCACGGCAACCCCGGCGGCTGGTTCGGCGACACTTCAAGAAGCGGCGGCGGTCCTGTTATCGACCTTGGCGTGCACGTAATCGACAGAGCAAGATATCTTATGGGAGGACATATGCCCGTGTCCGTGTATGCGGCAACCTTCTCAAAGCTTGGCGAGGACAGAAAAGCACTTAAAACACACGTTGGCTGGATGCCCAAGAACGCAAAGCCCGATGATATATGCGATGTTGAGGACTTCGGTACAGCCATTATCCGCTTTGATAACGGCTCTGTAATTCAGCTTGAAACTGCATACGCCATCAACGATACACCCAAGAGCGGACTTATGCTATGCGGCGACAAGGGCGGTCTTAAGACAGGTGACGGCGACCTTGTGCTTTATTCCAACATCAACGGCTTTATGACAGACTCCAAGATTGATATTAAGAACTTAAAGGGCTCAAGAGAACTGTTCAGTGCAGAAATGCAGCATTTTGCAGACTGTATCTTGGGCAGATGCCAATGTAATGCAATAGCTGACGACGGTATTGTTGTTATGAAGATACTTGACGCTATCTATGAATCGGCAAGAACAGGTCATGAAGTTATTCTTTAATCTGAAAGGATGGGAAAAAGATGAAAATTTCAGTCAGCTCATACTCCTTTCAGCAGTATATCAGACAGGGTAAGCTCACTCAGTACGATACTGTTGAAGAAGCAAGAAAAATCGGTCTTGAAGCCATAGAATTTATTGATATGTCACCCAAAGACGGCGCAACGCTTGACGAACAGAAGGAATATGCCTTTAAAATCAAGCAGCGTGCGGACGAGCTTGGCATGACAATCAACGCCTATACCATCGGTGCTAACCTTTTCAAGGGCAGTGATGAGGAAAACGAAAAGGAAGTAAAGCGTCTTTGCGACCAGCTTGATGTTGCGAAAATCTTAGGTGCTTCGGTTATGCGTCACGATGTTTGCTATACACTTACAAAGACAGGGCTTGGCAGAAGCTTTGACCTTATGCTTCCCACAATTGCGGCAAATGCAAGAAAGATTACGGAGTACGGTGCCGCTCTCGGCATTAAAACCTGCTCCGAAAACCACGGAACAATCGCACAGGACAGCTACAGAATGGAAAAGCTTGTAAACGCCGTTGCTCACGATAACTACGGACTTTTGGTTGACTTCGGTAACTTCTCCTGCGTTGACGAGGATAATGTAACAGCGGTATCCCGTGTTGCACCCTATGCTTTCCACGCACACGCAAAGGATATGCACAAGTATTCGGGAAGCGGACAACACCCCGGTGACGGTCTTATTCTCACAAGAGGCGGAAACTGGCTTCGCGGCGCAATTATCGGACAGGGCAATGTTCCCGTAAAGCAGTGCATCAGAATTATGAAGAAAGCAGGCTATGACGGATATCTGTCTATCGAATTTGAAGGTAAGGAAGACTGTATTTTAGGTATTTCCACAGGCTTTGCAAACCTGAAAAAATATATAAGTGAAGTAGAAAGTGAATTTGCAAAATGAAGTTTATAAATTTTGATACATATGAAGAAATGTCAGCCTACATTGCAAAGGAATTTGCCGACACAATAAATGCAAATAAAAATTGTGTTCTCGGTCTTGCAACAGGCTCAACCCCCGTGGGAGCATACGAAAAGCTGGTTGAAATGTACGATAAGGGCGAGCTTGATTTTTCAGGCGTTACAACCTTCAATCTTGACGAGTACTACGGACTCTCACCCGACAATGACCAGAGCTACAGATACTTTATGGAAAAGCATCTTTTTGGCAAGGTTAACATAAAGAAGGAAAATATCAACATTCCATCGGGACTTGCAACCGATGTTGAAAAGCACTGTGCGGAGTATGATGCTAAAATCGAAAGTATGGGCGGAATCGACCTTCAGATTCTGGGTATCGGCGAAAACGGTCACATAGCCTTCAACGAGCCTGATGACAAGCTTTACAGCGGCACACACCTCACAGGACTTACCCAAAGCACAATAGATGCAAACTCCCGTTTCTTTGAAAAGAAGCAGGACGTTCCCACAAAGGCACTTACAATGGGGCTTGGCAGTATTCTTAAGGCTAAGAAAATCATTATTGCCGCAAACGGCAAGAACAAGAAGGCTGCTGTCGATGCAGTAAAGAGCGGTATGATTGACACAAAGTGTCCCGCAACACTTCTCAATGTTCACCCCGATGTTACTTTTGTTGTGGTTGAATAATATCAGTCTTGCTGATTTATATAACAAAATCAACTTTTTACTGTTGACATTTAAAGAAATTGAGTTTATAATTATTCTGTGCCCGATTAAAAGTATGGAGGTGTGTGCTATGAAAAGCAAGATGTGGGCATATTACTTGCCTTTGACAAGTTTACAGCCTAAAACATTTGACGTAAATGACGGCGGAAGATGTTTAAAGCAAGCATCGAGAAATTTTGATAAAACTGTTTGGGACGATACTCTTGATATTTTGCACAAAAACAAGAGTGTTAACACCGTCGTTATAGCGGTAAGAGATGGGATGATTTACGAAACACATCCCGATATTGCTCTTGAGGGGGCGTGGACGAAAGAAGAACTGTATGATGAAATTTCAAGACTTCGCAGTATGGGGCTCAATGTATATCCATTGCTTGACTTTTCCGCAGGTCATAATAATTGGATGGGTGTTTATTCGAGAATGGTTTCCACTCCTCAGTACTATTCCTTCTGCGAGGATGTTATAAACGAAATAAGCGAGGTGTTTTCAAACCCGGAGCTGTTCCACCTTGGAATGGATGAAGAATGTTTGTCTATACAGGAAGCTCAGAGCATATGTATAATCAGAAACAGCGAGCTTTATTGGCACGATATAAACCATTTGTTCGGTCTTGTTGAAAAGAATGGATCAAGACCTTGGATTTGGGCAGATTACGTATGGCACACAAAGAAAAGGGAAACTGACTTTCTTGAAAACATGACCAAGGATGCTCTTTTGAGCAACTGGTATTATCAGAGATTTACCGATCCTGAAGATGACTGGCACTATCCGGCATACAAAGCCTTTGAACTTCTTGACAAGCATGGCTTTGACCAGGTGCCTACAGGTAGTAACTTTGTCCACCGAGATAATTTTGAACTTCTGGTTGACCATTGCGTAAAGCATATTTCAGATGAAAATCTCAAAGGCTTTATGATTGCTTCTTGGCGTGGAATGGTAGACAAAAACCGTGACCATAACAAAGAATGTGCAAATGTTATAAGTGAAGTTTACAGCAAATACTGCGGTAAATAATGTAAAATAAAGTAAAGACTTACCTCATACTGGACTGCCCCAAATTGTGCAGACAGAACAAAAAAGACCATTATGGTAGCAAATATTAAATTTTAAGCAACATACTGACTTCGTAATTCAAGCGGAGTCAGTTTTGTTTTAAGTTGGATTCGTTGATGGTTGTAGAAATGG
>JAZQFS010000080.1:0-13373 GCA_045539625.1 Eubacteriales bacterium | reverse complement strand
TGCCATAAAAGTGTTAATGGCAACAGGCGGCTCTGCAAATTTAATTATTCATCTTATTGCAATTGCAAGACGTGCAAATATTAATTTAAAGCTTAAAGTCGGAGGCCAAGCGGTCTTAGGAAGACAAACTGGTAAGACAACTCCTTGGCTCACAGAACGACATGGCTACGATCCGACTTTGCCATAAAAGTGTTAATGGCAACAGGCGGCTCTGCAAATTTAATTATTCATCTTATTGCAATTGCAAGACGTGCAAATATCAATTTAAAGCTTATGGATTTTGAAGAAATAAGCAACGAGACACCTGTACTTGTCAACGTAAAGCCTCACGGAACGGAAAGCGTTGGTACAGGCTTCCATAATGCAGGCGGAGTTGCTTCTCTGATGAAAGAAATGGAAGAAATGCTAAATAACGATTGCTTGACGGTTACGGGAAAAACTGTTGGCGAAAATCTTAAAGACATAGATATGCCTTATGATAAAAATGTAATTCGCCCATTGGATAACCCCTTAAACGAAAAAGGCGGAATATCGGTTTTATACGGAAATCTTGCACCCAAGGGCGCAGTTATCAAGAGAAGTGCGGCAAGCCCTCATTTGTTAAATCACAGGGGAGAAGCAAGAGTTTTTGACGATTTGGAAGAATGTCAGGCATATCTTATGGACGAAAATTCAGATATGGATGAAAATAAGGTGATTGTGTTAAGAGGCTATGGACCTGTGGGTGCTCCCGGAATGCCTGAAAACGGAAACTATATGCCTTTGCCGCCGAAGCTTAATAAGCGGGGAATCAAGGATTTTGTAAGAATAACAGACTCCAGAATGTCGGGAGGCTGCTTTGGAACTCAAGTTTTACACGTGGCGCCCGAAAGTGCGGTGGGAGGTCCTTTGGCAGTTGTTAAAGACGGAGATATTATTCATATTGATGTAGACAATAATTTGCTTGAGCTTGAAATAAGTGATGAAGAATTGGCAGAAAGAATGAAAAGTGTCAAGCGTAAGGAGCATTCGGATATTACACGTGGTTTTGTGAGAAACTTTATTGATAATGTAACGCAAGCGGATGAAGGCTGTGATCTTACTTATATGCAAAATGTTAAATGAGGTATGAAAACAGATAAAAAGCTGGGTGTAAAGTATATTTCGTACTCAGTTGATGTAGGCATATTTTATGAAGCGTCGGAAAATATTATCAACAAAATAAAAAAGCAGTTTTGAGGGAGGTTGCATTATGAGCGACATTAAGGGAATTTGCCCTATTATAGCTACTCCTTTTACGGAAAACGGAGAAGTGGATTATCAGGATCTTGATAATCTTGTTAAGCATTTGATAAACGGAGGGTGCCATGCAGTAACCTTGTTCGGAATTGCAGGCGAATATTACAAGCTGTCGGATGATGAACGTAAAAAGATGGTTGAGGTAACTGTTAAAGCAGCCAAAGAGGCAGGCGGAAAAACGATAATTTCCGTGACCGACCATTCAACGGAGGTTGCTGTAAAAACAGCAAGGTTTTTTGAAGAATCAGGTGCGGATTGTCTGATGCTGCTGCCGCCGTTTTTCCTGAAACCGGGCGGTGCATATCTTTATGAACATATGAAGGCAGTTGCACAGGCGGTAAGCATTCCGATTATGGCACAGTATGCTCCGGAGCAAACAGGAGTTACAATTCCGCCTGAAACCTTTGTTAAGCTTGAAAAAGAATGTCCGAATATCGAATATTACAAAATAGAGTGTAAGCCTGCAGGTCCTTACGTTACAACCCTCATGAACCTGACTGACGGAAAAATGAAAATATTTGTGGGTAATGCAGGATTTCAGATGATTGAATGTATGGATAGAGGCGCAATGGGGGCAATGCCCGGTTGTTCAATGTATGATGTATATTTAAAAATATATAATGCTTATGCTTCAGGTGACAGAAAGGAAGCCATACGAATACATAATGCTCTTTTGCCCATGCTTAACCATATACGTCAAAATGTGGAGCAAATCATCAGCTTTGAAAAGAGAATATTAAAGCTCAGGGGAATTATCAAGTCGGACTATTGCAGAAAGCCGTCTTACAATACAGATAAATACTTCGATAAGTTGTTTGATGATTTGTACAGTGAATTGAAGGAGTATTTTGATTGACGGAGGAATAAGATGTCAAAAAAAGCATTTGTTACCGGAGGAGGAACCGGAATAGGAAAACAAATAGCAGTAACGCTGTTGCAAAACGGATATGATGTGGCAGTAAGCTATTACAGCAGCTATGAAAGCATACAAGAGCTTGCAGAAATCGCAAAGCAATTTGGCAGAAAAGCTGTGGGAATCAGGGCTGATATTTCAAAGGTATCAGAGATAAAGAATATGTTTCAATCCTATCGCAATGAGCTTGGAGACAAGCTTGACCTGTTTGTAAATAACGCAGGTGTTACAATGAAATCCACTTTTTTGGATACAACAGAGGATTTGTTTGACGCTATTTGCGATGTGGACTATAAAGGGGCATTCTTTTGTATGCAGGAAGCTGCAAAAATGATGACAGCGACAGGCGGTAATATTATTTTAATCTCGTCAAATAACGCTAAAGCACATTTTGCAGATGTGTCGGTATACGGCTCAGCAAAGGCGGCAGCCACAAAGCTTGCAGAGCATATGGCAATTGAACTTGCACAGTACAATATACGTGTTAATACAATTGCACCGGGGTGGACTGATACAGGTGCATCACGACTTGACGAAAAAGAAAGTACATACTATAAGATACCGCTGCAAAAATGGGTAGATGTAAAAGAAATAGCGGGAACCGTTCTGTATCTTGATTCAAGTGCTGCAAAATCGGTAACAGGAGCCACTATTGTTATGGATAACGGTGCATTGCTTGTATCAGATAAACGTGAAAAATACGGCTTCTGAAGCAAAACTACGACCGTTTGATGAACTTATAAAGGACGGGTGAATTAAAATGTATAAAATATTTGTAAACGGAGTGTACACAGAACCGGAAACCGTTAAAGTATCAGCACAGCCTTTCAACCGAACATGGCCTGGAAAGCAGCGAGACGAATCCCAAACGGAAATTGCATATATGCTGCGTATTTTCGGATATGGCGAGCTGAACATATCTGTAGAGACGGATTTTTGTATTTCGGAAGCTGTAGTAAGACCTCTTTCTAAAAAAGCCAAAATAACTCAAAATGAAAAGAGAGTAGATTTTGTAATCAAAGAAAACGGTAAATATTCTCTGGAGCTTAACGGTCATCATCACGCAATTCATTTGATTTATCAAAAGGAGCTTCCTTTACCTCAGGAAAAGCCGACATATTGCTTTGATTCGGGACATTATTATATAGGTCTTGTACAGCTAAAGGACGGAGATTCGGTTTATATATCCAAGGATGCGGTGGTTCACGGCTCTTTTTACGGCTGCAGTGTAGAAAACATCACAATTTACGGCAACGGTATACTTTGCGGTGATTGGGAAACACGCACGGAAAAGCACGGAGATATCGGCTTTGATAATGAGAATGCATTTAACCCGTCACTTGTGCACACCTATGGCGGAATAAGAATGTATCAATGCAAAAATATATCCATACAGGGAATTACGGTTACTGATACAGCCTCGTATGCCATAAGCTTTTTCGCGACCGATAATATTTATATAAATGACGTGAATGTTCTGGGAATTTGGAAATACAATACTGACGGTATAGATTTTTTCAATTCCTCAAATATTGAGGTGAAAAATTGCTTTATTCGTTCTTTTGACGATTGTATGTGTATGAAAGGGCTTACTGCGTTTTCGGATATGAACACGGAAAATGCATATATAGAAAACTGTGTTTTTTGGTGCGATTGGGGCAAGAACATAGACATCGGTCTTGCGACAGCTTGCAAGGAAATAAAAAACATCGTTTGGAAAAATTGCGATATAATACACAATAACGGAACGTGTATTGCCATTTCAAACGGACAGTGGGCAGATGTACACGATGTGTTGGTTGAAAATTTAAATATTGAATATTCCGTTCATACACAAGCTCCTGTTTTTCAGCAAGATGATTGTGAAAAATATCCGTCAGATTTTCGGCTTGGAGTTCCGAAACTTATATTTATCACAGATAACCGACGTAATTGGCAAGGTAATATTTCTTATGAAGACAGCCGCACCAAGATACGAAATGTTAAAATTCGTGATATAAATGTTATAATGGATAAATCCATAGACTGCAAACCTGACATAAGAATAGAAAAAACAACCGATAAATCGTTTTTTGAAAATATAGATATAAGCAATGTGTTTATAAACGGAGTAAAGCAAGACGGCGGAAAAAGCGTCCTGTGAAAACAATGCTTTTGGGATAAATCGGATATATTGTAAAAAAACAAAATAGAAGAAATGCTCGTCTATGGGATAATAGGCGGGCATTTTTGTTTTGCGGTGAAATATGCCGATAATGAGCCCGATGTTTTGGAGTGTTATTCCATTACGGGAGAATATGACTATATGCTTAAAATCTGTGCAAAGGATATAGAGTCGTTGGAGGAGAAGATTTTGAGCATTAAAAAGAAAAAAGGCGTAGTTAAAAGCCATACCATGAAGCAGCCGTGAATTTTTTGCCATTAGCTATTGCGTTTTAATGTCAAGTATGATAATATAGCAGTGAACAATCCCAACCGTACAGGAGGTAAAAACAATGCTTGAATTATCAAAAATAAGTCACTTTGAATCAAGATCCATTTCTGCCGAAAATTTCCACGGCGAAAAGGGCAAAGGCGGAATGGCTGAAACAGGTGCAAATAAAGAATGTGCAGGCGACCTTGGAATAGGCTGGAAGATATCGCCCTGCGTTGGAATAAACAGCGGTGAAACCTTTGAGGTTGCAAATATAAAGGAAGCAGGCATAATAAAGCATATTTGGATGACGGATAACTGCCCCGAAAACCGTATGCTGATTTTGAGAATGTACTGGGACGACAGCGATACACCGTCGGTGGAAGTTCCGCTGGGTGACTTTTTTGCCTCAGCAGAATATCAGGAGTACGCACAGCTTACATCACTGCCAGTATGCGTTAATCCCAAGCGCGGCTTTAATTGCTATTGGGATATGCCCTTCTATAAAAATTGCAGAATTACGGTGGAAAATCTCCATAGCGACAGAGTAACACTTTATTATCAGGTTGACTATGTTGTGGGAAAAGTTCCCGAAGGTCTGGGATATTTCCACGCCCAGTTCAGAAGAGTTAATCCGCTTCCTTATAAAGAGGTGTATACAATCCTTGATGGCGTAAGCGGCAACGGACATTATGTGGGAACATACCTGTTCTGGGGACTTAATAATAACGGCTGGTGGGGAGAAGGCGAGGTAAAATTCTACCTTGACGGCGATAAAGAGTTCCCCACAATTTGCGGAACGGGAACGGAGGACTACTTCTGCGGCTCGTGGAATTTTGATGTAGGCGGAAAATATCAGGAATTCTGCACACCCTATGCAGGAGTAAATAAGATAATCCGTCCCGACGGTCTGTACAGAGCAAATCAAAGGTTTTCCATGTACAGATGGCATATTACCGATCCCGTTTACTTTAAAAAGGATATACGTGTGACAATTCAGGCTCTGGGCTGGAGAAAAGGTGCTGACGGCAAGCTTCATTATCTGCCCCTTCAGGACGATATTTCCTCGGTTGCTTTTTGGTATCAGGACAGCATCTGTAAAAGCTTTCCCAAGCTTCCTTCAAGAGATGAATTGCAGATAGTGTGATTTCAGTATATGTAAAGCTTACTTTGACTGCGGCGGACATTGGCCGCGTGATTTTGACATTTTCGGCGATATTCTTGTGTGCACCAACGAATACAGCAATAATGTTACCTTTTTCAAGAAAGAACAGACGGCGTTTAAAAAGCTTGATACCGAGCTTTGTATAAAAGAGCCGCTTTGTGTTGTTTCAAAGTAAAAACTCAACTCTTAACATAAAACACTCTAGATTTTCACACATAAAGAGTGTATAATGCACAGGAGACGAAAAGGAAAATCAGCAAAAGGAGAGAAAAAGCTTTGAACGAAATACTTAATGTAGGCATAAACCAAATGCCAAAGCTGGAATTTGAATGTTCCTGCGGAAGGACGCATCAATTCAGTATGAGTGCCATGAGTATCGGTAAGGACGTAATATCGGACATCTGTAAAGTGGCACTGCCTTTTAAGGACGGCAAAATACCTGTGGTTTTTGATAATAATACATATAAAGTTGCAGGGAAAAAGGTGGTTGAGCTGCTTAAGAATGACGGCTTCAACGTAAAAGAGCTTTTGTTTGACTGCGGCAAGGATATTCTCATTCCCGACGAAAAGACACTTATGGAGTATACAAAAAGTCTGTGACATGAGGTTTATGACCTTGGCTCAGACGATACAATCTATGCAAATGTTGCCTTTGAGGTTGCAAAAAAGGTGGTAAATAAGGAGTATGACAGAGGTATTTTGCTTTGCGGAACAGGCATAGGCGTATCCATTGCAGCAAACAAAGTAAAGGGCGCATATGCGGCATGCGTTCACGATGTATATCAGGCGCAGAGAGCACAGCTTTCAAATAATGCCAACATTATAACAATGGGCTCACAGGTTGTGGGAATTGAGCTTGCAAAGAGCATAATCAAGGAATACCTTTCCGTTACCTTTGATCCCGAAAGCCGTTCAAAGGATAAGGTTGCAAGAATTACACAGTTTGAAAATACAGGCGTTTAACGTGGAGAAATAAAAAGTTAAGGAACGATTTGGGAGCTCCCTTTCGGATTGTGATAAGTCCGAAGGGGTGCTTTTTTTGCCTGAAAGGGATAAGAAATAGCTGACGCCGCATAAAATTTTATCGTTTTGCGGTTAAATTTGCGCAAAAACGGCAGAATTTACGCAAACCCGTTTTTTGGAAAAAATTATGATATACTGAAAAAAACAAAAAATACTGTTTTTCATTAACTGACATATAATGTTTTCGGAGGTATTTAGTATGAAAACGAGAAAAATATTGGCACTTGTTCTTTCACTTGTTATGATTGCTTCGGCTCTGCCTTTGTCGGGTGTTGCCGTACCTGTTCCTGCATTTGTCCCTGACAGAGCAGGTGAAGAGGTATACACTTGGGAGGGCTATCAAGCGTCGCTTTCGGAAGAAATGCCCTATACCGTAATTGTCGGCGATGTGTTTGCAACTTATGAAAATGCAAACGATATTCTGGGCGACGGCTCTGTCAGCCTTGATGTTGACGGCAAAACACTTAAGCTGAAGAATTCAAGCATTACAGGCACATACATTTCGGGATATACCTACGCTACAGGTATTTCGGTTTCCGATGTTGATGAATTTACAATTGAATTTGAAGGCAATAATACAATAAATGTGGCAGATTCCGCCGAATACCAGATTGCGGGCATTTATTCGGATGGTACTCATCTTATCCTTAAAGGAAAAACCGACAACGATGAAGAAAATGTTTTAACAATAAATGCAGGCAATGCTACCTCATACCATGAAGGAAGCTACGGTATTATTGCACGGGGTGATATCACCGTTGAAAGCGGAACAATAAACGCTTTTGCAGGCGATGCTCCCACATATACAGGCGGTATTTATGCAGAAGGATATACCTTAAATGTAAAGGGCGGCGTTGTAAATGCTGTTGGCGGTAACATCACGGTAGGCGGCTCAAGTAACGGCATTTTTGCAAAAAATGTTGTAATCGTAGGCGATGCTGTAGTAAATGCAACAGGCGGCGAGTCACCCACAAGCGGCTCATACGGTATACAGCTTTACGGCAGCTTTTGGGCATCGGGCACAAGCGTTGTTACGGCAACAGGCGGTAAGGGAAACTTTAGCGGCTCGGCAGGTATATCTGTATGGAAAGACTTTTATGTTAAGGATACTGCCTCAGTTACGGCAAAAGGTACGGAAACTTCCGATGACTCGGAAAGCTGCGGCGTAAGTCTTTCCTTATACTCTAAAGAAGAAGACGGCGGCAATACTTCATATCACGGCTACAAGCTGAATATTGACAGCACATCAAGCGTTGACTTTGAAGGCAAGGACCTTGCAGTATCATTGTTTAAGCCTGTGTTTGACGATCCCGCAGGTTTCAATGACCACCCCAACAGCACACAGGGTGGTGTTGTAATTGACGGTGCGGCAAGCTACGTGCTCTCGGCAATAGCTTCAAACGGCACTGACGTAAATCCCGACAGCATTGATGATATTGATTTTTGGGACGTAACAAAGTTTGTACTGGCTCACGTTTCCTCTTATAAGGTAAGCTTTGATGCCAACGGCGGTGCGCCAATAGATGATATTTCCGTCACAAAGGGCGAAAAGTACGGCAGACTTCCGTCTTCCTCCGTAGCGGGACTTTCGGGCGGCGACGGCAACTGGTATCTTGTAAATGACGACGGAAGTGTTTCCGATACAAATATTAAGGCGAATACGGTTGTGGAGCTGTCGCAGGACCATAAGCTTTTTGTAAAGAGAAAGGTGCTCTCTCCCAACGTAAAAATAACACTTACCGTGCCCGGTGCTCTTTCAGACAGCTATCAGTATTATGTTCCCGAAAACTCCACGAGAGTTCTCACGGTAACGGTAAATAACAGAAACGACGATATACTTGACTATACCTATGAATGGTTCAAGAACGGCGATATAATTGACGGTGAAACAGAAAATGTTCTTACCCTTGACGGTAACGTATCCGACAGCGGTGAGTACACAGTAAAAGTAACAGCAGCTCTTAAAGAAGGTACTGCAATAGCTGTTACGGAAAATACAGCTTATACCGAAAAGGCACAGACAGTAAAAATTCTCCACGCCGCAAATACCCTTAATTTCAATGCCAACGGCGGAGAGGACGGACCTGTTTCAAAATATACAGGCGGTGACAGAATTGCAATCCCCGGGGAAGAACCTGCACGTGATAATTATACCTTTGACGGCTGGAACACCAAGGCTGACGGAAGCGGCGTTACTTATTTTGCGGATAATGAATATGTCTTTGTAAACGATAACGGTAACGGCGGCTGCACCGAAACACTTTATGCAAATTGGTCGGGCAATGAAAAGCATACCGTGACCTTTGTAACAAACGGCGGAAGTGCTGTTGACAGCGTAGAATGTGAAGACGGAAGTACCGTAAGAAAACCAACCAATCCCAAAAAGAACGGTTATACCTTCAAGGGCTGGTATACCGAAGCGGAACTTGATAATAAGTACGATTTTGATACACCCGTAACTGCCGACATCACACTTTATGCTAAGTGGACAAAGAGAAGCGGCGGCGGTGGCGGAGGAGGAAGTGTGACAAAGTATACACTTACCTATGTTCTTGAAGTTGACGGCGAAAAGCACGAGGAAAGCTATAATTACGGCAGAAACGTAGTGCTTACCTTTGTTCCCGAAAGGGACGGCTTTGTGTTTGACGGCTGGTATAACGACCAAACCTTTACAGAAAAGGTAACACAGCTTACAATCAAGGGCGATGCTGCGGTTTATGCAGGCTGGATACAAAAGCAAGAAGAAATTAAGGACGAAGATAAGGTTCCTTCGGCACTTGACGGACAAAAGCATAATTCTTATATCTTCGGTTATCCCGACGGCACCGTAAGACCTAACAGCTTTATTACCCGAAGCGAAGTAAGTGCAATTTTCTTCAGACTTCTTAAAGAGGAAATAAGACAGAACAATAAGGCTCAGACTAACAGCTTTTCTGATGTTGCCTCCGATGCGTGGTATGTAACAGAGTTGTCAACGCTTGCACGACTCGGCATTGTACAGGGACGTACAGATACACTCTTTGCTCCCCTTGACTTTATCACAAGAGCCGAGTTTGCGGCAATCTGTGCAAGATTTGATGACGGTGAATACGAAGTTACCCACACATTTTCGGACATTTCGGGACATTGGGCAGAACAGGAAATATTAAAAGCGGCTTCCCGAGGCTGGATTGAAGGCTATGCAGGCGGTCTGTTCAGCCCTGACAGCTTTATTACACGTGCAGAAGCTGTGACAATGATAAACAGAGTTCTGCAGCGTTCACCAAAGACTCAGGACGACCTTCATAAAGATATGATAACCTTCTCCGATAACAGCGATGAGTTCTCGTGGTATTACGTAGCCATTCAGGAAGCGGCAAACAGCCACGAATATAACCGTAATGCCGACGGAAGCGAAAGCTGGACGCAGGTGAATAACTAAGTGTAATATACTTTATGACAGGAGATATACTGCCGGGTAACGTGTATGATACGGCACAGACACTTCTCTCAAAGGAAGATATTGATGAAGAAACACGAAGTGCACTTTCACAGATAATACTTGATTATGAAAATGAATCGGGCTTTGACTATGGCGAGCTTGTGACACAGGAATAAAAACAGGAGCTGTCTAACTTAGACAGCTCCTTCAATTTGTCGATAAACCTATGTTGTAAAAAATATCGTAGGGGTCGATGCCCACATCGACCGGATGCTGTATGATTATGTAAAATAAATCGATTTTGAAATAATACAAACAAATATTGGGCACTTAAGTATATAAGTAATACAAACAATCTTGTTTTTCCGGGTCGGTGTGGGCATCCACCCCTACTTTTTCAACAGCTCCTTAATATTTAAATTACTTATTTTCTCACAGGCTTGTCGTGGTACAGTGTCAGCTCGTTGTCAATGTTGCGAAAGCTTGAAATGCTGACGCCGAAAAAGCCTTTGAAACGTTTTCTGAGATATGTTTCGTCGCAAAGCCCCACACTTTTTGCTATTTCCTCACAGGATAGCTTGGTTTCACGTATAAGCTCTTTAGCCTTGTTCATTCGGGTACAGTAAAGAGCATCACGAAAGGTCTGCCCCGAAGATGCTTTGTAAATGGTTGAAAGATAGCTCATTGAAATGCCGAACTCCTTGGCAATTTCCGAAAGGGAAAGATTTTCGGCGTATCTGTTTTCTATAATGTAATCAAGCTTTTTAACATAGTAGTTTTCACCCTGAGGCTTTGATGCAAGAAGATGACGTCGTACACTTTCGTGAATGGCTGAAAGAAGCTTGAACCATACCGAAATGCAAGCAGCCTTTTTTGACGGCTTTTCAGACACACTGTGGCTTATGTACTCGTTTAATAGCTTTTCAAAGGACGAAATCTCAGCCACATCGAAAAGAACGGCAGGCAGCAGGTACACACTATTGTCCTTGGCGTCCTGTTTTGTGAGATTGCAGGCATGGTAATCCAGCTTTTCAAAGCACACGGAAACGGAAAGAATCTCGTTTTTGATACCCTTTTCACAGTAAGCACTTCGTTTTGTGCTGCCGGGAACGCATGAAAGGTGAGTGCCTTTTTCAAGATGTATCTCTTTGCCGTCAATAATTACGGTGGTGCCGTCGCTTTTTGCCGCACTTATTTCAAGAGAGTTTTCGGTATTGCGGTTTTCCCAGCTGTAATCGTCAACAACCGTACCGCAGGCAAAAACCGTGCTTGGAATACCCTTGAAGCTGATTCTGTATCCGTACATATCTGCACCCCCTTGAATTATTATGACATATGTTGATGGGCTTGTCAATTGCCCGACGCAAAAATTATCTGAAAATATTACCAAAAATCTAAAAACATTACATTGAAATTGTAGGTGCAGTTTGGTATCATTAAATCAGTATAATATGAAAGGTGACGATATAATGAGCTATAAAATATATCCTGTTACAAAAACCCTGCAGACATGTGAGGATTATACCGTAAAAATCAACGGAAAAGAGGTGGAGCTTGATACCGCACGAGTTTCAAGCCGTCCCTTCAACCGCCGTTGGCCAGGTCATCAGAGACAAATTGAGCAGTCACACCTTGTAAACTTTTTGTCTCTTGCCTCCGACGAGGAGCTTTTCTTTGAAATAACTCCCAAGAAAGCATTTGAAAAGGTTGATATCAGACCGAGAAGCCTTGGCGTTACACCTGTGGTGGAAGACGGTACAATTAAGTTTTCAGTTAACAAGAATGCGTATTTTACCGTTGAGCCTTACGGCAGGGATAATGCACTTCACGTTTTTGTTGATCCCATGCCCGACTATTCGGACGTTGACTTTGACAGCCCCGATGTTATCTACTTCGGTAAGGGCGAGCATGAGGTGGGACAAATTGTGCTGAAAAGCAATCAGACACTTTTCCTTGATGAGGGTGCGGTGGTGTATACCTGCGTAAAGGCAATAGATGCGGATAATATTAGGATTCTCGGCAGAGGCATACTTGATAACAGCCATAATAAGGAGCATATTCTTTTTGAAGCCAACGAAAAGGGCAATACTATGGCGGTACAAAACGCAAAGCGTCAGCATACCGTTCAGATAGAATACTGCACAAATGTAAAAATCGAAGGTATTACCATGCGTGACAGCCTTGTGTATAATATCCGTCCCATAGGCTGTGAAAATCTTGATATTTCCAACGTAAAGCTTATAGGTAACTGGCGCTTCAACAGTGACGGAATAGATATGCATAACTGCGTAAATGTTGACATCAATAACTGCTTTATCAGAACCTTTGACGACAGCATATGTGTAAAGGGCTTTGACTGCTATTATGCAGGTGACGTTGAAAAGGCGGTTAATGAAGCTATGTACAGAGGCGGTAAGGCGTACGATGTGTTCAAGAACGTTCACGTTTCGGGCTGTACAATATGGAATGACTGGGGTAAGTGTCTGGAAATCGGCGCTGAAACAAGAGCTGAGGAAATATGCGATATTTTCTTTGAAAACTGCGATATAATCCATGTAACAAGTGCCGTTCTTGACTGTAATAATGTTGACTATGCAGACGTGCACCATATATATTACCGCAATATCAATGTAGAGTACGATAATGAAATTTTCTGTCCTTTTATCCAGAAAAGCGATGATGAGGTGTATGAAAATAAGTATCCCGATTATATGCCAAAGCTTATGTATGTGCTTGTAGAGTGTCACCCCGAATATTCGGCAGGCGGTAACCGCAGAGGTAAAAACCGTGATATTACCTTTGAAAATATCCACTTGTGGGGACGACAGAAGCCTGTTTTTGCGGCAGCGGGCTATGATGAAGAGCATAAGGCGGAGAATATTCTTATTAAGAACCTTTACCATAACGGCGAGCTTGTGAAGGCATTTGAGCCCGGCTTGTTTATTGAAGGTAAGTTTACGTCAAACATAAGACTTGAGTGGGACGAATAATCAATAATTGAGGCTGAGAAATCGGCCTCTGAGCTTGCCAAAAAGTATGTTTTATCTCACGTTTTAGGAAAACCCCCGGCGAGGGTTTTCCTCTTTTTCGTCCTTTTAGGACGAAAAATTCACCTTTCCTGCGCTTTATGAAGCATAAGGAGTTTCGCCGTCTGCGGACG
>JAZQFS010000079.1:0-13438 GCA_045539625.1 Eubacteriales bacterium | reverse complement strand
CGTGCACGGGAGGATACACGCGAGCCGCCGAGCGGAAAGTATACATAATCGCGGAACCATGTACCGAGGGAAATGTGCCAGCGCCGCCAGAATTCGGTGACGGAGCAGGAAATATACGGATAATTGAAATTTTCCTCGAAGGTAAAGCCGAAGCACCTGCCAAGTCCGATTGCCATATCGGAGTAGCCTGAAAAGTCAAAATAGAGCTGGATTGTATACATTATTATACCAAACCACGCACCAAGCGTTGTAAGCCCGTCAAAAGAGCCGGACATATACTTGTCAACAAATACGCCTGCTGCATTGGCAATAATAACTTTTTTACCGAGACCTACGGCAAATCTGTAGACACCGCTTGAAAATCGGGGAATGGAGAGATTTCTCTTTTCGATTTCCTTTTGTACATCGGTGTACCTGACAATAGGACCTGCAACAAGCTGAAAATACAATGACAAATACAGAAGGTATTTAGAAAACTTTGGCTGTGCAGAAACTGTACCCCTGTAAACGTCAATAATGTAGGTTAGTGTCTGGAATGTGTAAAATGAAATACCTATCGGCAAAGCAAATTTAGGCACATAAAGAGATAGTCCCGTAATTGCGTTGATGTTTGAAACAAAAAATCCTGAATATTTAAACACAAAGAATATGCCGATATCCGTCACAATTGAAAGAATAAGTGCAAGCTTCGCCTTTGCCGTACCTCTGTTTTCTTCAATTGTTTTTGCATGGCGGTAATCAAGATATGCTGTAAGAATCAGCAAAAATACCCACACAGGCTCGCCCCACGCATAAAATAACAGTGAAAACAAAATCAGTACGGCGTTCTTTACCTTAAGAGACGGAGCGGTAAAGTATAATATGAGATTTAACGGTAAAAATATATATAAAAATAAAAGACTTGCAAAAATCATTATATCAACTCCAAGGAGACGTAATGGATGGATAAACGTAAATTTAACGAGCGTGAAAAAGAAAAATTCAGAAAATATGCCGAAAGAAAAGCGCCGAATTCAAATCTGCCCAAGGATTTGTTGTTATCCTTTATAATAGGCGGAACAATATGCTGTATCGGACAGGGGATAGGCGACATTCTTAAAACAATAGGTGTATCACAGGATAATGTAAAGATACTTTTGCCGTGCAGCCTTATTGTTATTTCCAACATACTGACGGTACTTGGTCTTTACGGGGAAATCGCAAAGTTTGCAGGCGCAGGAACGCTAGTGCCCATAACAGGCTTTGCAAATGCTGTTTGCTCTGTATCAATAGACAGCAAGGCTGAAGGGTACATTCTCGGCGTAGGCGCTAAGATGTTCACCATCGCAGGACCTGTAATACTGTACGGTACAGCTGCCTCTGTAATATACGGCGTTATTTACTATTTTCTGACAGCGTTTTAAAAATCAATCTGTTCAAGCTCTATTGCCGCATTTGCATCAAAGCGTGTACGTGCGGCAATTTCTTTATTATTGGCACATACCTTACACACAATGTCTGCCTTATCATAATCGATAAGAACCTTTACAGCACTGCTTCCGCATTTGCATTTGATTTTTTTATTCTTGTCAAGCTCCCCGATTGCAAACAGCACTTCTCTCATAACGCCTGTATCCGCTACAATTACCGAGGCATCCTTGGCGTTGAGATCTTCTTCCTTTGTTTCCTCAATCATGGCGCGTATCAGTGTACCGCTGGCATCAATTTCATCGTCAACAAGGTCTTCATCCTGACCTATAAAGCAAATATCAAGACCTGTAAAAGAGCAAGGGAAGGTGTAAACATCCTTGCTAAAGAACATCTCGGCCGAGATTTTAAAAGGGTGGGAATGAGGACACATAAGGCACGGAACGGTAAGACTGACTGTATCGCCGGGAAGCATCTCGATTTCCATATCGGACTTGTGACACTGAATACAGTTGAGGCTGAATCTGTTTTTTAGCCGTTCTCGTGTAACGTCAAATGTTATAACCGCACCGCAAACCGGACAGCGGTAAGCAACTCTTGTTTTATTTAAATCCATTGTAAATCTCCTTAATTAAAGATACACATTGTTAATGCATCTTTCATGGTAAAAAAGATACTGCTGTGCAATTCCTGCATAACGTGATGAAAAATGAGGGCTTGTCTTTTCGTTGTAATACTTGGTCAAAATCTTTTTAACCCACACGTCTATGGGAAAAGCCTCATGCTTTGCAAACCCGAAAAGCAGCGCACAGGACGCAACCTTTGGACCTACGCCCTTTACTGTTTGCAATATCGCGAGACATTCTTCAAGAGGCATATTCTCAATGCTGTCAAGCATAAGATTTCCTTCAACAATTCTCCTTGAACAGTCATATATGTATTTTGCACGAAAGCCTGTTTTCAGCTCAAAAAGCTTTTCTTCGCCTGCTTCATACAAAGCCGTGGCAGTAGGGAAGGCGAATCTGTCAATGCCGTCAGAACATTCAATCTTTTCGCCGTACATACGGGACATATTTTCAATTATTCCCTTTATTCTGGGAATATTGTTGTTCTGACTGATAATAAATGAGCACAGAGCCTCCCACGGCTCTTGCCTTAAGATTCGTATACCCGAGGAAAACTTAGCGGCATTGAACAGCACCTCATCGTCTTCAAATCCCAAAATGATTTTGCCGTAGTCTGTATCCATATCGAAAAAATTATACCAGACCTTGTCAAAAGTATCCTTGTCAGTGTTGAGCAAAAGCTTGTCTCCTTGTTGTGTAACTTCAAGATACCTTGAGTATGCTACACCGCAGTACGTGTTTTCTTTATCGGGGTGTTTATTGAATCTGAAGCATTGACCGCAATCAAAAATTTGCTCAATATCAAAATTTTCAGGTTTTTCTATAATAAATGGCTGTGACATATTGCCTCCGAAACCATAATATTTACAAGTATGTGTTGAATTGGCTTAAAAAAAGTGGTAGCATATCGTAAAAGGACGGTGCTATTGATGGAAGAAAAAATATATACTATACCTGTCAACGAAGCGTTTGACGAAAAATGCGGATGTCCCTTCTGCAATCTGAAAAGAAAGCTGGAAGATACAGAGCGTGAGCTTATTATGGGCGCATCCATGATGGAGCCTGACATAAGAATCAGAACAAATAAGCTTGGCTTTTGTAAAAAGCATTTTGGCAAGATGTTTGAGATGAACAACCGTCTCAGCCTTGCACTTATGCTTGAAAGCCATCTTGATGAGGTGCAGGGAAAGACGATAATATGGAAAAACTCACTTCTCGGCAAGGATAACACCAAAAAGGCTTCCGAAAACATGGAAGAAATCAAGAAAAGCTGTTATATCTGCGAAAAGACTGCCGAAAAATTTGAAAAAATGATGCTTTGTGCCATTATTCTGTGGCAGAACGGCAATGAATTCAAAGAAAAAATGTCGGCACAACCGTATTTCTGCCTTGAACACGCAAGCTTGTTTCTGGAATATGCCCGCATAAAGCTTGATAAAAAATCCTTCGCACAATTTGCAGAACAGTTATCTGCAGTTCAGTCGCAATACATACAAGCTCTTAAAGACGATGTATCGTGGTTCTGCAAGAAATTTGATTACCGTTACGACAACGAGCCCTGGGGCAACTCAAAGGATTCTGTTGAAAGAGCAATCAAGTTTTTGCAAGGCGACTATTGATTTGACTGCTTGTCACAGCAAATGTCATAGCAAAGTGCCATAAGCGAGTCACCGAGATGCACGTTTTCCACGTATATCTTCTTCTTTGTACGAAGGTCGATTTCGGCATTGGAAAAATTCCAGAAGCCCTTTACGCCAACATCTGCAAGAAGGTCAACGGTATCATTTGCGAAAGCCTTGGGAATGGCAATTACTGCAATGTCAACGCTGTTGTTTTTGCAAAAGTCCGTCATTGTGTCCACGCTGCTTACTTCAAGATCGTTATACTTTGTTCCTATAACAGACGGGTCTGAGTCAAAAAGGCCCGTTATTTTTATACCTCTTTTTTCAAAGAGCGGATTGTTTACAAGAGCTTTACCAATGTTACCCATACCTACAATGATGCAGTTTATGCCGCTGTCTACGCCGAGGATATGGGAAATCTCGGAATACAGGCTTTTTACGTTGTAACCGTAGCCCTGCTGACCGAAGCCGCCGAAATTGTTAAGATCCTGTCTTATCTGACTTGCCGTAATATTCATTTTCTCGGAAAGCTCACGGGAAGAAATACGCATAATGTCATTTCTTATAAGCTCCCTGAGATATCTGAAGTAGCGCGGAAGTCTTCTGATTACCGCTGTTGAGATTTTTTTCTGATTACCGTTGTTATTATTCATCGTTTCACCTTATATATAAAGAATTGGGTTTACATAATAATCCACATTATCCACCGACTTTTCCACAATTTGCGGCGAATAAATTTAAAAATAAGTAAGTAAATGCGTGATTTTTTCACATTTTCCACAGAGTTATCCACAATTTTTGAACGTCAAAGATAAAATTTTGTCGAATTATGTAAATGAATATATATGCAAATTATACTTCTTCAACACTCATAGTAGCGTATGCGTTGAGACTTTCATCGGCAGTTTTTTTCGACACCGTATACTCATAATAAGCCTGTGCACCAATCATCACGGCGTTGTCGCCGCACAGGGAAAGAGGAGGTACATACAACTTTACGCCGTATTTGCCCGACAGAGCACGTAAAGCATCCCGTATGTGGCTGTTGGCGCTAACACCGCCTGCAAGAACAAGCTTCTTTGAGGGAAAACTTTCTTCGTCCTTAAACAGCAGCTCAATTCTTTTAACGATAGACTTGACTACCGCCGCAGTAAAGGAGGCGGCAATGTCCGCTTCGTTAAAGCAAGTTCCGTTTTGCTTAAGCATATGCAAGTGATTAATTCCCGCAGTTTTAAGTCCCGAAAAGGAAAAATCATAAGGGTTGTCTTTGACGGAGCTCTGAGGAAATTCAATATACTTTTTATTACCCTCGTAAGCGAGCTTGTCCATTTTTGCTCCACCGGGATATTGCAGCCCGATAAGACGTGCAATTTTGTCAAAAGCTTCTCCTGCAGCATCGTCTCTTGTCTGTCCGAGAATCTTAAAGCTGCAGTAAGAATTTACGTTGATAAGCGAAGTGTGTCCGCCCGACATTACAAGTGCCGAAAAAGGAGGTTCAAGATAATCCTTGCCGTCTTTGCCGTCAAAATGGGTGTAGTTTGCAGCTATGTGACCTCTTATATGATGAACGGGGATAAGGGGCTTTTTCAGCTTGTAAGCCAAGGCTTTTGCAAAGTTAACACCTACGAGCAATGCACCGATAAGACCGGGGCAATTTGTCACCGCAACAGCATCAATGTCATCAAGAGTAAGCCCTGCCTCTTCGAGAGCCTCGTGAGTAAGCCTTGATGTTGCCTCGGTGTGAGCACGAGATGCAATTTCGGGAACTACACCGCCGTACAGGGCGTGTATTTCAATCTGAGATGCAATTTTGTTTGCAAGTACCTTTCTGCCGTCCTCAACAACTGCAACGGCTGTTTCGTCACAGGAGGATTCAAATGCCAGAATTTTCATTTTTCTATTACTGTTCCTTTCGGGGTGGGTATGTGTAATTCATAAGTACAGCGTCCTCTTTTGGGTTGCTGTAATAGCCTTTGCGTTCACCAACCACGTAAAAATCGCATTTTTCGTAAAGTGAACGTGCAGGGATATTTGATTGTCTTACTTCAAGAAATACAGTCTCCGATTCATTATCAATTCCATCGGACAACAGACGGCGTATCAGCTTTTCTGCAATTCCCATTCGTCTGAATTGGGGGGCTACCGCAACATTTGCAATCTGTACTTCTTCAAATATCTGACTGTATGTAATATAACCTGCAACTTGACCGTCAAGCTCTGCTGTCAGTATTCGACCGAAAGGGTAGACGCAGAATTCTCTCAAAGACTTTTCAGACCACGGCATGGAAAAACAACGTTTTTCAATTTCCGCTATAGCAGGAATATCGTCGGGAATATATGGTCTTATTATAAGTTTCTCAGCCATTTTCATTCTCCGTCAGCTTTGCCATAATTGCGTCAACGCCTTCACATATCTGTGACAGGCACGCTTTATAAGTGTCGAGGCTTCCGCCGTACGGATCAGAAATGTCCGTCGGAAACAAAAACACTTTGTCGGATATCTTTGGAAAAGCCGAAATAACAGCTCTGCCGTGATTTTTTGTTATTCCGAAAATATAATCTGCTTGCTCCAGCAAAGCTTCGGTTATTGGTTTTGAGGTATAATCAAAGTCTATGCCGATTTCATTAAGTGCCGACTTTGCATTGTGGCTGACGGGGGAGCCGTCGGCATACAAGCCGCAGGAATCGGCCTGAATATCTGCACCGATTTTTGCAGCTCTGTCATTGAAAACCGCCTGTGCCATAGGACTTCTGCAGGTATTTCCCGTGCAGACGAATAGTACTTTTTTCATTTTAATATCCGAACTGTCCTGAAAGGCTGTCATCGTTTTCAATCCAGTCATTTACTTCAAAAACAGTATATTCTTCAGGCGTATCACGCACAATAACCTTTTCGATACCTGCGTTGATTACAACACGCTTGCACATCTGACAGCAGCACGTTCCGCCAAGAAGCTCACCCGACTTTGAATCTATACAGGCAAGGTAAAGAACAGAGCCCTTCATTCTTTCGGGGGAGGCGGCGATAATGGCATTCTGCTCAGCGTGAAGACTACGGCACATTTCGTATCTTTCGCCTCGGGGAATGTTAAGGCTTTCACGCATACAATAGCCTAAGTCACAGCAATTTTTTCTGCCTCTGGGTGCACCGTTGTAGCCTGTTGAAATAATAATGTCGTTGCCCACGATAATTGCGCCGTACTTCTTGCGAAGACAGGTGCTGCGTGAAGCAACAGTCTGTGCAATATCGAGATAATAGTTTTCTTTGCTTATTCTGTCCATGTTCAGACCTCCTGAAAATGACTATAATTCTACCAATAAATTATTATATATCAAAAGACAACATTCGTCAAGGAATTTCCGTTATGTTTTTATGAATTTTATTGTTTTTTTCTTAATAAAAAATTTTTGCTTAATACTGTTGAATTTACTGTAATTTTTGTTATAATATACTTGGATAAAATTACAGGGAGGTGCTGTATGTACACATTTGAAGAAATCACGAAAAATGAAGCAATAAACACATATATTTCCAAAGCCGATGAATCGCTTAAAGCTCTCGGATTTACGGAACACAGCTTTGCCCACGTCAGAAAAGTTGCAAGTGATGCCGCTTACATTCTCGAAACTCTCGGCTATCCCGAGCACGATATCGAGCTGGTAAAAATCGCAGGCTACATTCACGATATCGGAAACCTTGTCAACAGAAGTGAGCACTCACAAAGCGGAGCGGTCATGGCATTTAAAATTTTGTCGGATCTGGGCTTCTCAGCCGAGGATATAGCTACTGTTACCACTGCTATCGGTAATCACGACGAAGGAACGGGAATTGCGGTAAATCCTATAGCGGCAGCGCTTATTCTTGCTGACAAAAGCGACGTTCGTTATACAAGAGTACGCAATACCGACCAAAAGAATTTTGACATACATGACAGAGTTAACTATTCCGTTAAAAAATCACTTTTACGCATAAACGAAGAAAAGACAATTATCAAGCTGAAGCTTGATATCGATGTTCACGTAAGCTCTGTTATGGATTACTTTGAAATCTTTCTTCAGCGTATGATTATGTGCCGTAAGGCAGCAGAGCATCTTAATCTTAAATTCAAGCTGATTATCAACGAACAGCAGTTAATGTGAGGTGACACAATGCCTGCAAAAAAGGCTGTGACGAGAATTTTATCAGTCAGTGAGTATCTGCCAAATCAAATAAAAATCAATGTCACGAAACGGGTTATTGACTTTTTCTTTCCTGCTCACGGTCACGAGTTTTATGAAATAGAATTTGTTACAGACGGAAGAGCAAGATATATTGTCAACAACAAAGAGTTTACTCTTGAGAAGGGCAGTCTCTATTTTGTCACTCCTGCTGATATTCACAGAGTAGAGGTGCTTGACTCTTCTACGGCAACAGTAATAAATATACAATTTGATGAAAAATCCGTTGAGCCCTCGCTTATGCTTAGCTTCCTTAACCTGAGCCGAGATGCCTGCTGTAAGCTCGACGGGGCTGATTTTTCAAGTGCACTTGAGCTTTTCAACCTGTTGTACCGTGAATATTGCGGCAAAAAGGAGTATAAAAACATCTGCCTTAAAAATTATCTTGAAAACATACTTATTCTGTTTCTTCGCACATACACAAAATCAGGATTTATCTCTGACGACGAAAACAAAAGTATGAGTCGTGCCGTTGTCTATGTACACAGCAAATTCCGTGAGGGGATAACTCTTAAGCAGGCGGCGGAATTCTGCGGCTTTGCCCCTCAGTATTTCAGCTCAAAATTTCACGCCCATACTGGAATGACCTTTAAAGAGTATGTTGACAGGCTTCGTCTTTCATATGCCGAAAATCTGCTTAAGTCTACAAGTCTCAGTATCACGGAAATATGCTTTTCAAGCGGATTTAAAAATGTTTCAAGCTTTATAAGACGCTTTGGTGAAAAGCACGGCATTTCTCCATCAAAATACAGACAAGACCGAAATTAATCGGCTTACTGTCAAGGTATAGCTTAATCTTTTTTGAAATCTGTAAAACAATGCGAAACAGAACCAAAAACTTGCTTTTATGCCAAGCTTTATTGCACTTACCGGTATTCCAACGGTATTGAGTGTTATATAAAAAGTCAAGGTGAACGCCGAAACGTTCACCTTTTATATTGCTTATTTAAGGAATAAACCGAATTTAACGAAATTATAGCTGTCATACCACTTGATGTGGGACCAGCTCTTCCATACACGTGAAGTCTTTATAAATGAGCCGGGAGAAACCGAATACTCTTCCTTACCCAAATGGTGCGGACCGAGCATATTTCTGAAGTTGCCGATAATTTCAATGTCAATAACATTTTCACCTTCAACAAGTACACCGTCAAGATCACAAATATAAGGTGCCCAGTAAATGGGGGAGAGTGATTTGCCGTTAACAGTCACCTTAGTTATTGTTGTATTTCTTGATGCAAATTCAATACATCTTCCCTCAAGCTCATCTTTGGTAAGATTTATTGTCTTTGTAAGCTTCATACTTCCGCAGAAGAACGGGAATTTTTGAAGCACAAGGTCGCCGTCCGTTACCTTGACAGGCTTTACGGTAAGTGAGAACTTGCCATCGTTGTTGTAAGAGTTGTTTTCGGCAGGTACAAATTCTCCGTCACACTCAACGCCGAAGTCGCCTACAAGGTATACTGCCTCAATTTCCATATCGTAGTAAAGCTTGTTTTTTACCGACTCAAACTGAGTACAGTTATCAAGAGTGTCATATACCTCTTGTGACTGGACAAAATCACATTCGAGAGTGATGATGTTGTAGCCCTTTTCAAGCAGTCCCGAAATATCAAGCTTTCTGAAGGATTTGTCACGGTAATATCCGCAATCCTTCTTTTCTACTATCTTGCCGTTGACATAAACCGTATAGTTCTGAGGCTCTTCAACAACAAGATACATTTCACCTGTAATGTTCCTGTCAAGGTTTACATCAAAGTCAAGCGCAACCTTGACCTTCTTTTTGAAATCGCAGGCAGGCTGCTGAACGTCGCCAATGTGCATTTTGCTTTGATAAAGCTCACCGTTAAAATAACAGTCACAGTAATCAAGAGTAAGAACATTTTGGTCGCTGTCTTTGATGAACCAGTCGCCGTGAAGCTTATCATTGATGGAAACAAGCTTTTTATCAATTTTGTCAGCACTCTTGTAAGTGTCATCCTTCTTTACAAAGTACACAACTGAGCCCATCTTTTCAATTGTTCTGTTTATAACAACACAGCCGTTCGCATCTTCAAAGCAAATCTGCTTTGTTTCGCCTGTAAGATAGTCAAATTCGCACACGGATTTACCGGGAAGCGTTATAACTGCATCTTCCTTGTCGGCAAAGGTGTTAACAAGATAGTACATTTCAAAGCCGTAAAACGCTCTGTAGGCAACCTGTATGTCGCATGGCGTGCCGTCCGACTGTCTTACAATTGAGCAGACCTTGGCTTTACAGGTAAGAACAGACAAAACTTCTGATGCGCTTTCCACGTGATTTTTGCAAATTCTTTGGGCAGCGTCATTTTTTGCTCCGTCAACAAGTGAAGGAACTTCGCCTACAAATATAAGCTTACCGCCGTTGTTCTGGAATTCTGTAATAAACTCAAGAGTCTCGCTGTCTATAACAGTGCAGGAAGGCACGATTACGGTAGAATAGCTCATATTGCCGATAACAAGCTTATCTTTTTCAACCTTGGCATGTCTGTGCATAATAAGGTCGTCGCCCAGATGGAACAATATCTGGTTCTTATCAAGAACGGTTGTTATATCTGTAATGGAGTTTGTATATTTCGCATGCTTCTGTGCTTTATCTTCGCCGTAATGGTTAATCCAGCCTGTTGAAATTGTATGAAGCACGAGTACGTCGCACTTAATTTCTCCCTCGGCAAGAAGCATACCCATACGTGAAGCAAAGTCATTGAAATCATTGTAGTCATTCCACCATGGATTCTGATAGAAGTGACCTGCAGGATAGTCACGTTTTCTTATACCTGCAAGGCTGTAGCCTGCAAGATGCTGACACAGAAGATTTACTCCCTTAACCATCTGCCATTCATAAATCCATTTAAGCTCTTCAAAGCTTACGTCCCAGCCGCAAAGAGCAAATGTCTCGGAAAGAATCTGCTTTTTGCCAAGCTGTGCACACACAGAAGTAATCTGAGGAAGCAGAAGAAGTCTGTCAACGCTTCTGCCAAGCTTATCAACACCGGGAATATGGAAGTACTCGTAATTCGGCATAACAGAGCCGTTTGATTCAAGCTGTGAATTGATGGTTTCTTCGCAAACCATATGACCTGTCAGATGAGAGCCGTTTTTTTCACACCAATTATAAATTCTGACGAGAAAATTCTCTGTAAAAAGTCTTGTGACAAGTTTCCAAAATTTGAAACGTGTTTCGTTGGCTTCTGATTTGTCACTGAAAAGGTCGTAAAGTCTTTCTGTAAGTGATGTTCCGTAAGCTTTTTTATACTCTTCTTCAAGGATAAATGACCAGGGAATGCCCGATCTTGAAATCTGAGGCTCATCGGTGAAGAATCCCTTCATTTTTGAAAAATCTTCGCCGAGATATGCTTTGTACTTTTCGTGAGTAGACTTTACAAATTCGTCGGTTACTTTGCCGTCAAGCGTGTCAACATAAAAAGGATTCACATCATAGTACATATGAGCAATTTTGCCGCTGTCAAGCTTTATGTTTGTAATTGTTCTGTCGGTGGATTGTTGCTCATCACAAAGCTCACATCTTAAATACTTTTGCTGATATTCAATGCCAAGACCGTTTACAGCATCACTGCCAAAGCCGCTCGGCCAGCCGTTTTCGTCATACCCCCATGGCTGCATACCCAGCTTGTCGCCTTCGAGAACAGCCGCCTTTACGTTTTCAAGCCATTCTTCACCCATATATTCAGTCTTAAGTCCGCCTCTTGCGTGCATGAAAAAGCCGCCCATGCCCACACTGTCCATCTGATTTACCTGCCATTTTGTTTCTTCCGTTTCAAGCTTAGAATTCCATGACCAGAAGGGGACAGGTCTGTATTCCTTTGGGGGATTTTTGATGCTGTCAAGAATATTTTTCATTGTTATTCCTCCCGTATAAAGCTCAAAGCACCAAAAAGGAGCTTTGATATAACTGATTATTTTGCGTATTCAATGCCGTATTTATCGCAAAGAGCATGAATCTTCTTGATAGGATCAAGCATACTTCCGATAGATTTATTGATATTAACAGCTTCAATGTAGTAAGCAATATATTTGTGAACGCTTACTTCCTTAAACCATTCTCTTGAAAGTGCGGCATCGGAGTTATAAACAGAGTTTGTAGCATAAATTCTGTCGAACATATTTCTCTTATAGTACTCATCAACCTGTTCAAAGCCGTTGCAGAAAAGACCAAAGGAGAAGAAGCCGAAAATACGCTTTGCACCCATAGCCTTAAGCTTATCGAGAATGTGAAGGAAAGAGTCGCCCGATGAAAGAATGTCATCAACGATGATAATGTCCTTGCCTGCAACGTCATCACCGAGATATTCGTGAGCAACAATGGGGTTTCTGCCGTCCTTGACAACGGTGTAGTCACGTCTCTTGTAGAACATGCTGAGAGGAACACCAAGAACGGAAGAATAGTACATACCTCTGCCGAGAGCACCTTCGTCGGGGGATACAACAACCATATTCTTGATGTCAATATCCTTTTCGTTTGCCATAAATGCCTTAAGCATCTGGTATGTAGGCATAAGATTATCAAAGCCTTCAAGAGGAATGGCATTTCTTACTCTATCGTCGTGAGCATCGAATGTCATAATGTTCTCAACACCGAGTTGAACAAGCTCATGTAGCATAAATGCACAGTCAAGGGATTCTCTTGCCGTTCTTCTGTGCTGTCTGCTTTCATAAAGCATTGGCATGATAACGGAAATTCTTGCCGCTTTACCTGAAATTGCAGAGATAATACGTTTGATGTCAGCAAAATGATCATCGGGGCTCATAGGAACCTCCATACCGTACATCTTGTAAGTTTCGCTGTAATTGAAGCAGTCTGCAACAATAAATACATCCTTGCCTCTGACCGATTCCTTGAGCATAGCCTTAGCTTCACCGGTACCGAATCTTGAATAAGATGTTTCGATGATGTAGTCTGGGTTTTCTTCCTTTCTCCATTCACCGATGTACTTTTCGATGCGCTTAAGCATTTTTTCTGTGCCGCGAGTACCTATGAGAGCTAGGGGATTAAGGGCAACTTCCTTTGATAAATCCTGCATAATTGTCCTCCTGAAAAGCATTTTTGCTAAAATGTTATTTGACTATAAAATTATATCATTTTAAAAACAAAGTGTCAATATAAATCGTGACTTATTTTGACAAAATATTACAGACTTTTGCTGTCTATCAGCTCTTTGGCGGCATCGGCTGCTGCTTCTGTTACGTTTATTCCTGCAATAATTCTTGCCGTCTCGTTGATTCGTTCATCATAGCTGAGTAAATTTACACTTGTTGTTGTTCTGTCATCCATAGTTGACTTTGAAACAAGATAATGACTGTCTGCAACGGAGCAAATTTGTGCCGAATGTGTAACACATAAAACTTGCGACACTTTTGATATCTCACCCATCATCAGACCGATTTTTCTCGAAGTTTTACCGGAAATGCCGGTATCTACTTCATCAAATATCAAAGTATCGACGCCGTCTTTTTCTGCGATAACACTTTTAATTGCAAGCATTATCCTTGACAGCTCTCCGCCCGATGCTGTTTTTGACAGGGGAG
>JAZQFS010000078.1:0-6439 GCA_045539625.1 Eubacteriales bacterium | reverse complement strand
CTCCGACGGTCGCAATTAGCACAGAGATAATATCCCCGACCGAGCCATCCCTCCGTTGAGGGGAAGCGTTTTGCCTTCTTTGACGCTTCGGTCAAAGAAGAAGTCGGATCGTAGCCATGTCGTTCTGTGAGCCAAGGAGTTGTCTTACCAGTTTGTCTTCCTAAGACCGCTTGGCCTCCGACTTCTCCGACGGTCGCAATTAGCACAGAGATAATATCCCCGACCGAGCCATCCCTCCGTTGAGGGGAAGCGTTTTGCTTTCTTTGACGCTTTGGTCAAAGAAGGAAGTAGCCCGCAGGCTACGAAACCTCCCTGCGATACATAAAGTATCTTTAAAAGAAAACGGGTCGATGTGGGCATCGACCCCTACGAAAAAGGAGAAGAGAGTAAGTATGCCTCGCTCGTCGCAACGAGCGAAATATCCCTGCCAAACATAAAACTATCTAGAAAAAGAAAAAGCAAAAGAAAAAGAAAGTATCTCTAAAAGTAAAAAAAGAGGCTGCCCAAAAAAGCAACCCCTGTATAGTTCTATAATGTAACTCCGTCCTTGAAAACAGCAATTTCCTCATAGCCGAAAAGCTCGTTTTTTGCCTGCTTTCCGCTTGCAATGTCAAGCACAAGAGAAAAAAACTCGCCGTCACAGTCATAACCTTCAAGAAGCTTTCCTGCATCAAAGTCAATCCAGTTTTTCTTTTTCTGTGCAAGTGCAGTGTTTGTGCTGATTTTGACAGTTGGGATACACGTTCCGAGAGGCGTTCCTCTGCCTGTAGTAAACAGAATAAGATGGACACCTGCTGCCATAAGATTTGTGCAGGCAACGTCGTCGTTACCGGGACCGTTGAGAAGGGTAAGACCATTCTTTGTAACTCTGTCGCCGTAGTCAATAACATCAACAACCGCCGCTTTTCCGCCTTTCTGGACACAGCCCAATGACTTTTCCTCTAAGGTGGTTATGCCTCCTGCCTTGTTGCCCGGAGACGGATTTTCGTAAATAACCTGATTGTACCGCCTGAAATAGTCTTTGAAATTGTTGATAAGACTTACGCACTTGTCAAAAACCTCACGGCTTTGGGCACGCTTCATAAGAAGGTGCTCTGCACCGAACATTTCGGGCACCTCCGTCAGAACACAGCTTCCGCCCATGGATATGAGCCTGTCGGAAAATCTGCCCACTAAGGGGTTTGCCGTAATACCGCTTAAGCCGTCGCTGCCTCCGCATTTGAGACCTACAATGAGACGCTTTGCACTGATTTTCTTCCGCTTGAAGGTTGAAGCATACGCTTTCAGCTCATCAATAAGCTTTACAGCTTCTTCTATTTCGTCCTCGCAGTCCTGTGCAATGAGAAATTTAACTCTTTTTTCGTTGACATTTCCTAAGATTTTCTTCATTTCGGCAACACTGTTGTTTTCACAGCCAAGCCCCAAAACAAGCACGCCGCCTGCATTGGGGTGGTTTATCATACCTCTTAAGATGTATTGAGTTACCGTTTGGTCATCGCCAAGCTGACTGCAGCCGTAGGGGTGAGGAAAATACTTTGCACCTGTCCTTTGGGCAATGATTTTCGCCGTGTTGTTGACACAGCATACCGTGTTGACAATCCATATGTCGTTGCGTATTCCCACCGAGCCGTCCTCACGCTCATAGCCCATAAAGAACTGCTCGTCAGCTTCTTCAAGCCGGTAAAACTCAGGCTCGTAAACGTATTCCACGTTTTCTCCGAGATTTGTTTTTACATTGTGGGTGTGAACAGCTTCGCCTGCCTTTATGTCGCATACGGCATGACCTATGGGAAAACCGTACTTTATGATGTTTTCACCCTGCTTTATGTCGCATCTTGCCTTTTTGTGACCTGTTGAAAGGTCAACCTCCACATTGTCAAGCTTATTTATTAACATACTTTTCCACCTCGTCGGCAAGGTACGATAAATCCTTGTCCCACAGCTTTTGGTTTGCCAGAATTTCTCTCACCGAGGCTGTTTTCATAAAGGCTTCAATTTCCTTGTCGTCGTTAGTCATGTCTGTTCTGTAAAAGTCAATAAGCTTTCCGAAGGAGAATATGAGATTTTCGGGATACTTGTTGAAGCGTTTTATGTATTCTTCTATTGATGGAAGCACTCTTACCTTGAATTTTGATACGGAATTGAGGGCAATTGATGAAAGATAGTGCTTGATGTAGGGATTGGAAAATCTTGTAATTACGCTGTCGGCATAAGTAAGAAGCTCGTCATGGGGAAGGTCAAGGGTGGGAATGATTTCGTCAAACACACACTTTTTGAGAAAAGAGCTCATTTTATCGTCGTCAATGCAGTCCTTTACCGTCTTAAGACCGCACATAAGAGCGTACGGCACCATTGATGTGTGTGCACCGTTGAGAATACGCACCTTTCTTGTTCGGTAGTTTTCAAGCTCACTTGTTAAAACTACGTTGAGTGAGCATTTGTCAAAGGGAAACTCCGAGAAAAGCCCGTCGTAGCCTTCGATTACCCAAAGATGGAAGTATTCCGAGGTGTTGAGCATTTTGTCGTCAATGCCTGTGTCCTCGTCCTTGGGGTAGCCGGTATTTATTCTGTCAACAAGGGTGTTGCAGAAGATGTTTTCTTCTTCAAGCCATTTTTTGAAGCCGTCGCCCAGATTCCATAAATCTGCATACTTCAGTACGCATTTTTTGAGATTTTCTCCGTTTTTGTCAATAAGCTCGCAGGGAAGAAAGACAAAACCCTTTTTGTTCAGGTCAAATCTTCTCTTTAAAAGCAACGTCAGCTTTGCAGGAAAGCTTGAAGGAGGTGTATCGGTTATTTTGTCGCCGTCCGTAAAGGCAATGCCCGCTTCCGTGGTGTTGGATATGATAAAACGGAAATCGTCATTCTCTGCAAGGGCAAGGTACTCGTTAAAATTGTCGTAAGGCTTTACGCATCTTGAAATAACGTCTATTTTTTTTACGTCAATGCCTTCTGTGCCACGGCAGATGTGGGTGTATTCACAGTTTTGCGCCGACAACACGTCACATAAACCCTGTTCTATGGGCTGTACCACAACAACACTTCCGTTAAAGTCGGTTTTTTCGTTGACGTACTGAAGCATCCAATCGAAAAAGCCCCGTAAAAAACCGCCCTCGCCGAACTGTATGATTTTTTCTTTCATATCAGGATCATCCTAACTTTTTTTGTGTTTTTTTCATTATACTACCGTAATACGTTTAAGTAAATAAAAATCGAACATTTCTTTTTTTCGCCATATAAGATTTGCCGCCGATAAGGCGTAGCACTAAAAAAAATGCCCCCGTTTTGCGGGGAGGCAGGTGCTGCTGCTTGTTTAAAGCTCAAAGCCCACGGTTACGATTTCTCTTGGCTTGACACTGAGCTTTACTGAATTTTTGCCGTCAAGCTCCTGTAATTTTTCTTCCGCCATATTAAGCACATAGCTTTGCTTTACAGCCTTGTTGACGGTTATGCCGAAGCTTGTGTCATCGTCTGTTGAGTTGTAGGCTCTTATAATAAGCATTTTTCCGTCACGTGACATTTTAACTGCCGACAGAATCATACTGTCGCCCTCAAATTTCATAAGGGAGGAAGACTTTGGCAGAACAATACCCTCGTGACTGTCCTTTCTGAAGAACTGCTCGGCAATGTCGGTGTCCTGTACCTGAGGACGTCCGCCTGTAAACTTTTTGTGGCTGTAGGGCATAAAGTAGGCACATAGTCCCTTTGAAAAGCTGTCAAGCGAGGATATAAGCTTTGATGAGGTATTCTTTTCTTCTCCCTGCAGGAAGGTGATGCCAAGGTGAAGCTGGTACTTTCCGATGCACTGGCTGTCAAAGGTGCTCATGGTGCTTCTCTTTTCACGCTCGTAGCGCTCCGAAATTATACCCGTACATCTTAAAAGGGTGAAGGCTACCGTGCCTTTGTCGCCGAGAAGGTGCTCGTACTCGTAAAGACCTTCGTTTAAAAATCCGATGCCCAAGCCGTTTTCGTGAATGTGAACAAGACCGCTGTTGGGCTGTGTGCCGTCTGAGGTGATTTTTTTAAGTGTGTCACGTCTGTCACGGACAATTGTGTCAAAAGGAATAAGACTTGTTGTAAAGTCGGTCTGCATATAGGTGTCAAATAAAATTCTCAGCCTGTGGTCGCTTGACTTGTTGTCAACAATAGCCTTTATGTCAATGTGATTGCTTGCCTCGTTAAGAGAAAGCTGTATTTCAACGGTGTTTTCAACCGTCTTTTCGCTTCTTCTCCACTTGGTAAAGTCCATACTTTCGGGAAGCTTGAGACAGTACTTTACGCTCACGGTCTTTTCAAAAGCAGTGTCCTTAATAAGATAAACGCCAAGAGGCTTTATGGTGTCGGTCTCAATGGGTGCACATTCTTTGACTTCACGGTAAACGTAGCTGCTTCCCTTGTCGCCTGTGTCGGAAAGACGGATGCAGTTTTTGTATGTCTTGCCGCTTGCTTTGTGGGTGAGGTCAATCTGTCCCATTTCGTCAACGTCAATTGCAAAAAGAGCGTTTTCAATGTGAAGGTTTTCTTTTTCACGGGGTTCACTCAAGTGAACTGTAGCATTGCCCTCTGCTTTTCTTACCGTGTACGCCTTAAAGCCCATGGCAGGTACGTTTTCGGCGTATAGCTTTATGAGAAAGCTGTCGCAGTCAATTTCACCGGGCAGATTGATGGGACTTGTGGTTTTAAGGGAGAATACGTCACGACGGATAACCTCAAAGGGCACAGACTTTCCGTTTTCGTCAAGAATTGTAAAGTTGTTGAAGCTCTCGGTAACGGGGAAGTTGCACTCAACGGTACAAAGCCCTGTTGCCGTCTTGCTGCTTGTGTTCCATACCGAGATAATGTAGTCCTCGTCTGTTAAACTTTCTCTTGAAATATGCGTACTCATTGCATCAAGAGCATCGTGGATAAGCTCAGAGGCAACATCGTTGAAGCGTGCCGTTCTGTCTTCCATATTCTTGTGTACGCCGTCTGTGCTGCAGCCGCATATGCTGTCGTGAGGATGGTTTTCAATAAGAAGCTTCCATAAATATTCAAGATAGTCAGCCTTGTACTCCTCATCAAAGCCGTAAAGAGAAGCCATGGTGCAAAGAGGCTCAACAAAAGCTTCGATTTTGTTCTGTGCTTTAAAGTTTGCCGTCTTGAGATAAACTCTGCTTGAAAGCGTACCCTTGAGCACGGTGTAATCGTCGCCGTGACGAAGCTCACCTGTGTAGTGGTCGGACTGAATGTTGTTTTCGTGAAGATATGCCTGCACCTTGTCGCAGTATTCTTCCATAGTGCAGGGAACAACAACGCCGTCGGAAAGCTTTTGGTTAAGAGGAGGAAGAACGTCAAGCAGATTTTCCTGTGCTTCAAGATGGTCAACGCCGTTCATAAGCAGATAGTAGGGCGTTCTTTCGGTGCCCTCGTAAGCATCTTCAATGTGCTTAATAAGCTTTACATTTTTGTCTGCGTCCTCTGAAAAACGCTGGGCATTGTTGTACCAGTGTGTAAATCTTACGGAGAATACCTTTGAGCCGTCCTTGCCGTGCCAGAAAAACTCGGCGGGAGTGGGTTTTCTTATATTCTTGCCGTTCTCGTCGGTATCGTAGAAGGTGTAGCCTCTGCCAAGAAGACAGGTCTTTATTCCAAAGCTGTTGAAAATCTGAGGCAGCTGGCTGATGTTGCCGAACTGGTCGGGAATGTAGCCTGTTTTGCCGCAGCCGCCGAAGCTATCGGCAATAGCCTTGCCGATAAGCAGGTTTCTGATTGTAGCTTCGCCGTCGGTAAGGTAGAAATCGTTTTGCACATACCACGGACCTGCTATAAGCCTGCCTTCCTTTATGTATTTTTGGATTTTGCAGGCGTTATAGGGCTTGATTTTAAGATAGTCCTCGATAACAATTGTCTGTGCATCAAGGTGGAAAATATAAGTTGGCTCTTTTTCCATAATTTCAAGCAGATTATCCATCAGCTTTACAAGTCTGTATCTGAAGCGTTCAAAGGTAAAATACCATTCTCTGTCCCAATGGGTATGAGAAATGACGCAATACTCTTTTTTCATAAAATCACTCCTTTTTTCTTTGGGATAATTATACCAAAGGAAGTTTTATTTGTCAATTGAGGAGAGGTGTTTTCTTTTTTCTTTTCTTTTAAAGTTACATTATGTATCTTTGGGGAATTTTGCCGTCTGCGGACGGCGAGCCATACTTTTCCCTTTTTCCCTTTTTCGTAGGGGTCGATGCACCCCAAGAGTACTTCCTCGCTTCGCTCACAGCGCCCACATCGACCCGTTTTTTAGTTACATTATGTATCTTTGGGGAATTTCGCTCGTTGCGACGAGCGAGCCATACTTTTCCCTCTGGAAAAGTATCAAAACAGCCCCCTCAACGGAGGGATGGCTCAGTCGTAAATTAGGCTGTGCTGATTGTCTTTTCACATCTCCACAGGACTTGCCTTT
>JAZQFS010000077.1:0-11060 GCA_045539625.1 Eubacteriales bacterium | reverse complement strand
GATTACAGGATAATAAACTGTCTCACCTGTCATAGGTGTACCTGCAAGGTCGTCTCTGCTTATACCTGCAGTTGCATCGGGATCTGTAGACCAGCCGAGGAACTTCTTATCGGCGGGAACATCAACCTCGTCATCTTCGGGAATATCGTCAAGAGTAAGCTCATAACCGTATCTGTAGGTTTCTTCCTTGATGTCACCGAACTTTACTGTGTAAGTAAGTCTGTTATAGAACACCTTCAGCTCAAGGCTGTCATCATCGGGAACTACAGCAGAAAGAACTTCATCTGCATGACTGTAGTATTCAAAGCCTGTTATACCTGTCAAGGGATCAACCGAAACAGTTGTACCCGAAATTGCAACATCAACTGTTGTATAATCGGAATCAGCAACATAGCCTGCACCGTCTACAGTTTCAAAGTAATGCTTAACTGTATAATTTACGGTATCTTTATCAACAACCACAGGATAAAGAGTAACGGGAGCTGTTACGATATAATCATTGCCAAGAATTGCTCCGCCGTCAGTAAGTGACCAGCCTGCAAGTCTCTTGCCCGATGCAAGCTCTGGCTCGCCTACTTCGTCAGCAAGAGTCTCTAATGTAGTGCCGTACTTAACCTTGGTAAGAGATGCAAAATCACTGCCGTCTTCATTAAGGAACTTCACATCATAGCTGTAAACAGGGTAAAGATGTGTATCCTTTGTAATTCTGTGAGTTGAAGATACAGGTCTTCCGTTTTCTTCGGTGGACCAGCCCTCAAAGTGTGTTCCCTCGCCGCCGTCGGGAGGAGTAATACCTGATGTGATAGAGCTTATAACAGTACCGCTCTTTACATCGACTTCAACGTGATACTCGTTGCCGTCAGCGTCATAAAAAACAATGTCATACTTACGGGGTGAACCGCCGCCACCTCCACCGCTGCCTGCTCCGCCTCTTTCAAGGAAGGTTGCGGGAGTATTCTCAACAAGATTATCAACAAAAGGCACATCGGTTCTGTAGTTATGGAAGTTAACTGTACCGTTAACGTCATTGATAATTACATTACCTGTGGCAGTAACATTTGTAAATGTAACAGTGCCTTCACCGCCTCGAACGATGATTCTGCCGTTTACCTTGACGTTAGTAAGCTTAAAGTCACCTGCACCAACGCCGTCAGCAATAACAAGGTCGCCGTTAATAACAGCATTCTGAAGAGTTACACCGGGAGTTCTTACAACAACAGAGCCGTCGTATACAACCTTATCGGTAACGGAAGCGCCGCCGAAAATACCCTTGTTTGTCTCGTTAATATCATAATCGCTTATGTAATACTTGAAGAGGTTATAGAATACCTGAGCAAGCTCTTCACGGGTGATGTTTCCTCTGGGCTTTAATGTCCAAACATCATTTTCCTCATCGTGATAGCCATTGACATAGCTGTCAGCAACCATACCCATAAGTGCATCCATTGCCCATTCGTCTATCTGTTCTTTATCTTCAAACTTATCAAGCACCTTTTCATCAGCACCGACAACAAACAGAGCACGAGCAAGAGTAAGGAATACATCTTCTCTTCTCATATTATCTCTTGGATGGAAAGTGGTATCGCTTGTACCGTTCATAACTTCCATCTTATAAGCCTTGGCTATACTGTAGTCAGTATAAAACCAGTCACTCTTCTTAACATCGGTAAGATGATCAATATTTACCGTTGTCGTAGCACCGAATGCTCTGGTAATAACAGCGGCAAATTCAGCTCGAGTGAGCTTGTCAGCAGGAGCAATAATGCCGTCTCCCTTACCTTGGAGCAATCCGTTGTCCAGCGCATCCGCCATTGCGTCATAAGACCAGTGGTTCTTTGACGGAAAGTCGCTGAAGTCGTCGGGAGTGATAGCAAAAGCAGATGTCTGAAGAAGCATGACAAATGCAAGTGCAAGTGCGAGAATACGTTTAATCTTCATAAAATATCTTCCTCTCTGAATAGAGTTTATTTAACAAAATCAATCGGCATAACGGCTTACATAATATGCCTTGGTATTTTCTTTTTCTGCAGCATATGCAGATAAAAGCGAGTCGGCAAGAGATGTATCTCTACCGTTCTCTGAAAGCAAAGCTCTGAGCTCACTTACAAGAGCATTTACCTGTGCATCGCACTGAGCTTCCATAGTTGCAATCTGTGAAGCATACCTGTTATATATTGCAACTTTATTTGAGTAGGTCTGCTGTTCTGCAGGAAGCTTATAATACTCACCCGTCATAGATGAAACAAGTGACGAAATAGATCCTGAATACTGAGATTTATAAACATACATCTTAGCTACAAGACCTGCAACCTGTTCGTCAACAGCCTTTTGCTTGTCGTCGGTTTGCTGAGTGGAATCGGTCGGAGTCTGAGTCTGCTGTGTATCCTTTCCGACTGTTTGTGCAGAGTCGGAGGGTTTACTTTGAGCAGGTTTGTTTTCGGGTTCTAAAGACTCTTCATTCTTTTGAGGTTCGGCAGGCTTGTCACCTTGAGGGTTATTCGCCTTACCGTCGTCCTTCTTGTTATCCTTGTCTGTTTTATCTTTAGGCTTATCTTCTTTTTTATTGTCCTGAGTTATTTCGTTCTTCGCAGGCTTTTGAACATCATCCGCTTTATCATCCTTATTCCCAGGCCGTTTATTATCTGAAGGCTTATCATCGGTTTGATTTGGCGTTTCGGAGGAGCTGTCAACGGAATTGTCATCTTCGGCTTTCGGTTGATCTTCATCTCTGCCTAAAAGCTTGTCAATGATTTCCTGTTCATCAGCAATTTCACCGCTTTTGATTCCCTGAAGCACCTCGGGAGAAAGATTCAAACCGTGTTCCTTAAGCACGTCGGTTTGCTGTTGTTCAAGTTCCTGTTTATTCTTTTCAATATCTTCTGTTGAAGTTGTAAGTCCCTTTAGTGCAGCCATCACATTATCCTTGCCCACAAAGACAAAAATCAATGCTGCCGCCACTATTGCTACAACCAGCAAAACTATAATCAACATAAGTAAAAACTTAAATAACTTTTTCAAATAACATCACCTCATAGATACAGTTATACAGTTACTGTTATACGTTTATAATTATACATTCCTGAAGCCATTTTGTCAATGGTTTTAGTAAAATTTACTGAATTTAAAAACACTTTTCCATAAAAATCAAGTAATGGTGAACATTTCATTCTTTTAGACGATAAATCCATCATAATGTTCCCTTTATAGTGCAAAAAAAAGACACCGCGATAAACACGATGTCTTTCAAAATTATTTACACATTTTGATAAAACGCTCAAAAATATAACGTCCGTCAACAGTATCATTTCTGAGCTTGTCAAAACACATTCTTTCAGGATGCCATTGCACGCTGAATATGGGAAGGCTTTCATGCTCAAGTGCTTCGACGGTTGAAAACTCATCATCTGCACGAGCTGTAACCCTTAATCCCTCTCCTGCTTTCTTAACCGCCTGATGGTGCATGCTGTTTGTATTAAAACTGTGACCGTACATATCATAGAGAAAGCCGATATCTGATGCCAAATTCGTGTGAACGGCATCAACTGAGTTTTCCCCTCTGTGCAGATAATAGTTTGGTATATGCTGGTACAGCGTTCCGCCAAACAGAACGTTAATCAGCTGATGACCTCGGCAAATCCCCAACACAGGCTTACCAAGTCTGATAAACTCTTTTGCTATGGCAAATTCTGCCCTGTCTCTTTCGTAATCTATATCTACACAGCCATCAACCGTTTCTCCGTAGTATTCAGGATTTATGTCACTGCCTCCGCAAAGTATCAGACCGTCATAATCTGTTGACAAGTCAGGACAGTACTTGGCTTCACAATCGGCTCCGCACGCCGAAACAGCATTAATATAGTTTTCTTTGCTTATACCGACTGCAAGAAGAATTTTAGGTTTCATAATACCACCCGTTTTTCAAAGTAACAGCATTATAGCAAATCTTGCAGTCAAAGTCAACAGCACTTTTCAGCAATTATTCAAGAAATCCAAACTTTTCAAAGTAAAGCGCAAAGAGGTTTTCGCTGTTTGCCGCAACACTTGCGGATATACTGTTTACTGCACCTGCAGTATCACCCGTAAACTCTTTGCCGAGAGCATCAAAGTAAAGATGCTGTGCCATTCGCAGTTTAACAGGTTTATCGACAAATGAAATAAAGAATGGTGTTGTACCGAAGAAGCCGTTATCTACAGTATCCTTGATAGCAGACCACTCACGAATATACTTTGTCATATGATGCTGTGCCTTTGTTTCCTCTCCAAGATGAAGCATAGACTTTGCCTGCCAGTAAGGCAGTTCCTTAAGGTGCATATTGCTGAAATACTCGATAACAACTGTTGAAATATAGCTGAAGATCTCATCTGCCTTCTGCTTTTCGCCAAGCTTTTCAAGGCAAAGAGCTTCGTGATATTTAAGAGGAATAAGCTTTGTATGGTTCCAGATACCTGCGCCTGTAGACTGAGGAAGAATCTGACCTTTGCGGAAGAGCTCAACTGCTTCTTTGGGTTTTCCGTTGTTCATTGCTCGTTTACCCATTACAAGATATGCAAACAAATACTGATCTGCAATGGCGTGCTCGCCGCCTTCGCAAGGAACAAAGTTATGGCTCATCAAAGTTTCAACAGCTTTTTCCGGCATAAGTGCCTGATTATATGCCTTTGCAAGCTCGGTATAAACATCGTCACGGCTGAACTTATGAGATGTGATAAGTTTAATTTTATCTTCAGGGCTCACCGACATCTTATCCATAAGCACGGCAGTTTCATAAAGAAGCTGTTCATCACAAGGTCTTTCTTCTACAAGCGACTTCATAATTTTAAGTGCATCGTCTTCCCTGTCAAGATGGCTGAAATATGCCACGGCAAGGTTGCGTCTGGCAATATAGTTATCTTTACACTTTTCCCAGATTTCGGCAGCATCACCGTAAAAGCGTTTATTATACAACAAGCAGCCTTTCAGCATCATAGCTTCTGTGTCATTAGTTTTAAGAATGACATCATCAAGCACCTTGATTTCCTCAATTCTTACGGGATAGCACTTACCAAGCTCTGATTCTTTTGCCTTATCGTAGTCAGAAAGTGCATCAATGCCGCAAAGATTTTTAAAATATCCAAGTGCGTAGTAAAGAGGTTTTCTTCTACAGTCAGCTCTTTGTCTTTCAAGTCCCGACAACAGCTTTACACAATCATCGTATCTGCCCATTGCACCAAGGTCAAATGCCAAGTCAAGACAGGTCTGAACAGCATCGCTGTCCATAAGAGAATACAATTCTTTATCACCCGAAAGATATCTCATCATATGGTCAAGGCTGTCCTTGTTAAGCTGATCACTTACAATTGTGTCTGTACTTTCACCAAGCTCACGTTTGGCAATAACAAGACAGCTAAGAGCAAGATTATTATTTCTGCCGTAATCAAGTGCGTTTTCAGCGTGTCTTACAGCTTCCGAATAGTCACCCCGTCTTATGTCAATAACCGCAATTCTTGTCATAGACTTTGCAACACAGTCGGCGGCTATATAAGACTTATAATACATATCGTATGCATCATCTGTTCTGCCAAGAGCCTCATAAATTCTTCCGAGAGTATAATAAGCTTCGCCGCTCTGATGTCTTTCATTAAACAGTGACAAAGCCTTTACGGCACGAAGCCCGTACTTTTCAGCTTCTTCAAGGTTGTATCTTTCAAGCTCAAATTTTGCCATTGCAACAAGAGACGGAATGTGATTGATGTCACGGTTGAGTGCTTCTTTCCAATAAGCATCGGCAAGCACGGCAGGATCACGGTACTGATCAACATGCACGCCTGCAAGATAAAGCTCCTGAACGCTGTTCATTGACTTTGCCGACGGCATATCGGTAATTACTTCGGGCATATTGAACTTATCAAAGCACTTTTCGGTGAACTTTGCAACAGTCTTTGCTCCGTCACATATTTCAACGGTCACATATTGTGGAAGATTATTTGCTTCAAGCACAAGCACCTTATCGGGAGTAAGCGATGTACTGTAATCCACATAAGTTTTTTCACCGTCACAAACCTTTACAACTGCATTGTTATATGTTTTAGTGGTCTGAACAAAAAGCTTCCCGTTTTCTCTGTCAATTCGCAAAGCACAATTGAGGTTAGCAAAAGAAGGACAGCCAATTTCCGATATGGGATACCAATGCTGTGAAAACTCCTTTGTTTCATAAGGTGCAAGCCAAGAAAAGTTAGGCTGGTTATCGGAATAAGAGCCTGCCATAAGCTCGGCATACTGTCCGTCGGTATCGGTAAGAGCGTTTTCCCAAGACGTTGCAAGCTGGCTGTATGCCCAAGTAAACATTTTCTTACCGGGTGAAATATGGTGGTCGCCTATATGCACAACACCGCAATTTTTACCGTAGTCATATCCCCCGAAAAAGTCAAAATCAGAAGCACATGCAAAATAGCTTGTTGCCTGTCTTGTGTTTTTATGCCATGAAATGTCTCTGTCGGTGTCCATGGGAATACCGTTGAAAACACCGTTACCTGCTATGGGGTAAGTAGTTCTTGACTTAAGATAATGGAAGTTTACGTATGAAACGTCCTGAGGGAAGAAAATACGGTAGCTTTCATTAACGGGAACTGCTGCATTTTCCCACCAAAGGAATGACTTATCGGAAGATGTTCTGTTATACAGCCTCATTCTTGTTTCAAAGCTTGTTTCGCCGGGCTTTAAAATAATACTGAACATGCCCTTCATTCTGTCAATGGGATCATGTTCGGAAAGGTGACAAACAGCACTTCCGTCAGGCAGCGTCTCTGTAGTAAAGTCACAAGGCATAAAACCTGAGGCTCTGTGGTGAAAAGGCCAGTTAAATTCAACGCCGCCTGAAATCCATGAGCCGAGAACACCGATAAGTGCAGGCTTTATAACGTGCTGTTTATAGAAAAAGTCATAGCCTGTTCTTTTGTCAAGAGCACTGTATATTCTTCCGCCTATTTCGGGAAGTATTTCAATTTTAATATACTCGTTTTCAAGTACAACTACCGTATATTCCCTGTCCTCTTTATGAGTTCTGTCCACCTGAAGAACAACCTTATTGGGATACGGTCTTCCGCTTGTTCGCTGATGCACTCTGTTTTCGGCAAACATAGGCATCTCCTCAGCGGCAGGTTCGGGATATGTAGGTATAACTATTTTTTGTACCGTAACTTTAGCCTGTTCCATAATAAACCTCTTTCATAATTCACTGTGTTTTGCTCAAAAGGATATTTCAAAACGGATTTTTTCCAACCGCTTTGATTTCCAAGACAAATACCACATTTTTATTTACAAAAATAATATACATCAAAATTCAAATTATTTCAAGTTTAAAATGCCGACAAAAAAGCACGGTATTTTTGTACCGTGCTTTAACAATCCATTCATACACAGGGTTCTTTTGACAGCTTCATTTTTAGAACTCCGCCGCAAGTAATCTGAGAATAAGTCAGATAGTATCTGTCAAGCTTTTCGCCATTAAGGTACATTTCCTTAATATAACAGTACTCATTGGGATCTTTGTCGCATTCTACGGTAAAGGTATCGGATATCGTTCTTGAATGATACTTTTTATCAAGCCTTACAGTTGACTTTTTGAACAATGGAGTATTGATATAATATTCCTCATTGCCTATACAAACCTGTGCAAAGCCAAGTGCCGAGAGAACATACCACGCCGAAAGCTGTCCCACATCCTCGTTTCCGCAAAAGCCGAAGGCTCCTTCATTATACGCTTCTTTTTGCACACGACGTGTCCAATACTGCGTTCTGTCGGGTTTTCCAAGAATGTCAAAGTAGTGGGTTATATTATGACAGGGCTCGTTTGAATGATTATAATTTTTATTCCAAAGCTTTGAAAAATCCGCCTCAGAAAACAGCTTTTCAAGAAGTGTAAAGGTTCTTTCTTCACCCATAAGCTTACTAAGTCCCTTTACGTCATAGGGAACAAACCATGTCTGCTGGAAAATATTGCTCTCAACACAATATTTTTCGTCATACTCATCCTTAACCTGAATAAAGTTTCCGTCCTCATCTCTGGGGATCATAAAGCCCTGCTTTGAATCATAGTTTTCAGGATAACTGTCTGCTCTTTTCTTGAAATGAACAGCATCCTCTTCTCTGCCCAGCTTTTTTGCAAGCTTTGCCATAACATAATCAAAGAGAAGATATTCAAGCGTTATGCTTATGTTTTCGTGTCTGTAGGCTCTTTCAATCATAGTTTTATAGGGCGGAATTGTTGAATGAAACGGTCTTCCGTAAAGCTTTTTTTCGTACATTGAAGATGCACGGCTGATTTCAAAGACTTTTTGGATATCAAAATCAGCAATGCCCTTAAAGTATGCATCAGCAGAAACTAGAAGTCCCGGGTCACCAACCATACAGCCTGCATCAATTGCAGCAAGCTCCCATCTTGGAAGAGTGGAGTTTTTATTAAGTGCAATTTTTAACAGTGAATTGACCTCATCATTGACAACATCGGGACGTATCACCGTGAGCAGCGGAAATTCGCTTCTGTAAACATCCCATCCGCTGAACATTGTTCTGAACCTAAAATCAGCTTTTTCAACGCTTTCGTCCTGAAGAACAAATCTACCGTCTGCATCGGCGGCTGTTCTGGGATCAAGGAGCACGTGATAAAGACAAGTATAGAACAGCTTCAAATCCTTTTCGTTACTTCCTTCAACGCTTACGCCTTCAAAGGCCTCCTCCCACATTGCAGACGCATCTTTTTTCACCTTATCAAAATCAAAAGTGTTCATTTCACATGCAAGATTATTTCTTGCTCCGTCAAGGTCAACGTAAGACACTCCGCATCTCAGAACAACAGGTGTATTCACTGAGCTGTCAAACAAAGCAATCATTCCGATGTCGGCACCCTCGCATTTATCGACAGTGCCGTCAAGAAATTCTTCTTTTTCAAAGAATTTCACTTCTTTCGGGCATTCACTAAGCTCCAATGAAAAATGGTAATTATATTTTATTCCGCCTCGTCCTCTGCCAAAGCCGCCGCCTTCGGGTGAGCATTTAATAACTCCCTCAACAAGCTTACCGTTAACGGTTACACTTTCAAAATCAGCGTGTCCTGCTATACGTCTGGAAAAATTAAATATAATTCTTCTGTCGCTGTTTTCAGGGTAAGCAAACCTTAGCATACCGCAATGAGTTGTTACTGTAGCCTCAGCAGATATGCCGTATTTATCAAGCTTTACGGAATAGTAGCCTGCCTCAGCTTTTTCATTATCGTGAGAAAAGCGGGATTTCCAGCCTTCACTTCCCTTAACAAATGGCACCTCGGCATTACTTCCGCTTCTTAAATCTGTTTCACCAACTACAGGCATTATCTGAAGGTTACCCAAATCTCCATGCCAGCCGATACCGCTCATGTGGTTAAAGCTGAAGCCCTCAATTGTATCATTGCAATAGTTATATCCGGTACCGTTATCGCCTGCCGTTATTGTATCAGGTGAAAGCTGTACCATTCCGAAGGGCACACAAGCACCGGGATGTGTTTTCCCACCGCCATGTACACTTCCGGCAGCTTTCTTTTCATCACCTACAGAACCGATAATCGGATCAACATATTTCGCTTTGCTCACAATCATCATTCCTTCCAAATTCTTCCCTCACAATATTCCCTGACAATATTGATATTGAACTCGCTTTTTAAAAGCTTGCAAAAGCGTTCGTCACTTATGTTTTCTTCAATGTACATAAGTTCGTCACCCTTGAACACTTTGTAATCCCTGTCATTGATTGTCTTTCTGCCGTCATGTGTTTTTATGGCAATGATTGCAGTTTTATTAAGATTTGAGTACGGGGATGCTTCACAATAATAGCTTGTTGGAACAAAGTCAATTTCATATTGTGTTTCCTCGGTAAAGGAAATATATTTTCTCCATTCATCATTATGCAAGTCCCAAAGAATCCAGCCAAGGTTTTCGTCTTTAGTGAATTTATAGCTTTCACCGAATTGAGTCTGAACTTCATTTTCGACAAGCTTTAAGGGATGCCTCGGTGCAATCTGTCCTACACCGATGTCACAAATATAAAGCTCATTTTCGCACTTTACCGACATAATTCTGTGTCTTCTCATGGGGATTTGTTCTTCTCCTCTGAGAAAACGTGCAAAGTAGTCCTTCACCTCAAAGCCAAGCTTCTTGAAAAACCAGGACAGCAATCCGTTAAGCTCAAAGCAGTATCCTCCTCTGCCGTCTATGACAATCTTTTTAAATACGTCCATCGGCTCAAGGGACAACGGCTTTTTGTCAATCAAATCAAGGTTTTCGTATGCTATGGAAGTTACTGCATGATACTGTACAGAATCCAGAAAAGCTTTATTGAATTCAATACCTGTACTAGCATCCATTCCTATACGTTTTAAAAAAAGTTGAGCATTTGTCAATACGTCACCCCATTATTCACAACATTCAATTACCATAAGAGCCATTATTTCCATTGCTTCAAGCATTCCTTCAATGCTGATGCACTCATCGCTTTGATGTATGCTGCCATGCCCTTCATACGATAGAATGGGTCAACCTCACCTGTCCATACCGTCTTTGAGCCGTCAGCATTTTCTTCCACGCACGCTTCAAGGGTCATATATGTTGTCGGTCTGTGATGCTGAGGCCAGTTGAACTCAATACCGCCCGAAATCCAGGGACCTGCAAGACCTACAAGTGCAGGCTTTACAACTTCGTTATAATAGATAAAATCATAGTCCGTTACTTTATCAGGTCCACGAAGGATTTTTCCTCCGAGTTCCGGTGCTATCTGAGTTTTCACATATTCGTTTTCGATTGTTATAATATCATACTCAACATTTCTTTTTTCGTCGCTTATGCTGTCTGAATACGGCAGGGGGTAAAGTCTTCCGCTTGCCCCTGATAAGGCTTATGCTCAAAGAACATGAGAAATAGGTATAGCACAATTCTTTTTTATGTTCGGGTTTTGTGTATTCCTTACTGTTGGCTATTGATGTTTTTTCTCCGTACAGTGCATTTACTTCCATAAGATGTACAACTTTTTCCTTGACGGCTTTGTCATCGTCATA
>JAZQFS010000076.1:0-19302 GCA_045539625.1 Eubacteriales bacterium | reverse complement strand
AGTTAACCCCTTTAGGGGTAGCCAAAGTGGCAAAGACTCTAAGGCTTGAATGAAAAGAAAGCCCGCGCCTTTAGACGCGGGTCGGTATCATGGCCTTTTAGGCCTGAGCAAACCACCCGTTTGACGGGTGGTCATGATTATTTCGTGCACAAAAAAGAGCCGCTGTCAAAGCGGCTCAAATTCAAATTAAGTACAATTTAGAAGTTAAAAAGGTTGCCTGTGTTTGTTCTGTTCTTGGTGAAAAACTTTTCCAAATCATCATCAAAACCGTTGGATGCTTCTGTACCTTCAGCCTTTTCAGCAGCATCTTCCTGCTTTGCTTCTTCAGCCACATCGCCTACAACAGGTCTTGAAACTCTTACTTCGTAAGGCTTCTTTTCTGCTTCAAAGCCTGTAGCAATTACAGTTACCTTCATTTCATCTTCAAGGTTGGTATCAAATGCAGCACCCCAGATAATGGTTGCTTCGGGATTTGCTTCCTTGCTGATGAGGTTGGATGCGTATTCAACTTCTTCAAGTCCGATATCAGGTGAAGATGTGATGTTGATGATAATACCCTTAGCACCTGTGATGCTTGTTTCAAGAAGAGGACTTGAAATAGCAGCCTTGGCAGCGATTTCAGCCTTATCCTTGCCTGAGCCTACGCCAACGCCCATATGAGCAAGACCTGCGTTTCTCATTACTGTTCCAACGTCGTTGAAATCAAGGTTTACAAATGCGTCTGTATCAATAAGCTCTGTAATGCTCTGTACGCCCTGACGAAGAACATCATCAGCAATCTGGAATGCGTTGGAAAGTGTAATTCTTGTTTCGGATACAAACTTAAGTCTTTCGTTGGGGATCATAATGATGGAGTCAACAACTTTTCTTAAGTTTTCGATACCTGCTTCAGCAAGAGCCATCTTTCTGGGACCTTCAAATGCAAAAGGCTTTGTAACTACGCCGATTGTGAGGATGCCCATTTCCTTTGCCATCTTTGCAATTGCAGGAGCAGCTCCTGTACCTGTACCGCCGCCCATACCTGCAGTTACGAATACCATATCTGCATCTGCAAGAGCTGCCTTAACGTCGTCAAGGTTTTCTTCTGCCGCACGAAGACCTACTTCGGGATTTGCACCTGCGCCTCTGCCCTTTGTAAGCTTTTCGCCGATAAGAATCTTTGTGGGTGCAGCACAGCGCAAAAGAGCCTGCTTATCTGTATTTACAGCTACAAACTCAACACCCTTTACATTATTTTCAACCATACGGTTAACGGCATTGTTTCCGCCGCCGCCTACGCCGATTACCTTAATAACCGCGCCAAATGCGTTGCCGTTATCAAAATCGAATGTCATTTTATTTTCCTCCTATTTTACTTACATAATAACATATTATATAATAATCTTTTTTTTTGCTTTTTTCAATAAGAAAACGGGTAAAATCGATTTAATTTACATTTAATTTACTTTTGAACAGCCATATTCTTACTTATGTATAATTTTCGAAAGTTCCTTCCTTGACTTCATCATCTGACACGTCGATAATTCCGCCCGAGCCTCCCTTTGCAACCTCTGTCACAATTGAAAGCATAAACTGGATTTTTGAGTCAAGATTAACCTTATCGCCAAGCTTTACCTCATATCTTTTTTTATACGCAAGGCGTATATCAAATCTGTCTCTGACATCAATATTGGTAATATCTTCCAATATTTCATATTTTTCAAACAGCTCATAAAGCTCGCCTACTATTTGCTCAGAGCCGCCCTCGCACGACAAAAATTCTCCCTCTATACAGCTTTTAATTCCCGAAAGCTGAACAGGAATAAGATTCTGAAGCTCTACTTTTTCAATATCCTCCGTTTTGGAAAGCACCCTCATGCTCTGCGAAAGCACATACATACTTTCTTCAAGAGAAATATAAAACGTCGGATTCGCTTTTTGTACCTTAACCTTAAGTGTTGACGGCCATATGCGTGAGATTTCCACATTATCTATGTATGCAAGATTATACTTTACGCTTTGCTTTATATCCTTTTCGCTTTTACCGTAAAGCGTATCTCCAAAGCTTACCCCCATACCCTTCATCATTTCTTCCTCGGTATACGGGCACTCGCCGTCAATTTTAAGCTTTTCTATTTTAAAGAGCTTGGCATAGCACATAAATATTCCCACAGCTATTACCGCTACGGCAACAAATGCTGCAACCAGCCGTTTTTTGTTCTTAGCCTTTCTTTGTCTGTACTGCACCTCTTCAAGGCTTTCGCCTTTATTTTGTGCTGAGCGTACGGCATTTACATCTGAGGAATGTGTATACACATTCTCCTTTTTCATTCACTTCACTTCCCGATAAAAGATTATTTCTTTACAATTTCTTTTACAATGGAGTATATTCTGTCAAGAGAGTCGGTTACGGCAAATTCTCTCACATTATTTTCCGTCTGCCTTCTCTTTTCTTCATTTTCCAGCAAGTCCATGACGGCACTCACAAGCTTTTCGCCGTCAAGGTCTTTTTCCTGTATCATTACCGCCGCACCTTTATCGCACAGCACCTTGGCATTTTCATACTGATGGTTATTTGTAACATACGGTGACGGAATTATTACCGCCGCCTTTCCAAGCACTGCAAGCTCTGACAGAGTCATTGCACCTGCCCTGCAGATTTCCACATCACACGCCGCAAGAATCCGGTGCATATTATAGATATACTTACAAACCGTAACATTTCCACGTTTTAAGGTTTCATCATCTGTCTTTTCAAAGCCCAGCTCATTTATATACTTTGCACTTTCTTCCTCCCAGCCTGCTTTGCCTGTTGCATGGAAGTGTACGATGTTTTCCTTTAAGGAGTAGTTCTTTATAAGCTCAAAAACGTTATCATTCAAGGGCTTTGCGCCAAGACTTCCCCCTGCGGAAAGTATAACCTTATGATTTTGTGCAATGCCCAAAGCCTCTCTCGCCTTTTCCTTATTTGCACTTAGCATCTTCTGTGACACGGGATTGCCTACCAGTACAAGCTTGGCTTTGTCACATTCAAAATAAGGACGTGATTCATCAAAGCTTATCATCACCTTATCCACATACTTTGACAACATTCTTGTAGTAACGCCGGGGTATGCATTCTGCTCATGGATACAAGTGGGCACTCCAAGCTTTGACGCCGCCTTGAGCACAGGCCACGAAACATATCCGCCTGTACCAATAACAACATCGGGCTTGAATTTCTTTATTATTTTCTTAGCTGCAAATACGCTTGTTACCGCCTTTATTGCCGCATCAAAATTAGAAAGGCTCAGGCTTCTTTTAAAGCCTCTTACTTTAACGTGATGGATTTTATAGCCTGCCTTGGGAACAAGAGTGTTCTCCATTCCCTTGGGAGTTCCAACATACTCGATTACTGCGTTTTCATCCGCACTTTTGATTTTATCGGCTATGGCGAGTGCAGGATTTATATGTCCGCCCGTTCCGCCTCCGCTTACAAGAACTCTCATAAATATGCTCCTGTCTTAAGTTTTTTCAATGTTGCTCATACGTGATACCGACAGCACAACGCCCATTTCTGCCAGCAATATGACAAGGGACGTGCCTCCGTAGCTGAAGAACGGAAGTGAAATACCCGTACTTGGCAGGGTATTTGTAACAACTGCGATATTAAGTATTACCTGAAGTCCTACGTGCATGATTATTCCCAGCACAAGCATGGAAGAAAATCTGTCGGGAGCACGAAGTCCTATTATTATTCCTCTGTAAATGAAGAAAGCAAATACGCAGATAAGAAATACTGCTCCGATAAAGCCCATTTCTTCACACCATACCGAGAAAATATAGTCATTCTGCGGTTCGGGAAGATAAAGGTGCTTCTGTCTGCTGTTTCCGAAGCCAACGCCGGTAAGTCCGCCTGAGCCTATTGCAAACAGCGACTGAGCAGGCTGCCAGCCTTCGTCCTTAAGATATTTAAAGGGATCAAGCCACACCATAAGACGTGCAGACGAGTGTGCCATTGTTGTAGCAAGAAATCCTACAAGTCCCACACCTGCACCCATTCCAAGCAGCAGATACCAGCCGTTAGTTCCGCCGATAACCATCATACAGAAAATAATGCCCGCTATAATTACAAGTCCCGAAAGGTGAGGCTGAAGATAAAGCAGCACGCCTACAATACCGAGAACTGCAATATACGGCAGTATTCCGTAATAGATACCGGGAAGAGTGTTGGGCATATCTGTGGGAGCCATTATCATTACTGCAAAGCCGAGAGCTGCCACAACAAAAAGTCCGCCCACAATTCTGTTTGGAATAAATACAAAAGCAAGTGCGCCAAGAGCGATAATAACAAGACTCAGTGCTATTTCCTTTTTGCAGGCACCCAGATTATCTTTAAGCACAATTTTATGTGCGTATCTATCAGCATAGTCTGCAAAAAACAGCACCACCGCAAACTTCATAATTTCCGAAGGCTGCAGAGAAATAGGACCTATCTGAAGCCATCTCTGCGCACCCTTTGCGCCTGAGCCCGTAACAAGCACGGCAAGCAGCAGCAGTATTCCCGCCACAAGTACAATTTTTGAAAACTTTCGTATTACGTGATAGTCAAAAAATCTTATGACAACCCACATTACAAAAAGTCCAAGCAATGCAAAAATAATCTGGCTTCGTGCAAATCTGTAGCTGTCGTCAAAATACTCCTTGGCATACGGGTAGCTTGCACTGAAAACCATAACCGTTCCCATACACAAAAGAAGTATTATACAGATTAAAAAGGGGCGGTCAACGCCGCCCACCTTCTGTACAAGAACTCTTCTTGAGGGTGAGGCATTCTTTTTCACTCTTTTCATTCTTTGTTCATCCGATGGATTCATTTTGCCCCGCCCTTTCATACTGTTTTTTATTATTACATATTACCCAAAAAACCGAAGCAGCCTATTGCCGAGAATATTGCTGTCACTATTGAGAAAACAAACACTATCTTTACTTCTCCCCAACCGCACATTTCAAAGTGATGATGTATGGGAGTCATTTTGAAAACTCTTTTTCCTGTAAGCTTATAGCTTGTTACCTGAATCATTACCGAGAAGGATTCAACAAAGTATATTATACCCACAAACAGTAAAATTATGGGAACATTAAGCATAAGTGCCGACGCACACACAACAGCTCCCATATAAAGTGAGCCTGTGTCCCCCATAAACACTCTTGCAGGGTGGAAATTATACACCAAAAAGCCCAAAGAGCCTCCAAGCATTGTGCCTGTCATAACGCCTGCTTCAAGGTTGCCGCTCTTGAATGCAAGAACTGACATAAACACCATAACAACAGCCGTTACCGAAGCACAAAGTCCGTCGATACCGTCGGTAAGGTTTGTGCTGTTACAGGTAAACACTATACCAACTGCAAGGATTATGTAATAGAAAACACCAAGATCGATTGAAATATCGGTAAAGGGAATTGCAACATTACTGTCAAGCACTCCGATTTTGAAAAGCACCGCAATATACACGATTGTCGTCACAAACTGAAGCACCAGCTTCTGCTTTGCACTGAGGCCTGCGTTCTGCTTTTTGAAGAATTTAACATAGTCATCAATAAAGCCTATCATACCGTTTACAAGCACAAACAGATAGTGTATTACAAGTCCCAAGTTTTTCTGCCATATTGCACAGCCGATAACAGGGAAAAGAGACGCTGCAATGAAGAACAGTCCTCCCATTGTAGGTGTTCCCTCTTTACTTTTATGCCATCTGGGACCTATATCAAGAATTTTCTGTCCCATTTTTACGCTTTTCAGCACTGGAATAAACACTCTTGCAAGTACAACCGTCAAAACAAAGCTGATTACAACGGATGCGGCAAAGCTTACGTTCATTTTTTCAATCTCCTATTTTAAGATGATCCTTAGTCGGAATTGTCAAGATGGTGGAATTCTACGCTTACCATTGTTCCGGGAGGCACTTCTTCACCGGGCTTGGGTGACTGTCCCGTGGCAACGGTTCCCGCCGTATCATCACGGTATGCGCCTTCCATTTTTATATTAAGATTATAGTTTACAAGTGTCTGATTTGCCGCAGACGGGCTATAGCCTTCCACATTGGGCACCACTACTGTCTTTTCCTCGGCACTTTCTTCGGTGTACAGCACCACAAGTCCGCCCTCACGGAGCTTTACTCCGTATCTCGGGAACTGTGACAGAACAATATCTCCGTCACCGTAAACCTTTACATTAAGTCCTGCGTTATTGATGGAGGTCTTTGCTCCCGTAACGCCAAGTCCCGAATAATCGGCAACAGGAATATTCTCTCCCGATTCTGCGTTTTCATCGGTGCTGGTTTCAATATTAAGATAAGGAAGCACCTCGCTGAGAACAGCCGAAACAACAGGTGCGGCAATGGTTCCGCCGTAGTAGTTACCTACAGGCTCATCAATTACTATAAGTATTGCTATTTCAGGATCGTCTGCAGGTGCAAATGCAACGCAGGAGGCAATATACAGGTTACCCTCCATATCTCGCTTCTGTGATGTACCTGTTTTTGCACCGACACTGTAGCCCTTTACGTATGCGTTCTTTGTAGAGCCTATGGTAATACCGTTTTCAAGATACTGCATAATGGTTTTGCTGGTTTCTTCGCTGTTAACCTGTCTAACGATTTCAGGCTCAAATTTTTTGACGGTATTTCCGTCCTCATCAACAAGTGCCTTCACAACTCTGGGCTTCATAAGCTTTCCGCCGTTTGCCGCCGCAGAAACCGCTCTTATAAGCGAAAGAGGTGTGATTTTAAAGGTCTGACCGAAGGAATAAGCGGCAAGCTCTCTCTGACTAAATCCGTTAAAGTCGGTATGGAAAATACTTGAAGCCTCTCCCGCAAGGTCAATTCCTGTCTTTTCGGTAAAGCCGTAGGACTCAAAGTATTTATAAAACTTCTGTCTGCCCACTGCCTCTGCAAGCTCCATAAACACAGGGTTACAGGAGTTTTGCAATCCTTGCTCAAAGTTTTCCACACCGTGTCCGCCTCTTTTATGACAGCCGATATTATATCCGCCGATATTCTTTGAGCCTACACAGTTAAACTGATAAGACGGGTGTGTCATGGCAAGGTTTTCTTCGAGAGCCATGGCGCTGGTTATGATTTTGAAGGTTGAGCCCGGCTCGTAAAGCTCGGTTATTGCCTTATTCTTCCATCTTCCCTCAACAAGGTCTTTATAGAAGGTATTCTTCTGCTCGTCGGTGGGAAGAAATTTATTTCCGTTTTCATCTTCAAGGTAGCTTGTGCTGTATTCATCGTACAGCAGCTGCATTTCTTCATCCAGGTCATACGGGTTATTAAGGTCATAATCGGGCTTTGTACTCATGGCGAGAATTTCGCCTGTATTTACATCCATAATTATACCAAGCACTCTGTTTCGTGCCTGTGTGTCCTCAAGTGCTGTCTGAAGATGCTTTTCAAGGAAGGACTGCACCTGCCAGTCGATTGTCAGCACAACATTAAGTCCGTTCTGAGCACCAACATAGCTTTCATACTCAAAGGGCATATCCTTACCCTTTGCATTCTGTGCCGTAATAATCTTACCGCTGCTTCCCTTAAGGTATTCCTCATAGTAGGATTCAATGCCGTAAATACCTAAGTTTTCCGAGTTTGTAAAGCCTATTACGTTACTTGCAAGGTTACCGTAAGGGTATACTCTTTTGGTATCCTCCTCAAGATGAATACCGATTATATCGTTTTCCTCGATGAATTTTCTGATTTCATCTGTTATGCTTCTGTCTACCTTTTTCTTGATTATCTGGTACTTTGACTGCTTTCTGCCCATTCGCATAACAACCTCGGCTCTGTTTACACCAAGGGTATCCGAAAGGTAATCGGCAATTAAGGATTCCTGTTCGTCTACAATTTCGTAAGGTGATATATAAACAGTTTCAACCGTAGCACTTACAGCAAGAGCTGTCATGTTACGGTCATAAATTGTGCCACGTCTGGGACTTATATCAATTTCCGTTGTATACTGGTCAAATGCACCTGTTCTGTATTTTTCGCTGTCCGTAAGTTGAATACGAATGAGTCGAAAAATTAGTGCTATCAGTAAAGCTGTCATCACCAATAGCACTAAAACGACCCGCTTAAAATATGGTTTTACAGGAGTGTTGTTATTCATTATTTAGTAATCTCCCCGAAGATTTCACTTGTAAATCTTGCCTACAGTGTTTTTAAGACCGTCGAGAGTCGTTCCGAGAGCACCGCTTCTGTTATTTTCGCCTGTGATTACTACCCTATCTCCTCCGCTGATGCTTACGTAATGCTTTACAACCTCGGTGGACTTTACCATTCCAAGCTTATTTACGGCAACCTCTTCGATATATGTAAGGTCATTTTTCTTATCAAGCTCAAGAGAAAGTCTTTCGTTTTCCTGCTTACCCAGTGCAATGCTTTCTTCAAGCTCTGTTATTTCATAGGAAATGTTATTTACAACAGAATAGCTGTATGCAATAAACATAAGCATTACCGTAATAACAAGACAGTAGAAAATAAAGCTGACGGGGAACGGAGTATCTGCCTTTACTCTCTTTTTGATAACAAGCGTGCTTTCAGTTTTTGTACGTGCTCTGCTGCCTGCAGCGGTACGCACGCCATCTCTCTGTGCTGTTACATTATACTGAGATGAAGCTCTGTTTATTCCCGAATTATTTCTTACTTCTCCGTAATACGCCATTTAAACATTCTCCGTTCTTTTTTACTTCTATATTTTCTCGCAAACTCTCAGCTTTGCGCTTCTGCTTCTCGGGTTTTCTTCCAGTTCCTTTTCCGACGGAAGTATCGGCTTTTTCGTCACCACAATCCCCTGCGGCTTTTTTCCGCACACACAGACGGGAAAATCCTTCGGGCAGGTGCACCCTTGTGTCTTTTCAAGGAAGGTATGCTTTACTATTCTGTCCTCCAATGAGTGGAAGGTGATAACGCTCATTCTTCCTCCGCTTTTCAAAAGAGGAAACATACTGTTTATACAATCGGCGATAACATCAAGCTCGCCGTTAACTTCGATTCTTATTGCCTGAAAGGTTCTCTTTGCAGGGTGAGGTCCGTCGGCTTTGTTCTTTGCGGGAATTGCGCTTTTGATTATATCCGACAGCTCAAAGGTTGTTTCTACAGGTTTATTTTCCGTTCTGTACTTAACAATCTTTCTTGCAATTGACGAAGCAAATCTTTCTTCGCCGTACATATCTATTATTTTTGCAAGCTCTCTTTCGCTGTAGCTGTTAACCACATCGTACGCACTGAAGGAGTCCTGCCTGTTCATTCGCATATCAAGGGGAGCATCGTGCATATAGGAAAAGCCTCTGTCCGCATTATCAAGCTGAAAGCTGGAAACACCAAGGTCTGCAATAACGCCGTCGATTTGGGTTACTCCCATTTCGATAAGCTTATTTGCTCCGTCAACAAAGTTTGTGTGAAGAAGCACCACTCTGTCGCCGTACTTTGCAAGTCTTTCCTTTGCCTTGCCTATTGCATATTCATCACGGTCTATTCCGTAAAGTCTTCCCTTTTCGGAAAGCTTTGACGCTATAAGGTTTGAGTGTCCCGCACCCCCCAAGGTACAGTCCACATATATTCCGTCGGGCTTTACATTTAAAGAGTCAACAGTCTCTTCAAGCAGCACCGAGTAATGTCCGAAATTTTCCTGCACAGCTCTTCTCCTTACCTTTATCAGCAAAGACCAAGATGAAGCTTTTTGCTTATATCTCTGTACTTATCCGTATTTTCGCCCTTGCCCGTGGAAATTCTTGTACCGTTCCATATTTCAACGTACTTTCTCATTCCCACAAAGGAGATGTCTTTTTCAAGACCTATTGCCGTTCTGTGCTCCTCGCAGATATTTATTCTTCCCTGAGCGTCAACATCTGTTGGTACGGAGTTTACCGAGATTTCTCTCATAAAATCGTTCATATCGTCCTGAGTCTCGGCATATTCGCTGATTTTATCCCAGAACACATCATACTCAGCCTCGGAAAACATAAGAAGGAAATCTCCAAGTCCTTTTACCACTATAACAGAGTTACCCAAGTCGGCACGGAATTTTGCCGGTACAAACACTCGTCCCTTTGCATCAAGGGTATGTTTAAACTCGCCTGTAAGCATTTCCGCACCTTCCTTTCCTTGCTCAGCGACAATTCAACACTGCACTTTCGCTCACTTTTAATCCTTTTTCATCAGTTTTTCACCACTTAGATGTAAATATTATAATATACAGCCGCTATAAATGCAAGACCTTTGAAAAAAAATCATGTAGACTTTTTGTGCTGATTTCTTAAACTTTTTATGAACAAAGAACACAAGTTCTATGAATTTGTGATAATACACAAAAAACGACACTATGTTATGTAGATTTTCACGATACGCCAAAAAACGGCAAAAAAAGGCTTGCCACCTACAATTAAAAGTGACAAGCCGAAGATGATAAATTATTCAGTTATATTACTTAAGCTTTGCGTAAGCCTTTGCTCTGTTTACGTTATTAAGAATAGCTTTTCTAAGTCTTATGGACTTGGGAGTAACCTCAATAAGTTCATCGTCATTGATAAACTCAATTGCTTCTTCAAGGGAATGGATTTTGGGAGGAACGAGTCTGAGTGCTTCATCAGCACCTGTTGAACGGACAGCCGTCATATGCTTTTTCTTGCAAGGATTGATGACAATATCGTCCGTCTTTGCGTTTTCGCCCACTATCTGTCCTTCGTATACGTCCTGTGCAGGAACAACAAACATCTGACCTCTGTCCTGTACGTTATAAATACCGTAGGAGGTTGTTTTACCTGTTTCATAAGCAACAAGAGAGCCTGTTGTACGCTTTGTGATTTCGCCTCTATGAGGTGTATATTCAAGGAACAGCGAGCTGAGTATACCCTCGCCTCTTGTATCGGTAAGAAACTCATTTCTGTAGCCGAAAAGTCCGCGTGTGGGAATATGGAATACAACGTGCATTCTGTCGCCTCTGGGTGTCATATCGATAAGCTCGCCTCGTCTTGCGCCGAGCTTTTCAATAACCGAGCCAACATAATCCTGAGGAACATCGCAGGAAACCTCTTCCATAGGCTCCATCATTACACCGTCAATTTCTTTGAACAGTACCTTGGGAGCACTTACCTGAAATTCGTAGCCCTCTCTTCTCATTGTTTCAATGAGGATTGAAAGGTGCATTTCGCCTCGTCCCATTACTCTGAAGGCTTCTGTTGTATCCGAGTCTTCAACCTTCAAGGACACGTCCTTTAAAAGCTCACGGTAAAGTCTTGCTCTCAGGTGGCGTGATGTACAGTACTTACCCTCAGTGCCTGCAAAGGGTGAGTCATTTACCGAGAAGGTCATTTCAAGCGTAGGCTCAGATATTTTGCAGAAAGGAAGTGCTTCGGGTGCAGACGTATCGCAGAGAGTATCGCCGATTGTTACCTCTTCAATACCTGAAACGCAAACGATATCTCCCGCCTTTGCTTCATCAACGTTTACCTTTTTAAGACCGTCGATTGTAAGCAGATTTACAACCTTTGAATTATAGTTATCGTGAATACCGTGGTGATGGCAAACGGTAACATTCATATTCTTTTTAAGAGTACCTCTTTCAATTCTGCCTGTTGCAATTCTTCCGATAAAGTTATCGTAATCAATTGAGGAAACAAGCATCTGTGCAGGTCCTTCCTCGTCAACCTCGGGACCGGGAATATGGTTTATTATCTGTTCAAAAAGGGGTACGAGGTTTTCTTCCTGAATATCAGGTGAAAGAGAAGCTGTACCGTTTCTGCCTGAACAGAACACAACAGGGCTGTCAAGCTGATCATCGCTTGCATCGAGGCTTATGAGAAGCTCAAGCACCTCGTCCACAACCTCGTTGGGACGAGCACCCGGTCTATCAACCTTATTTACAACAATAATAACCTTATGTCCAAGCTCAAGTGCCTTCTGAAGTACAAATCTTGTCTGGGGCATTGTACCTTCAAATGCGTCAACCAGCAGCAGTACGCCGTCAACCATCTTAAGGATTCGTTCAACCTCACCGCCGAAGTCTGCGTGTCCGGGAGTATCTACAACGTTGATTTTAACATCTTTATATACAATAGATGTATTCTTTGCAAGGATGGTAATACCTCTTTCTCTTTCAAGGTCATTACTGTCCATTACTCTGTCATCAACCACCTCGTTTGCACGGAAGGTGCCCGACTGCTTAAGCATTTCATCAACAAGTGTTGTCTTACCGTGGTCAACGTGTGCCACAATTGCTACGTTTCTTAAATCGTTTCTTATCATATTCTTTATAATTCCCCTAAAAATAAAATTCTTCCAAACGTTGATTTTACCACAAAAAAAGCGGTAAATTAAGAAAAAATCTCATTGTTTACCGCTTTTCATATTATTTTTAACAATATGTCTTATTTTTCGCCGTCGAACAGCGGTGTTGACAAATATCTTTCGCCGCTATCCGTCAGAAGAGCAACCACGGTCTTACCTTTGTTTTCCTCCCGTGCTGCAATTTTGCAGGCAGCGTCCAGCACAGCACCCGAGGATATTCCCACAAGCACGCCCTCTTTCTTTGCAAATTCACGTGCCATTTTATAAGCGTCCTCGTGGTCGGCTGTGATTATCTCATCGTACACTGCTGTATCAAGATTTTTCGGCACAAAGCCTGCGCCTATACCCTGTATCTTATGAGGTCCTGCCTCTCCCCCCGACAGCACGGGGCTATCCTTTGGCTCTACGGCAACAACCTTTACATTTTCATTTTTCTCTTTCAGATACTTACCCGTTCCCGAAATTGTTCCGCCCGTTCCCACGCTTGCCACAAAAACGTCAACCGTGCCGTCGGTATCCTCCCATATTTCAGGGCCAGTTGTAAGGTAGTGTGCCTTGGGATTTGAGGGGTTATCAAACTGTCCTGCAACAAAGCTGCCCTCTATCTCCTTTGACAGCTCATTTGCTTTTTCTATAGCTCCCGTCATACCAAGCTTGCCGTCTGTAAGCACAATTTCCGCACCGTATGCACGTATAAGCATCTGTCTTTCAACACTCATGGTGTCGGGCATTGTGAGAATAACTCTGTATCCCCTGCCTGCTCCTATTGCCGCAAGTCCTATACCCGTATTTCCGCTTGTAGGCTCTATGATACAGCTTCCCTTTTTAAGAAATCCTTTTTCTTCGGCATCTTGTATCATCTGCAAAGCCACTCTGTCCTTGGCGCTTCCTGCAGGATTCATACCTTCAAGCTTTACCACAAGCCTTGCACAAAGTCCCATTGCTTTTGAAAAGTTCTCACATTCAAGCAAGGGTGTTCTTCCCACAAGCTCGCTTACCGATTTACAAATATTCATATTATCACCTTTTATTCGCCGAAAAGTGCACTCCAGTCAATATCGGAATATGTCACCTCAGGCTCTGTTTCCGTTTGTGTCTGTGCTTGTGTTTCTTCAGGCTGCTCCAAAGCACTATCTTCAGGCTCTTGCTGTGTTTCACCGTTTTCAGCTTCAAGAACGTCTGCAAGAGTTGTTACAAAAGGCACATCAACCTCATTACCTTCGCCATCCGTCATTTTTTCAAGTGTATAATTTACTATTACTCTGTCCTTAATATCATAAAGAGGAGTCCAATCGGCAATCTCATTACCCGTAAAGTCAAGCTCATAAAGTGTTTCGGGGTTATAGCCTTCAAGTGATGAAACGTCTGTTATTCCGTTATCCATAAAGTATCCGAATGCAAGGTCTTCATAATCCTTGACAAAGGAAACATCGGAAATGGGAATATTGTAATACTCGAAAACTTCCACATTCTTGAATTTTGCAAGGTCGCCGTATGTGCCGTTTTCATCTTCAAGCAGCTGAGTCTTTACGTGCTCCTGAAGCTTTTCGATAGTAACCTCTTGGCTGAAGTAAACATCGCTGTACTCCTGAAGTCCGATACACACGGATATTTTTCCGTCCGCCTCAGGTCCGACGCCAAGGTACTTTACCGAGAGAATATCCTCCTCTGTCAGCTCGTCTGCCTTTTTATCAAAGCAGCCTGCAACAGCCTTAAGCAATGCCACGTTTTCAAAACCAAGCTTATTTTCGATTACTTCCTCCTGCACCTTTTCTCCGTCTTCAACTGCAGGCGCATCTGTCTTTACATCCGTTGTTTTATCTGTGCAGGCACTCATCATCAAAGAAGCACAAAGCACAAGTATTGTCAAAAGTTTAATATTTTTCAAATCAATCATTCCTTTCGGCACTATTATACTACCAAAGGCTCATTTTGTCAACAAAAACAAATACGGGACACCTGTTAAAAAGTGTCCCTATAGCATTATTCTTCCATTTGCTTTCCCAAGAAGCTTGCTGCCGTCTGGACAAGCTTGATTTCGGTATCATCAGGCTCTGTCAGGCTTTCTTCTCCGTTCTGTGTTGACACAACCGCACCAATAACATCTCCGCCCGAAATAATGGGCACGGCACAGGACACAACAATCTTCTCGTTTCCGTCAACGGCATAGAATTCTTTACCGCCGTTCTTTCTGCAGTACATCTGACGTGATTCCATCACAGACTCCACATCTGCAGAAACCTTCTTTTCATTACATTCCTTCTTTGGCACACCTGCAAAAGCCACCACCGTATCTCTATCGCACACAATTACTGCGTGGTTACTTGTTTTATACAATGTCTCGGCATACTGTGTGGCAAATCCGAGAAGCTCACCGATGGGTGAATATTTCTTGAAGATTACCTCGCCGTCACGGTCGGTGAAGATTTCAAGGGGGTCGCCTTCCCTTATTCTCATGGTTCTTCTTATCTCTTTTGGGATAACAACTCTGCCGAGGTCGTCTATTCTTCTGACTATTCCTGTTGCTTTCATATATAAAAATCTCCTTTGTTTTCATTTGATACAACAGTATTTTGTGTAAACGAGGGATTTTTATGTAAGGAAAAAGGTGGAACAGGCAATCAATTCAACAATTTTTTTCGGCTTTCAATATTTTTTCATTCCCACATTGACAAATCCGAAAAACAGCTTATTCAAATCTCACAGTATAAACATCACTGTCAAGCATTTCCATTTCAAGTATAACAGGCTTACCCGACAAACGTGCAACAATTCCGTCATCGTCAAAGCGTATGCGTTTATCAACGGAATTTCCGAACATTTCGCAGGACGTATATGATTCTTCCCCGCACTTTAGTGTAAAATACACCGAGCCTCGGGCTGAAGTTGACATATTTGCATACAGGTTTTCCCCTGAATACACAAACTCCTTTGTTACCGCCGTGGCTTTTTCGCCGCCTGCATGAAGTGACACAAAGCCGTCAAGTCGAATTGTGTATTTTACAAGCTGATTTGGATTTTCTACCGCACGGAAGTTTTCTCTGACAATAATCATATATTCATTGTCAGCACCGGGAATCTTTGACGGTACCTCGATAAGTGCAGGACAGGCAGTTCCGTCACCGTAAACGAAGCTTTCGGGATTTTCGGGAGGCGGTGTGATAAATGCCTCATCGTACTTTGTGAAGTTATATCCGTCACGGCTGCTCATAAACAGGCTGTCTGTTACCGCAAGACCGAAGCGAAGAATAATTTTCATTCTTCTCATTCTGCCTTCACGTCCGCAAAGCTCATCATAATTCTTTGTCCACGCCTTGCGTTCGGAGTACCGAAGGGGAATACCCACAAATATATGAGGCGCTCTCGGATACGGGAACACTACATTATTATAAAGCTGATATTCCGTTCCCGTTGTGTTGATGCGTTTTGGCTTTGACCAGTTGACAAAATCCTCCGACTCTGTTACTCTTACATCTCTCACAAATGTATGCGTTCCCTCACCCGGTTCACGTAAGATAAAGCGTTCAGGATCTTCAAGTGCCTTTGCCGTTTTATCGGTATACGACTTATCAATAATGGGCAAAGTTTCATCGGCATCGTGACCGCCTCTGAAATAGCAGAAATACTTATTATGCTCCTTACTCCAGAATGCTCGTTTTTGGGAATCAAAGTCACCTTCATTGGTGATAAGTGTGAGATTATCCCAATGTATTCCGTCCTCGCTCATAAAGGCGGCAAGAGTAGCATGTCCCATCCAGTTAACTATCATTTTATACTTTTCTTCTTTGGGACAGGCAGGATTATCGTCATAAAACACAGAAAAATTATCAAAGTTTTTAAAATCGTGCTTTTTGAACATTTCCATATCAAAAATGATATTATTATCCCTTGAGCCGCCAAATTCAACTATGCCGAGATTCGGTCTTGTCCAGCTTTGTCCGTCATCGCTTTGGGCATAGCAGATAAACTTTATCTGTGCCCCAAGCTCAGTAACATAATACAAATGCCACTTATCTTGTGCATATACGGGACAGAAAAATGTTGTATACCTACCCTCCCACGGCTTATCAAGCACCATTATAACGTCCTGTCTTACAGGCTTATTAAGTCTTTTTTCCGCGGTGGTTTTTTCTTCATCAATCAAAAAATTATCAAAGAAACATTCTCTTCTGTTTTTAATATCTATCACTGTTTGCCGCCTCCTTTTTTACAATTATAAGCCTGACGCATTTTAAAGTCAACACGAAATCAACAAATATAACAGAAATAAAGTCACGCAGCACTGTTTTTCCTCAAAAAAGCAGCTGATATGCAAAACACGGACAAATCAGCTTGACATTTCTCGCAAAATATGTATAATAAATATGTAATAACTTTTACAAAGGAGAATATCATGAAAACAGTAAATGACATTCTGAAAATGATTGAGGAAAATGACATTAAAATGGTCGACTTCAAAATGGTTGACATTAACGGTCAGTTCCGCCACGTAACAATCCCTGCAAAGAATTTTTCCGAAAAAACCATGAAAAACGGTATCGGCTTTGACGCTTCCAACTACGGCTATGCTGTTGTTGAAAAGAGCGATATGGTTTTCATTCCCGACCCCGATACTGCTGTTATTGATCCCTTCTGCGATATTCCCACTCTGTCAATGACGGGTAACGCCATGATTATCGGCAACCCCGAAAACAGACCTCTTGCACAGTACCCCAGAAACATTGTGCTTGCAGCCGAAAAGTATTTAAAGGACAGCGGCATTGCAGACACAATGCTTATACTTCCCGAATTTGAATTTTATCTTTTCAACAATGTAGGCTGGGAAGTAAAGCCTCAGTCTGTAGGTTACTCACTTGATGCTGACCAGGCACACTGGAACAGTGCAATGGAAGGCCTCGGCAACATTGTTGCAAAGCAAAAGAATTACCACATTGCAAAGCCGTTTGACGTTTCCTACGAGGCAAGAAGCGAAATGTGTATGCTTATGGACGAGGCAGGCATCGCTCTCAACTACCACCACCCCGAAGTAGGTGCAGGCGGTCAGTTTGAAATTGAGCCTGAGCTTGGACAGATGTCAAAAATGGCAGATGCTACAATGATGATAAAGTACATCATTCACAACACGGCAAGAAAGTACGGTATGTCCGCAACCTTTATGCCAAAGCCCATTATGGGTGAAGCAGGCAACGGTATGCACGTTCACATGCTCCTTTTAAAGGACGGCGAGCCTGTATTCTCCGATGACAAGGGATATTCCAACCTCAGCCGCCAAGCTCACTACTTTATGGGCGGTCTTCTCAAGCACATTGCATCTCTTTGTGCCATCACAAACCCCAGCACAAACTCCTTCAAGCGTCTTGTTCCCGGCTTTGAGGCGCCCGTTACTGTTGGTTATGCCACATCAAACCGCAGTGCGGTTATCCGTATTCCCGCATACGCAAAGTCCCCCGACAAAAGACGTTTTGAGCTTAGAAACCCCGATGCTACCTGCAACCCTTACTTCTGCTATGCAGCAATACTTATGGCAGGTATTGACGGTATCAAGAACAAAATCGATCCCCACGAAAACGGCTGGGGTCCCTACGACTGCAACCTGTTCCACCTTCCCGAAGAGGAGAAGGCAAAGCTTAAGCATCTGCCCACATCTCTTGACGAGGCTCTTGATGCTCTTGAAGCTGACCACGATTATCTTACAGCAGGCGGTGTATTCCCCATCGAGCTTCTCAACAACTTTATTGCAACAAAGCGTGAAGAAGTCCGTCAGCTCGCTGCAATTCCTCACCCTGCCGAATTTGACAAGTACTACAACCTTTAATTATAAGCAATTTACGGCGGTTTCCCAAAGGAGACCGTCTTTTTTTTGCATAAAAAAGGCTCTCCCCGAATAAATCAGGGAGAGTCATAAGAAAAGGAGAGTTTATATCCTTTTAGGATATACGGTTATTATATTGTCTCTTCACAAACGGTGAGGATTCTGTTGACAAAGCTTATACCTTCTTCGTCAAGATTCTTATATCCGCCGTCTCTGAGAGCCTTTGCAACGCTGAGAACACTTCTTAACATCGGTTCGCCGTAAATTATCTCACCGTTGTTCTTTACATAAGGTCTTACCACAAGCTGTTCGGTAAAATTATCCTTTGATTCGCTGATGCCGTGAACAACTGCCGTAAAGAAGATGTTATCGCCTTCTGTTTTGTAGATTTTATCTATCTTCTTTTCTGCGCTATCATATCCGTAGCTTACGCCGGAAATATACTTTACATCTGTTTGTTCAAATGTAAGATAATCAGCGCTTCTTCCACCAAGCAGAGACTCACGTGTTACGATAAAGCCGTATTCAGTGGTATTTTCATCGTTCTTTGTTTCAGTTGTAACGGAGGACATAAAGCGTATACCCTGGTAACCCTTGACTCTTATGGAGTTTTCGCTGTAGGAAGCAGGAGTATGCTTCTTTTCCCATACGCCGTATACCGTGGTATCACGTGTAAGGTCAATTGTCTTTACAACATCCTTTGCACTGCCGTCCTTATCAAGTGACCAGCCAAGGAAGTTATAGCCGTCGGCACTGAGAATGTCGGTGGAAAGAATATAGCCTGTACCCGCGCCTCTGTTTGTATCGGCAGCAATCGCACCTGTTACGGTTACGCCTGCAGGAGCATTGGCGTCATAGCTTACTGTAAGTATGCCCTTTCTGTAAAGGCGGAAGTAGTCAAGGTAAAGGTCGGTTTGCGGAGTATCTGTGTTCATATAAGGCTCAACAATAAAGCCCATATTTACACCGTCATAGCCATACGGAATTGAAAGATTATTGTTGACATAAGCAGGAAGATTTTCGTCTTCTGCATCCCATGTAACCTTAACGTACTCACCCAATGTATAATCAAATGCCATTTTAGAGTTAAAATTGAACATATACGGAGAATACGGGTTATAGCCTTTCTGTGCCTCTGTATCCGTTTTAGCAGAATAAATAAACTTACTCCACTTATCCTGATTAAGACCG
>JAZQFS010000075.1:0-6298 GCA_045539625.1 Eubacteriales bacterium | reverse complement strand
ATATATTTTCTTAAATCCTTGGCGTATTCTGCGTAATTGTCATCAAGAATATGAAGCTCATCCGACCAGTAAAAGGAGTAGTCAACGCAGTCAAAGCCTGCATCCTTTATTGCTTTGAGAGCTTCTTTTTCTCCCATTTTCCGTCTTACCATAAAGTTTTCAATTGAAATGCTAATTTTAAGTACCTCCGAATTATTAGCTGTTACAGCCGTTTTCTTATTTTTCCGCCTTAGGCTTTCTGTCGTGTATAATTATGCCTGCAACAAAGAAAAGTGTAAGCACAAAGTGAGTGAAAAGGCTCTGATAAGCCTGTGCCGCAATATCATAGGTGCACCAGAGAATACAGTTTAAAAGAGTCCACACTCTGAACATTCTTCCCGTGTCCTGAATAACGCTCATTACAAATGTAAGGCAGGCAGCAATGGCAATGGCTGTTGCCCATGTAACCTCGGTAACAAAATTCACTGCCACAAAGCAAACGGCATATACCCCTGACAGCCACAGGGGTATGGGCTTTTTTTCTTTATTGAAAAAGAAGTTCACAAGGCAGATTGCAGCTCCCAGAAAACAGGAGAATGAGCCGTTAAGACCGTCGCCGTTAATGAAAAAGTTAAGTACATAGCTTATTGCTATTGAAAGGTTGCTGAGAAGTATAAAGGCGAGGATTTTCAGCATATTCTTGTCGCCCTTTGTCAAAGATGCCGCAATATCAAAAAGTATTGCGCCCGTACTTAAAATCCATGATACTGTCTGCATAATATTTCTCCTTTAAAAAAGCCGAAAACGGCTGATTTCAGTATATTTTATCACAAATAAATACCAAATTCAACCGTTTTTATACAATTATTATTATTTTACAAATCAAGCGTTTATGCCGTTTTTGTTACTCCGCATAAGTAAAGCTTTCCCAAGGAATGTTTACGGGCATTTTATCGGTAAGAATTTCATCAATATGCAAAAGAAGGGGGAAATCCTCAGCTTTTACAGTGCCCTTTGCAATGTTTTTCTTGACAGCTCTTGCAACTCTTTCCGCAACCACCAGCGATTCAAGTGTGACTCCGTTAAGCTTTGCCTTAGCTTCGTCAATGCCGTAGCCTTCGCCAAGGAGTATTCCCACAAGTCTTGTTCTTCCGCCGTAAATGGTGACGTACAAATCCCCCACACCTACGCAAAGATTGTTAAGAGAAAGTGCGTTTTGGAATTGAAGCAGTCTGTACATTTCCTTTGCACCCTGTCCGAACACCGCCGCCTGTGAGTTAAAGTGCAAGGTGTCATCGCCGAAGTTCTTTTTATTAAGTCCGATTGTCAGCGCAATGCCGAGTGCATAGCCGTTTTTAAGCGCCACCGCACTTTCGATGCCCGTAACATCGGTTGTTATGCTTATATGATAGTATTCTGTCTGCATAATTTCTTTAATGTAAGACAGCGTTTTCAAATCCTTGCCGCAGAAGGAAACCTCAGTCTGGTCGTGTGCCACAAGCTCGTAGCTTGTGCAAGGTCCGCCGATAGCACAAAGCTTAAGCTTTTTATCCATATCATCAAGCTTTTTCTGCCACAGGTCGGGGTATGTAAGAAGTCTTCCATCCTCGGTGTCCATAAGTCCCTTGGTGACGGTGATAACAGGCGTGCCGTCTGCAATTTTCGGCAAAACAAAGTCGCCGAACCAATCAACACCGAAGCTGCTGACGCCTCCGATTACAACATCAGCCCCCTCAAGTGCCGTCTCAAGCTCTTCTATATAATGATAGCTTACGCCGTTTGGAAAATCCTTTTCAAACTTCGGGTGTCTGCCGTTCTTTTTACAGCCGTCGATAATTTCCTTATCAAGGTGTGTGCCTACAAGTCTTACCTCATTGCCGTTTTCTCTTGCGGGAAAGGCAAGTGCCGAGCCCATCATTCCTGCGCCTACAATTGTTACTACAGCCATGTTTATTCTCCTGTCAAAAAATATTGAATTTTGTGAAAAAGATTGAAAAACTTAAAAGTTTATGATACAATTATAGCTGTAACATCAAAGTATGTCAAGGGATGGCAGAAATTATGAAACTTTTTCAAACTCTGTCACAAGGGTGAAAATTATGATTACGTACCAAAGGCAAAAAGAGATACTGTCACATCTGAAAAAATGCGGCTTCTGCACCGTAAAAGAGTTAGCCGCTGTGGTATTCTCCAGCGAATCCTCGGTAAGGCGGGATTTAAAGAAATTAGAGCAAAGGGGCTTGATAAAGCAGACCTACGGCGGTGTTGCATTATGGGAAAAGGACAGCGGCGTTGTGCCCTTTGACATACGCAACAACATTCACAGTATTGAAAAGGAAAATCTTGAAAAAAGAGCAGCAGGCTACATTTTTGACGGTGCAACGGTTATTCTTGACGGCTCGTCAACGGTAAGGCGTATTCTCAAGTATGTGGGAAAAGACAAAAAAATAACGGTAATTACCAACAATCCCGAAATCTTCAGAGAATACTCCTCGTCTTCTTTTGAAATGTACTGCACAGGCGGTCTTTTTTCACACAGAGGCAACGTTTTTGTTGGAAGTCAGGCGGAGGATTTTATCAGAGGCATAAACGCCGACCTTTGTTTCTTTTCCAGTCAGGCGCTTTCAGATGACGGCATAATCAGCGACTCTTCACCCGAGGAAACGTCTCTCAGGCGTGTTATGCTGTCACATTCGGCAAAGAAAATATTTTTGTGCGATTCCTCAAAAACAGGGCTTACACGCACCTTTGTGCTTTGCAGTTCGGATGAGGTCGATGTTGTGCTGTGTGAGGGGGAAAATAAAAAGAACGACTGAACACCGCAGAAAATAGCATAGCAAATATCAACAAATAATAAAGTCAGAGCCTGTATCATAATTTTTGATACAGGCTCTTTAAACCATGTGATTATACGTATGTGTCTATTTGTTGATTTTTTGATTGATGTACTCCATAGCCTTATCTCTGTCTTTTGAAGAATTGAAACCAAATTTGTAGTTTTTTCCCGAATTAGTATAAACTTGCAAGCCTCCACCGCCCAAAAACAGATATTTATCAGTTCTTAGAATCTCTTCAAATTTAACAGCCGTATCTCCTTTGGTTAAAAGAGAAATAACGCCTCCCATTACAAAATTGGCACCCTTTGATTTTGTCCACATAATAGCTTTGTTTGTAAGAACAATTTTTCCTACACCGCCGCCTTGCAAACTACCTTTGCATTCGAATACGATGTTTTCGCTTTCTTCCGAATCGCTCGTTTCAGCAGCCGATGTTATATTCGTACCGCAATTCAAACAAAAGTTAGCCCCTTCCTTAATCTCTGTACCGCAATTTTTGCAAAACATTTTTTTACCTCCTTATTTTAATTCCGTTTTGGAATTTTATTATATTATAATTCCAATTTAGAATTATGTCAAGTCTTTTCGGCAATATAATTTAGTAAAATAGATTTTTTCTAAGAGGATTTTGATATATGAAGCCACGAAAGCATATTTATGGAGATAAAAATTTAGTCGGCAAAAATATAGAGCGATTGAGAAAAGAAAAAAACATCAAACAAAAGGACTTTATTGCCCAAATCCAAGTAATGGGTTGTGACATGAACCCAACCAGCTATTCAAAACTTGAAGGGCAAGTCCGAAGTGCAACGGATAAAGAGCTTTATATCATTTCCAAAGTACTCGGCGTCACTATTGAAGAATTGTTTGACGAGCCAAGCAGCACTTGATTTCATTCTGTCAAGTGCTTTTTCCTTTTAAACGCAATCAAAGAAATCCCGTCTTATGACGGGACTTTTTTGTAAAGCTACAGTTTCTTCTGCCATTTGCCGTCAGGCAACATCATTTACACCCACGGTGTAACATCATTGATACGAAGTATCACTCCATTTGTGCGGCAGCACAACTTCATTTTGTGTCCGCTAAAGCGGAATGATGCTCAAGCTTCGCTTGAAATGATGTTTGAAACTTCGTTTCAAAATGATGTTGCGTCCTGCGGACACAAATACAAAAGAGAACGCATTTGCGTTCTCTTTTGATGGCCTACCCGATGAGATTCGAACTCATGACCTTCAGAGTCGGAGTCTGATGCGCTATCCAGCTGTGCCACGGGTAGATGTTAGTTTGATGTATCACAGGTACGGTCGCTTCTTGAAAGAAGCTCCGCAAGAACTTTAATTGGCTGTCGCCGATGGAAAATTTCAGGCTTCCCCTTGAGGGGAGGCTACGCCACAGGCGGTGGTGAGGTGTAGCCGTTACTGACGGCGCAGTGTTACAAAAAAAGCTACTTTTATCCCAATCACCGGATGCTTTGCATCCTACACCTCATCAGTCTCGCTTTAGCTCGACAGCTTCCCCTCAAGGGGAAGCTGATTATCACATTCCTCCATACAGCATCGGCTTGATTTGAGATTTCAAATTCGGTCTCCTATCACCTGTGATGCACTGTGCTGTATCAGTATGACAAGACAAAACAAATTATACATTAAATCCAAAGAATTTATTTACGTTATCAAAGCTTACGCCCTTGATAATTGCTTCGAGAGCATCAATATCGTAAGGATATTCGCCGCCGTCAACAAGCTTTCCCACATAGTCGCAAAGTATTCTTCTGAAATACTCATGTCTGGGGTAAGAAAGGAAGCTTCTGGAGTCGGTGAGCATACCAACAAAGTTTGCAAGCACGCCTGTTGCCGCAAAGGTCTTAAGCTGATCACGCATACCGTCAAGGTGATCGTTAAACCACCAAGCAGAGCCGTGCTGTATCTTGCTCTTTATGCCCTTATTATTACCCTGGAAGCAGCCGCACATAGCATCAATCTGAGCATTTTCAACAGGATTAAGTGAATAGAACACCATCTTGGGAAGACAGCCGTTCTTTTCAAAGCTGTTGAGAAGCTGAAGAGCATTTCTGATGCAGTCGTGTCCCGAAATTGTATCAAAGCCTGTATCGGGTCCGAGCTTTGCAAAGTTAACATCGGAGTTATTTCTTGCAACGCCGTAGTGAATCTGCATTACCCAATCACGTGCGGTAAATTCATTTGCAAAGAAGGTAAGCATATATGTCTTATACATATCGGCTTCCGTAACCGAAACAGCCTCGCCCTTTACAGCCTTCTTATATACAGCGTCAGCCTGCTCTTTTGTACAGGGAACGTAAGGAACATAGTCTATACCGTGGTCACTTGTCTTACAGCCAAGGCTTTCAAAGAAGTCAAGGCGGTTTACAAAGCAAGCGCAAAGCTCGTCGATGTTTTCAATCTTACTGCCGTAAGCCGCCTCAAGCTTTTCTGTTATGTATTCCTTAAAGCCTGCCTTTTCAATATTGACAGCCTTATCGGGGCGGAACGCAGGAAGCACCTTTGTCTTGAAAGAGGTATCCTTGGCAATTTCCATATGATATTCGAGAGAATCCGCAGGATCATCGGTTGTGCAAACAACCTTAACATTTGAAGCGGTAATCAGATCCTTTGCACCCATATTGCCCTTTGCAAGTGCGGCATTACAGGTTTCCCATGCTTCATCACAGGTCTTGGCAGAAAGTGGCTTATCAAAGCCGAAGTATCTCTGAAGCTCAAGGTGAGTCCAGTGATAAAGAGGATTGCCTATTGTGGAAGGCATTGTTGTCGCCCACGCCTTGAAGCGGTCATAATCCGACACACCCTCTCCGCCTGTGACAAACTTTTCTTCATAGCCGCAGGCACGGATTGCACGCCACTTATAGTGGTCGGCGTAAAGCCAAGCCTCGGTAATATTTTTGAACTGCTTATTGGCTGCAATTTCTGCAGGAACAAGGTGGCAGTGATAGTCAATAATCGGAGTATCCTTTGCGAACTTTTCAAAAAGCTCAACACCTGTGGGTGTAGAAAGGAGAAAGTCCTTATCCATAAACTTTTTCATATTTTTCACCTCAGAATAATTTTTATGCGATTTTTCTTTTGATATTATACTACTTTATATTTTTCTAATTGTTAAGATGCGGTAAACATTGGAAAAGATTGAACGGAATTGATATTTTTTCTTTTCAAAGACACTTAAACATATTTGAAAACCTGTAAAAAAAGCTCCTCTCTTGCGAGAGGAGAAGAGCTTGTCGCAAAACCATTGTGAAAGTTTAGGTCAAGCAAAGCAAGGATACCCAACTACGTTGGGTTCGAGCTTTCAACCAAATCAAAGATTTGGGAAAGCACGAAAAGCCTTGCAGTTTCCAAAGACAGCGTCTTTGGTCGCCGTCCGCAGACGGCGAAACTCCTTATGCTTCATAAAGCGCAGGAAAGGTGAATTTTTCGTCCTAAAAGGACGAAAAAGAGGAAAACCCTCGC
>JAZQFS010000074.1:0-5615 GCA_045539625.1 Eubacteriales bacterium | reverse complement strand
AGCGTTTTGGTTACTTTGACGCTTCGGTCAAAGTTACTCGTCCGTCGCAACGGACGAAACCTCCTTGCGATACATTAAACTATCTTTTTTGACGCTTTGGTCAAAAGATGGTCGCCTCCGCAGAGGCGAAACTCCCCTGCGATACATAAAAGTTACTCCTCGCTCTCCGCAGAGAGCGAAACCTCCTTGCGATACATTAAGTAACTATAAAAATAAAAAAACCTTCCTCACATCATTCATCATTCATTATACATTTTATTTTTTGCGAAATTTGTCAATTTATACAGTAAAAAAATGTAAAAAAAGCCCCGATTTTACTCGGGACTTTCTTATTGAATTTACAATTATCGCTTAAGCGTTGGGAACATCTACAGATTCGCCGCAGGTTGTGAGAATCTTTTCAACATACGCCTTATCTGTTTCGGTAACCTTTGTATATCCGCCGTCACGGATTGCCTTTGCTACATCGAGAACGCTCTTTTCTACTTTGTCACCGTAGTAGTAATAATCGCCTCTCTTTGAGTAAGGTCTTACGATAAACGCTGACTTATATGCCGCTGCATTATCGGGAATACCGTAAACAACCGCTGTAAAGAAGAGGTTGTCGCCTTCTTCCTTATAAATGAGGTCAACATTCTTTTCATCTACAACGCCATAGTTTACGCCGCTTACGAAGCTAACGCCGCAATTATGTGTAAGCTCCTTATCACCGAGAAGGCTCTTAAGTGTTACGATGAAGCCGTATTCGGAAACTTCAGCCTTCTGTGTCTTTGTGATGGAGGACATAAAGCGGATACCTGTCTGACCGCTTGTTCTGATAGAAGAAACGTTGTAAGATTCAGGAGTTACCACTGTCTTTGCTTCCCATACTGCGTAAAGTGTCATATCCTCATTTGCCCAAAAATCAGCAGTGAGAAGCTCGCCGTCAGCAGTCTTTGAGAAGCCTACGAGAGTATAGTTTGCTGTTTCAGCGCCTACGTGCTTTTTAAGTGCATCGAGGCTGAGAACGGAAGATGTATCGTTTACATAAGCATCAACAGTCTTGTCGTTGTTGCCGTTCATGTTGATTGTGATGTTTGCGGAGACAGGCTTCCAGTATACTCTTACGTTGTCGTACTTAACTGTTGAGCCCTTTTCAACTCCAACACCTATACATATACCTGTAAGTGTGTCAAATGGCATTGCTTCTGTAGCTTTCTGCGCTACAAGTGAATATGGGAAATATACCACACGGTCTCTGTGCCAGGTGTCTTTTTCAAGTGATGCTTCAGTAGTAACTGCTTCCTGTTTACGTATTCTTTTGTCTGTTGCATCTGTGTAACCAAACTCTGCATAATTCATAAACTTTGTAATATTTGTTGATGAATTTACATCAAATACTACGGTGTAGTTACCCTTCTTATACAGTTCAGGTACTGTATCTCTCGCATTTTTAATCCAAGGCATTACATATTTGCCGGAGCTTGCATATACAGAACCGTATACATTGTTATCTGCAGAACCAAGTAAGAAGTACTGTAAATCTGAGCCGTTATAAGATTTGCATGATTCAGGTTTCCATATAACATATGCACTGTCAAGGTCTTTTACATCAGGATTTACAAACGATGAGTGATAAATTGCCTTAGTATGAACCAAAAACTCGTTACCGTTTTCGTCCTTTAAATAACCGCTGGAATTCTTGTTAATGTTATCAAAATCAGTTACAAAAACAAGTGTACCATGCTGTTCATGTGTCGGATCGGCATCAGACCAACGTGCATAGATTGTTGTATCTTCACTTGCCCAAAAGTCATCTCTGAGAATTTCTCCATTGGGTGTAAGAGAAAAACCGAGGAACATTCTGCTATCGGTATTTGACATAAGAGCCTTAAGTGCATCAAGGTCAACCTTTGCAGATGTATCTGCTGTGTAAACAACATTCTGTGCTTCGCTGTTGCCGTTTGCATCAATTGTGATGTTTGCAACTACAGGCTTATAGTATACACGAATGTTGTCGTACTTAACTGTTGTACCCTTTGCTACGTCAACACCTATATTGAAGCTTGTAAGTGTATCGCATACTTCTCCTGACTTGCTTACACTACCTTCGACAATACTATAGGGGAAATATGATACATTATCTCTATGCCATGTGTCTGCTGCAAGAGAAACTGTCGTTTCATTAATAAACTGACAATTCTTTCTTGATGTTGTTCCTGAAGGAGTATAACCAAGCTCATACCACTTCTTAAGCTTTGTAATATTGCTTGAAGCGTTTACGTCATAAACTACTGTGTAGTTACCGGGCTTATAGAACTCGGTATATGTATCATTTCTAATCCATGCCATTACCAGTGCGTTATTCATTGCGTAAAGAGAAGCATATGTATTGCCGTCCTCTGTACCCAACATCATATGCTGGTCGGGTGAAGCATTATATGACTTACTGGATTCAGGCCAGATTGAAATGTTAGCTGTATCAAGGTCCGCAAATGCAGGGTTGAAGTAAGCTGCACCTTCCCAAGATACGTTCTTGAGCAGGAATTCACGGCCTTCGGAGTCTGTTGTGTAAACATCAGCGTTCTTGTCGATGTTTTCAAAGTCAACGAACATAAGAAGCTTACCGTGCTGTTCATGTTCAGGAGCATAATCAGACCAACGTGCATAGATTGTTGTATCCTCACTTACCCAGAAGTCATCATAAATAAGTTCTCCGTCGGGTGTAAGTGAAAAACCGATAAACATCTTATCGTCTGTGTTTGACATCAATGCCTTAAGTGCATCAAGGTCAACCTTTGCGGAAGTATCTGCAATATATTCAACATTCTTTGCATCTGTGTTGCCGTTTGCATCAATTGTCACCTTAGCTTCGTAAGGCTTCCAGTAGAGCTTTACATCGTCAAACATAACTTCTGTTTTTGTGGTTTTCTGTGTGTAAAGAACAGTATAAATTTGCGCTATAGACAAGTCTTTACCATAATATTCGTTTCCATCTTCACCTTTATACTTACGAGATGTACCTGCGACGGGTGTAAATGTATACTCAATTTCCTGCCAAGCATCACTCTGTGTAACAGTTATCGTATCAAGAGTCTGTACTTTTATTGTATCCTCCTTAGAGGGATCTTCATCTGCTCTTTCAACAAGATACTGTACACCCTTTCGAATATTTCTCAAAGAGTCTGTAGGATTTGTTTTATATTTATACGAAACAGTAAAAATGCCGTTTTCATATATCTTGCCACTTGTGGAATAGCAGTCAAAATGAGGGTATTCCTGTGTCGAACCGTTTGTTGTCATTTTACCGTAAACATTTCCGTCTGATTCAGTGGCAAGATATACAACACCAGACACCGCTCCACCGGCAGCACCGGTACTGCTAATTACCCAGTCATTCTTACCAACAAACGAAGGATTTGTTACTCCAAGTGCATCAAAGGTTGTATCTTTTCCACTACTAATATATGAGTCACCATTTTTGTCTGTTTTTAGTGCACTTGCTGTAAGGTTATCAAAATCGATGTGGTACAAAAGAACGCCTTTTTCTTCATCCTTCCATATCTTTTCTGTTTCTGCTTCGAGAACAGTTTCTTCTGCCACAGTTGTTTCCTGTGCAACAACCTCTTCGGCTGTTACGGCAGTGTCAACCATAACAGGTGCGGCATAGCTTACTGTTGAAAACAGCATAAGTACCGCAAGGACAATGCTTAAAAGTTTTTTCATGTGTCTTTTCTCCTTTTCCGATGGTTATTACCATCATAAATTTATTAATATAGGAATACACAGGATAATAATACCACATTGTCAAACTATTGTCAATATTCTTTGTTAATTTAGCAAAAAAAACACACAAAACGTTAACAATTATATTTTTACGGCTTATTTCAAGGGTATTTAACGGTACTGCAGAGGTGCTTTATCTCTAATGGGTAAAAGCAGGGTGATTTGCAAGCGACACCTTTGTTCCCATAGCCGAGGCAGGATAAATAAGCTTCATACCGTATTTTAAGCGGATTTGGTCTACCACCTTATCCATTTCCTCACGGCGGTTGCGGAACAGGCGGTTTTCGTCGAACATATCAATCTGCACGTGCTCTTTTGTGTTTATAAGTCCCGTACAGCGCACGCCCATCGACCTTACGGGAAGCGAGGTGTTGTAGTTTTCCTTATAAAGCTTTATTGCGGCGTGGGCTATTTCTATACTGTTGGAGGTACGGCTGATTTTGCACTGCTTTTCGGTGGTGACAAGCTGAGTGTTTCTCACGCTGATGCACACGGTTGTTCCCTCAAAGCCGCCGTTTCGCAGCCGCCAAGCCACCTTATCCGACAGCAGATGTATCACCCGTGACACCTCGTCAATATTTTCAAGGTCATAGGGCAAGGTCACGCTGTTTCCCACCGACTTTGTTTCGGTTGCGCTCTCCCCTATTTTACACACGGGCGAAATATTTGCTCCGCAGGCATCGTAGTACATTTTCATACCGTTTTTACCCATTACGCTTTTAAGGAACAGCTCGCTTGACACCGACATATCTCCTATTGTATTTATGCCGTAAAGGTGGAGCTTGCTCCTTGCGCTGTGTCCCACAAAAAGCATTTCGCCTATATCGATTTTCTGCACCACGCTCTCATAGTTGAACGGACCGAAAACCGTTACCGCATCAGGCTTTTTAAAATCGGAAGCGAGCTTTGCAAACACCTTGTTGTCGCTGACTCCCACCGACACGGTAAGCCCTGTTTCCTTTTTCACACGGTTTCGTATCTCCTCTGCCACTCTTTCGCCGTCAAGCAATGTTTTTATCTTTATATCCCCCGTCAGCTCTATCCAGCACTCGTCCATGCCGAAGGACTCCACCCTGTCGCTGTACTGTGAATAAATGTTCTTGACTATTGCCGAGTAACGCACGTATTCATCATAGTCGGGAGGCACTATCACAAGATGAGGGCATTTTTGCTTTGCCTGCCATATTGCTTCCGCCGTTTTGACGCCTGCCTTCTTTGCCTTTTCGTTTTTGGCAAGGACTATGCCGTGTCTGTCCTCACGGTTTCCGCACACGGCTACGGGAAAATCCCGCAATTCAGGGCGTTTCTTACATTCCACGCTTGCAAAAAAGTTATTCAAGTCCGAATGAAGCACTATTCTTCCTCTGTTTATTCCCCTGTTTTGTGCGTATTCGTATGCAGGATTTGTCATATTTACACCCCTTCGGTTTCAGAACTTAGGTTTGGTACAGTTGTTTAGAACGTCTGTGCATATTATAATACTTATGTTCTGATTTGTCAAGGGGTTTTTTCTTTTTCTTTTTTTCTTTTTCTTTTTTTCTTTTTCTTTTTTTCTTTTTCTTTTTAAAGATAGTTTTATGTTTGGTAAGGAATTTTGCCGATTGCGGTCGGCAGTCATACTTTTCCCTATTCTTCTTTTTCGTAGGGGTCGATGCACCCCAAGAGTACTTCCTCGCTTCGCTCACGGCGCCCACATCGACCCGTTTTCGTTCTTTTTCAGTTACTTTTTAAGTTACTTTATGTAACGCAAGGAGGTTTCGTCCGTTGCGACGGACGAGTAACTTTGACCGAAGCGTCAAAGTAACCAAAACGCTTCCCCTCAATGGAGGAGTCCTCGGTGTGCACAAGGA
>JAZQFS010000073.1:0-4243 GCA_045539625.1 Eubacteriales bacterium | reverse complement strand
CCGCAGACGGCGAAACTCCTTATGCTTCATAAAGCGCAGGAAAGGTGAATTTTTCGTCCTAAAAGGACGAAAAAGAGGAAAACCCTCGCCGGGGGTTTTCCTAAAACGTGAGATAAAACATACTTTTTCAACAGGCTCAAGGGACTGCTTGTGCAGTCCCCTTAAAATATGAAAGGAACGGCAAGCCGTTCCTTTTTTGTACAGTATTACTTTGAAATCTCCCGATTGCGATAGGAAAGCGGTGACAGCCCTGTCCTCTTCTTGAATGTTCTGCAGAAGTATGCCGAATCGGGAAAACCGCATATCTCGGCAATTTCTGAGATGGGAATGGTGTTTTCGCAGAGCATCAGCTTTGCTTTTGATATTTTGGCGTTGAGAATATATTCCTTTGGCGAAACGCCTGAGTATTCCTTGAAAAGCCGCCTGAAATAGTTTTCGCTGACAGCACACATTTCGGCAATGTCGGCAACGGATTTGTCAAGCTTGCGGTCTGTTTCAAGGTACTTTATGCCCTGTTCAATGAGCTTAAACTCCTTGCTTGCTTTGCTTTTTGACCGATATGCCTCGCATAGAGATGAAATGATTTCGTAAAACCAGCTTTTCATTTTTGATGTTGACGGAACGCTTGTGTCGCTCATTTTTCTCATTTTGGAAAATAATTCACGGTAGTATTCGGGGTTTGAAACATTGAATACAATTATGTCGTCGCCTGCGTTGAAATGCCGAAAGGTGTCATCTCTGAGAAAAAAATTTATGCCCAGAACACAGCCGTCATCGGCTAACTTGCCGTAAATCTCAGAGGTGTATCTTGCACCCTTGGGAACATACACAATATCACCGTGATTGGCATGAAAAGCCTCACCGTTACAGCTGCAGAAATCTGCCTGACAATTGTTGATAAATGCAAGAAGATTATATGTGCGGCCTTTGTCGGGACTGTAGAAAAATTTGTCTGTCTGGAAGGTAAGACGGTAGCTGAAGACTATTTCTTCAAAATAATGCTTGTTGTAAAGCTCAAGAAATGATTCCACGGACATAGTTTTCACATCCTTGCTGTTTTACTCGCTTTTGTTTAGTGTAAACCATATTGGGTGTTTTGTCAAGCTTGGTGTTGAAAAATCCAATTTTTGTGTTGAAAAATATCTTGCGTATATATGCTTATGATGGTATCATTAATATGTATTAATTCATCGCTGATACTATTATCGGCTGAAAGGAAACGAAAATGAAAAAGGAATATAAAAAAGCTTTAATTGATTTGGTAAAAGTAACGGAAAGTGATATTTTGACATCAAGTGATGTGCTTATAGATGTCGGTGAGCTTTTTGGTAACGAAAAAGACAATTAAGTAAAACAGCACCTAAACAGAGGAGGAAAATAATATGATTTCTAAATTGGTAAGAGATAACGGCAAGCTTGCAATTTCCGTGGACGGCAAAATCCTGAACGACCTGTCGTTTAAATCCTTCAGATCTACAAAAAACAATGTATCGGATTTTTATAAAGCGGGAATACGCCTTTTCAACGTGTACTGCTCAGGCTGTATGTCAGCACTTAATGTACCGTATTCGCTTTACGGTGAAACTTGGTTTGGTGAAGGAAAATACAACTTTGACAGTCTGGATAAGCAGTTTGAGATGTTTCTTGAAAATGCTCCCGAAGACTCCTACTTTATGCTCAATATCCATCTTGACAGCCGTGATTGGTGGCATGAGGAAAATCCCGGCAGAAGCCGTTCCTTTACACATCTTTCGCAGATAGCGGCGGACGAAAAGTGGAGACGTGATACTGCCGATTACCTGAAGGCTTGCATCAGACACTGCGAAGAAAAGTTCGGGGATAAGATTGTTGCCTACTATCTGCTTGGCGGTCATACAACAGAGTGGTTCAGCGATAATGACTACGAAGAAAGCCATCCGATTAAGCTTGATGCTTTCAGAAAATATATGGGGGATGAAAGCATTGATATTCCCGAAAAGGCTGTACTTGAAAAGCCTGCAACACAGCTTTTCCTTGACTCAAAAGAAGATAAAACGGTTATCTCCTACAGAAAGTTCCATAACGAGCTTGTTGTTGATACCGTTCTTTACTATGCAAAGGCAGCACAGGAGGTACTTAACCACAATAAGCTTGTAGGCGTGTTCTTCGGATATATTTTGGAGCTTCGCGGTCCCAGACTTTGGAATGCAGGTCATATTGAATATGATAAGCTTTACAACAGTCCTGATATTGACCTTCTTGCAACTCCGTCCTCTTATCAGTTCCGTTCCTACGATGCACCAAGTGCGTGTATGCTTCTGTCTGATACACTTGATTTGCATGATAAGCTTTACTTTGTGTCCTTTGACCATATGAACTATAATGTAAGAAAGCTTAAAGGTCATCCAAGAAGAATTTCAGGCGATGAGGATGCCGAAAAGGCAATAACCACCATGGCTATCTACCGCAAAGACATCTTAGAGGATGCAAAGCAGACAATTGATGCCATGCAGCGTGAATTTATGCAGAGAACTTACCGCAGAGTGGGTATGTGGTGGTTTGATATGCTTGAGGGCTGGTACTATGACGACGAGCTTATGGAAGGAATAAAAAGTGTCATAGATGTTTCAAAATCTGTAATGGGCAAGGAGAGTAAGAGCAATTCCGAGGTTGCGGTGATTGTAAGTGCAGACTCTATGTACTACGTCAATAAGTGCAGCAGAGCAAATGACTACTTTATCTCCGACCAGAGACTGGGACTTGCACATATGGGTGCGCCGTATGATATTTATTCTGTGGCAGACCTTACAAAAATTGATGTAAGCAAATATAAGATGTTCTTCTTCCTCAATGCTTTCAGCCTGACGGAGGAAAACAGAAACTTTATCAACAGTGTTCTCAAAAAGGACGGCAGAACAATTGTGTTTGCAGGTCCTTGCGACTATGCAGGAGAGGGTGGCTTCAGTAAAGAGCGTATGGAAAAAATGCTGGGCATGAAGACTCAGCAGCTGACAGAGCCTGAAAAGCTTGTTTCCTACGGCGATGTACAGTTTGGCAACGAAAGCGCTTATGACGAAACCTTCTCTGTTGTTGATGAAAGCGCACAAACTGTTGCTTCCTTTGTACAAAGCGGAAAAGTCGGCGTTGCCGTAAAGCACGAAAAGGATTACACCGTATATTACAGTGCTGTGGGTAACCTTCATGCTACGATTCTTCAGGACATTGCAAGGCAAGCAGGGGTACATATCTATACCGACAGCGGCATTGCAACCTTTATCAACAGCTCATTCTTCGGAATTTACAATACAAAGGATGACCAAACCGTTATCACCATGCAGAAGGATGGCGAATATAAGGAAATCTTCAGCGGCAAGGTTTATAAGACAGAAAACAGAATAATCAAGCTTCCTACCAAAAATCAACCGGCACAGATGCTTGTAGAAAATTAAAAAGGAGAAGAGGCAATGAAATTTACTAAAATTGTACTTTCGGCAGTTCTTGCTTTGACGCTTTGCGTAGGCGTTAACGCAGCATTTGCAAAAAGCGAAACCTATACAGAGGGAATGTTTTCTGACATTTCCTCTGCTGCGTGGTATGCGAACGAAGTTAAAAACACATACGAGCTCGGACTTATGCAGGGCACAAGCGACACACAGTTTGCTCCCGAGGATAACGTAACACTTGCACAGGCAATTACCGTTGCAAGCCGTGTATGCGCAATCTATAACGGCGAGGAAATACCTGCTGCAGAGGGCGCATGGTACAAAATGTATGTAGACTATGCAGTTTCCAAAGGCTTTTACACAGAAAAAGAAGGCGAGGACTATAACCGTCCTGCAACAAGAATAGAGGTTGCTACTGTTTTTGCGGACGCTCTTCCCGACAGCTATTTTACACCAAAAAATAATGTTGAGCTTATTCCCGATATGCTTGACGGCACTGAAAACTATGATAAGCTTTTAAAGCTTTACCGTGCAGGCATAGTTCTGGGTAATGATGATATAGGCTCATTCTATCCTCATAAGAATATCAAGAGAGCCGAAATGAGTGCTATTATCAACAGAGTTGCTCTTCCCGAAAACAGACTTAGCGGCGACCTTGCCGTAAAGCGTTCAACGGACGATGCGTATGTTTTGGCACTTAATCTTGAATACGACGCAAATAAGTCCGGAAAGAATCTTGTGCTTCCTCTCACAAGCGGTTGGCTTTTGGATAACAGAGGCGGCGAGCGTAGATATGCTTATGACGGCAAATATGAAGTGCT
>JAZQFS010000072.1:0-5068 GCA_045539625.1 Eubacteriales bacterium | reverse complement strand
TAAGCGATATACATATCGTACCACTTTGAGCCCTTTACCTCGGCAATTGTCTTGCCGTTGTAAATTGAGTGTACACGGCTTGCCATGGTGATACCTTCTGCCACGGTAACATTGCCTTCGGGAGCAAAAAGAGTATCGCTCTGACCGTTCATAAAGCCAAGCTCGTAAGCCGACTTTACCTCGGCCGCATACCACTGTTTTTCAGGCACGTCCGTAAACTTGCCCTCGGTATACTCGTTTGTTTTTGTGAAGCCTTTTGCTCCGATTGCCGCTGTCAGCGACAAAGCCGCAAGAACGGTTGCAGAAAGCTTCAGAAGTACTGATTTTTTCATACTGTTTCTCCTTTTTTCAAGAATTTTGTACTTTTGATTAATTATACCAAACAACCGTGTTCAAAGTCAATACTATTTGTGCAAATAATCCGTTTTTTGTGAATTAAAAGCAATGTATACAAAAGTGCGGAACGCCTGAGCATTCCGCACTGAAAACAAATTATTCTACAACCGTAACAACAAAGTTGTCAAGCATATACGAAATATTTACGAATGTGCCGTCGGGTTTATCAATGGGATTGGAGAAGAAGGACATAATATCCTTGTTTCTAAGAGGTGAAGCTTCATTAATCTTGTGTTCAAAGCTTACGTGCTTCCAACCGTCGGAGGTAGAGAACTTTCCGAGAGTAGCGTGGTGGTCCATCATTTCCTTAGTAATGCCGTTGCTGTCAACGTCGGTATATCTCATGTTCCAGTTGAGAGACTGAGCTTCAACAGGGTTTCCTTCGGTATCGGTAAGAATTCTGATATCAAATTCAACTCTGTACTTAACACCCGGCTTGAAGAGTGTAGGCATCATAAAGTAGCCCCATGTCTTCTTATCCTTTGGAGGAGTGAGTTTGTATGCGTGGTTACCCGGGTTGAGGTCATCCTCAACAATTTCAACAACCGAATTGTGTGAATACGCATACATCGTACCGTCACCCTCGGCATCGGGATTGTCAATATGGAAAGGAGCACCGTTTTCTACTTCAATAAGAGCAAGACGTCTTTCTTCCTCAGCCTTCTTCTGAGCAGCAATTCTTTCTTCAGCAGCAGGGTCTTTAATCATTCTGATATAGTCAACGTGATATGTACCGCCTGAGTTTGTGGGGTCAAAACGAAGTGCGCAAATCTGGTCAATCCACTTTTCGTGACCTGTGAAGTCAAATACAGCGGTCACATAACCTTCCGCATCGGGTGTGAGGCTGTTGTAGTTAAGCTTTGCAGTCTTTGATTCGCTAAGACCGTTTTCTCTGGAGGTTGCAAAGTAAAGTGAAAGAGTTCTATCTCCGTCTGCTTTTTCAAATTCAGCCTTGAATCGGATTTCACACTTCTTGTAAAACTCGGAATCAAAGAGAACTTTGGAATTGGACACCTGCGGGTCGTGTGTATAGCTCTTTCCTGTAACAGCAGTTGCAGTCATTGAGAAATTACCGTCTGCTACACTGCCTGTTGCAACGCCGATTACCCAGCCTTCATTGTCACCGGGAACATTAAATTCCCACTCGTTGTCAACTCGCTGTTCAATAGCATCCTTAAGACCTTCGGAACGAACTTGTACCTCCAAGCCGTCAGCCGTTTCGGTGTACTTTATGCCAGCCTTGTCGTACATAAATTTAACGGGAAGCATGGGAAGACCGTCTACAACCTCTATAGCTGCAGCAAGCTTTTCTTCCTTACCGTCAACAAGCACCTTGTCACTGCCAACATTGAAGTCAAATATCGTACCGTTATCGGATTTAACTTTAAGTGTGCCGTTCCATCTGTTCCACTCGTAGTAGAATCTGTTAAGAGTATAGAATCCAAGCGAAGGATTGGTTGCAACAAATACTTCGTCGCCTACCTTCTTATAGAAACCGTCCGAAGCAATATAATCCTTGCCGTCAATATTAAGGGTATATCCGTCAAGCTTTGCAGGAGCGAGGAATTCGATGGATTTAATATAGAATTTACCTGCTATCTGAAGCGGGTCAACTCTGAATTCATCAACTTTACCGTTCCAGAAGTTGTTTGAATACATATCAATAACATAGTACTGATAATCACCAAGCTTTGTGTTTACTGTAACGCCTTTGGTAGCCTGGAATTCCTGGTCTGTGGTGTTCTGGAAGTACATCTGAACAGTAGAAGCAACATCTTCATCAAGCTTCATGCAAATTCTGAAATATCTTGCATCACGAGCATTGAACTCGCTTTCATCGGAAGCAATATTCTTTATACCGCCGTCCTCAGATATCGTTGTGCCAACAAGTGCTTTTTCGGTTGCATCGTACAAAGGATTGGTGCAGTTATGGCTTGAAATCCAGTGCTTGCAGTCTTCGGGATTGTCGAAGTACCAGCCCTTTACAACCTCGCACTTATCAAAGTCTATCTTCTGTGTTTCGTCTTCAGTCCAGTATGTTCTTCTGATATCTATCTTGTTGGCAGGATAGAGATATCCAAGTCTTGCCTTCTGATTGTCGGTAGGCATGGCGTCAAAGTGCTTGGAATCATCCTTGCCGGCAACAGATGAGAATACCTTTCTGGTGGCATCAATATAACCGAAGCCGTTTACGCCTGAAGGCATAATGTAGTGACCTTCACCGTATTCGTTCCAGGTTGTATGGAGAGCAAACTTGCTGATCCAATCCTGACTTTCTCTCTTTGCAAGACGAGGCATATAGTCATCTCTTGCCCATTCGAGAAGCTCAAGGAAGTCTTCTTCGGAAGCATTGGGAGTTCTTGTTTCTGTCCAGCCGATGTCATTAAAGCCGACACCGATAATGGAGGTAAGAGCGAGGTGACCTGCATCAAATGCAGAATTCATACGATTCTTTGAGTATTCAGCCATATACGCCTGATCACCGAAGTTATAGCAAACCTGAGCATCAAAGCCTATCTTCTTAAAGCGTTCATTTGTCTTAGGATTGTTGCCTGAACCGCAAGCAAGAAGAATAAGTCCGTCATAACCTGCACGCTTGATATCTTCTCTCATGAACTTGAAAAGCTCTGTTGTCTTTGCATCGTCGCCGCACATCTGAATAAACTTTTCAGGCTGATAAATTGTAATTACAGGCTTATTGTCAATGCAGAAGTATCTTGAGTCGGTAAGATACCAGTCATACCAGTAATCCCAAATAACTCTCTTAAAGTCATCGGCAGACTTCTGAGGAGTGTTTGCGTTTTCCCACATAATCATGAAGTCCTGCATATCGGAATACTTAGCATTCATGAAGCCTTCATTGAGAGCATCCGAAAGACGTGTCTTCTTAATGCTTTCGTTGTTGCCGCTTACATACCAGCAGAAGTGCTGGAAGTCAATACCGTGCTCAACCATGAACTTGATTTCCCAGTCAGCAACCTCGGGAAGACCTTCGTCATAGTAACCGAGAACGGGAGTTGCTTCCTCATAAGGAGAAATGCAGTCCCAGCCGTAATGTGTACCTTCTCTCCAGAGAGAGCATACACTCATACCTACGTACCATTCGTCATCCGTTACGGGAACAGGTGTGGGAACGTAGTCTGCATAGTCATAAACATTGTATACTTCAACATCGTCAAAGAGGAAGTCGCCTTCGCCGTAGGATTCAATTGCAACAGTATCGATGCCGTCAACGGGAAGAGCAACCTCAAGGCACTTCTTGTTATTAACCTTAATGAGAGCCTTGCCTGTATTTGTATCGCCTTCTATTCTGATAAGCTGCCAGATGCCCTTTGTATAATCTCTTACAGCCTTACCACCTGATGTGATCTTGCCGTCAGTAATATCAACCTTAACGGCAGTCTTGTCGCCGTTCTTGATTGCAACGCTCGCGGACTGCTTATCGTCAACCTTAACAAAGGTTTCGTAAACAAACTTGCCGCTAACCTTGTCAAAGGTCTTTACTGCACTTCCCTTGCCGGGAATCTTTACGCTGTTTGGATCAATGTCGCCCTTTGCAGCAAATACAACTACACCGTCAGTAACCTTCCAGCCGCAAGGAGCCTTGCCTGCAATGTCCATACGGAACATATCCATGACGTCATAATTAACGTACATATGCACTTCTTGAATTGTCAAAGAGCAAATCGCTTCATCATGTGTGGTTACTGTCATCTGTGAAAGGTCTGCTGCCTTCTTGGACATATCAAAAGTACCTAACACCTCACCGTTAACACGAATATACGCCTTGCGGGCATCAAGGTCAAGCTCATAGTATGTATAGAACTGACCGTTCTTACAATAGGCACCTGTGTCAACCTTTTCGTCACCTATAGCATACACTTTACCGTCAACATCGTTGCGAAGCTCGAAAAGCACAGTGCCGTTGCTGTCCTTGAAGATAAAGCTTGTACCGATGCCGCTGACAGTATACTTTGTTTCAAGCTTTATTACACCCTTAGTCTGAGTGGTAATGTCTCTGTGAATTGCAACATAGCGTTCCTTGCTTGAATCACCCAGAACATTGCTTGATGTATCTATATCCTTGATAGAGTTATCGGCAAAGTTTTCGTACATCCAGCCCGAAGCAATCTGTGTCTTGCCTCTCGGTACACTGAGCATTGTAAAATCATCAATTAGGAACACAGCCTGATCTCTGTCGCCGTACTCAAGGAGCTTGCCTTCCTTACGGTTTTCGGGAAGTGCTACACGATTGATAATTGCAGCTGTTTCACTTCTCTTGATGGGGTTTGTTGCATAGAAGTTACCGTAATCGTCAGAGCCGAGAACAACACCTGCCTTATAAAGCATCATAAGGTCATCGTAGTATTCTTCTGTTTCCGCAACGTCGGGAATATCCTTGATGTCGTTCTTAGCGGCAAAATATTCGGCAGGCATTGCCTTTGCGAACATTACAGCCATCTCGTAACGCATAATGTTACGGTCAAAATTTTCAAACTGACCGTCAGCAATAAGACCATTTTCTTTGGCATAAGCGATATACATATCGTACCACTTTGAGCCCTTTACCTCGGCAATTGTCTTGCCGTTGTAAATTGAGTGTACACGGCTTGCCATGGTGATACCTTCTGCCACGGTAACATTGCCTTCGGGAGCAAAAAGAGTATCGCTC
>JAZQFS010000071.1:0-5309 GCA_045539625.1 Eubacteriales bacterium | reverse complement strand
GAAAATGGGAGAAAAAGAAGCTCTCAAAGCAATAAAGGATGCAGGCTTTGACTGCGTTGACTACTCCTTTTACTGGTCGGATGAGCTTCATATTCTTGATGACAATTACGCAGAATACGCCAAGGATTTAAGAAAATATATGGACGAAATCGGTCTTGTGTGCAATCAGACGCACGCAACCTTTGATTTTCAGCCCCATATGGAAATGAATATGTCCTGCAAGGAATACAGAGACACCGTAAGAAGCATTGAAGCATCGGGAATTTTGGGTGCAAAGTGCGTGGTGGTCCATGCTCTTAAAACGGCACATTGCGATGATGAAGAATATCTTGAAATCAACAGAAAATTCTACAAAAGTCTTGAAGATACGGCAAAGAAAAGCGGAGTGAAAATAGGCGTTGAAAACCTGTTTTATTACGATAAAAAATGCGAGTGTCACAGAGGCTCCTTCGGAAATCCCAAGATGCTGTCGGCATTTGTCAGGGAAATGGGAACGGACAACTTTTGTGCCTGCATAGACCTCGGTCACGCATCGCTGGTAGGCTATGAGCCGCAGGATTTTGTAAACGGTATGGACAAGGGACTTATAGAGGCTCTTCACGTGCAGGATAACGATTATCACGGAGACAGACACGTTCCTCCGTTTCACGGCGGCTTTAACTGGGAAAAGATAATCGAGAGCTTAAAGAATTACGGCTATACGGGCGAAATAAACTTTGAAGTGTTCTGGTATCTTTCAAATTATCCCAAAGAGCTTTTGCCGTCGGCACTGACACACGTTGCAAACATAGGACGTTATCTTGAAAAAAGGATAGGATTAAACTGATGAGTTACTCTTACTTTCACAAATTCGACGAGCCGAAAAGCAATGCTGACTGCGGTTTTTATGTGTCTTTTTCTGCAAAAGCCCATGTTTGTTCACCTGTTGAAGTTTCAGTCTGTTGTGAAAACGAAAAAAAAGTGACAATGCGTTATTTTGTGCCTGTGCAAAACACAAAAATCTGCCTTTTGATAACGGAGGATATTCCGAAAAGTATAGAGCTTGTGTCGGATAACCAAATTGAGCTGCGTGATATTTGCCTTGAAGAATGTCATGAAGCGGACACCGAAAAAGCATCTTTAAAAACAGGCATGTTTTTACTGGAAGACTTTGAAAAGATTACACTTGACGAAAACGGCGGTATCGGTATCGGTCCTTGCAGTGACATGGTTCTGCATGAAAATCTGCTTTTCACCATCGGCGGCGGCAGACTTACCTGCGTTGACATCGAAGATATTGAAAATCCCAAAATTTTGTCATACCTTGCAATAAATGCACCTCTTCGTCAAATTGCACTTCATCCCGACGGCAAGCACGTTATTATCACCTGCCGTCAGAACGGTATGTGCATTGTTGATGTGACAAATCCGAAAAACATGGTTCTTCGTACAAAGTACGACACCGTTGAATTGGCAACGGGTATTGTCACCGAAGGCAATTATGCCTTTGTTTCCTGCAGACATTTCGGAGTTGAAATCATTGATATATCCGACGTGAACAATCCTCGTCATGTGGGCATTGCAAGATGCGGCGAAGCACAGTCCTGCAAAATTCATAACGGAATACTGTATGCAGGTGTCTGGGGCGGATGCAGAGTTGACATTATCGATGTAAGAAACCCTGCAAATCCCGTTCACCTTTCAAAAGCAATCCTCAACGGAAAAGGCGACGGTCTTTCCGTCTGCACCTTTGACGGCAAAACATATCTTTATGCCGCAACAGGACAGCACAGCCAAAACGTCCCCGTTGAAACGGCATTCAATGATCCGAGATACGGTCAGGGTAACGGACTTGACATATTTGATGTAACAAATCCGTCAGAACCTGTATGGCAATCTACCACAAAAATAGACGGCAGATTTTACTGTCCTGCCAATGACTACTGGGAAGCAGAAATTTCAAAAGCACCGAACGGCAGACTTTATGCATATTTTGTCAACAGTCATAACGGAGTTTACGTCCTGGATGTAACAGACCCAAAGGCTGTAAAGCGACTTATGAATATCGATATAGTTGTACCCAAAACATCTCTACGTTTCAGAGTGTGGACACATCCCGTCCGTGCCGTACTTTATCCATACAACCAAAGAGAATATACCAAAGATGTTATCGGCGCTGTTATCTGTCTTGACGGATATATGCTTATTGCAGGTGTTACGACAGATTTACACATATACAGAAATGATGCTCTTATTTTCAGAAACCTTGAAACAAGTTACAACGGTTTTGAAGAAAAAGGCTCATTTTATGACGAAAAACCTGAGGATATTGTGGCAAGCTACTTTTCGTCAAGTCAGGTTTACGCCGTATGCAGACGTAATAATGAGCTTTTTGCCGCCATCGGTCAAAAAGGAATTGCCTGCCTTGATGCAGTAACACTTGAACAAAAATATGTTATCCCGACACAAGGAGTATGCTTTGATTGCTGTGTGTACAAGGATACCCTGTTTACAGCTGAAGGCGAAGGCGGAATGGGAATCTACGAAACAAAAAATGATACCCTTGTGGAAAAGGACAGATACATTTCGGAATACGGCGTTATAAAAAGCATAAAGCTTTCTCCCAAAGCCAAGTATGCTGTTATTCAAAGCAATACCCAGATGTGCCTTGTTTTACGTTTGTCCGACAAAGAAGTTGTGCACACCGTAAAAACCACAGGTGTAATGTATTTCAAGAATCTTTGCAGAAGTCTTGTTGACGGTCGTTATATGGGTGCTTGCGGATTCCATTGCGAAACATATTGGTTTGATTTTGGCAAAGAGGATGAACTTGACATTCCAATTCTTCTCACAAACAGCGATAAAAACATGACCTTCCTGATAAGTCTTGTTTCAATGGCAGGCGGTTATGATGCCTGCGATGAATATGCTGTCGGGATATGCGGTAACGGTGAATATGTTATATACAATCCATCAAAGCCTTGTGCAAGCTATGAAAATATGAAGCCTTTAATAAGAAAAGCAAATACTTGTTTTGACGGCAAGCCTTCGATTTGCAAAGACAAAATAGTTATTACCGACCGTATTGAAGGAAGAATTTATATCGGGCACATTTCCGATGACCTTGAGATTACCGTAGACAAAAAAATCTGTGTCAAAGGAAATCCCGACGTTGCCCTTGTCACGGAAAAGGCAGTATATGTTCCTCTTGGGTATGAGGGCTTGGTTAAAATCAATTTATAAAAACGTGGGCTGTGGCAAAATGATTTGTTACAGTCCTGTTCTTTTTACGGCACGAAAATCCACCTTGCTTCATAAAATATAAAAAAGAGCAAAGTGAGATGATAGCTTGTCTTTGAAATATACCGTCTGTGTGCCGTCGGCGTTTATGTATCAGGAAAACAGCAAAGGCTCGTTTGTGACGGACGAGGTGCTGTACGGAACAAAAATAACAAAGCTTGAAGATAAAAATGAAGGTCTTGTATTCTGCAAAACCCATTACGGCTATTGCGGATACCTTGATTGTGCTGCTCTTGAACAGTATGTGCCCCAATGCTGCGAAAGTGAGTATACCGTGGTAAAAAGAAGCACAACGCTTTATAAATATCCCGACTACCGCTTTGACGGCTGCATTACTCTTCCCAGAGGCAGTACCCTTAATGTTAAGGACTCTTTTTCAAAGGACGGATTTTTTGGCTTTACACATAAAGGCAGACAGTATTTTTCGCCCAAAGGTCAGATGGTAAAATCGGCAGAGCTTCACCGTCTTTCGGGTGAGGACACAAAAAGAGCACAGCTTGTAAGAGCAGCTCTCAGCTACCTTCAGACGCCTTACCGATGGGGCGGCAAAAGTCCCGACGGCATAGACTGCTCGGGGCTGTGCTTTATGTGCTATACAATGTGCGGACTGGGACTTTACAGGGACGCCGAGTTTGACGGCAAGTATCTTCGCAAAATTCCCTTTGAGGCGCTGAAAAAAGCAGACCTTGTTTACTATAACGGACATATTGTCATGTATCTGGGCAACAGCCTTTATATTCATTCGTCGGCAACGGCAGGAAAGGTGACAATAAATTCCTTTGATAAAAACAGTCCGCTGTACTTTGAAAAGCTTGACGGAAGATACGTATGCTGTGCGTCAAGCCTTGCATTTGAAGGGTGAAATTTTAAAAATGTTTTTCTATATTGACTTTTCTTGTATACGGGTATATAATGAAAAAAACTCAGTATCGGGAGGAACGGTAAATGAATTTATTTCCCAATAATGCACGTGTCTGCTTTCTCGGCGACAGCATAACACACAACAACGAATATGTCAGCCGTATATGTGCATATTATCACGATAATTTTTACGAAAGAAAGGTTAAATTCTTCAACGGCGGTACATCGGGCGGAAGCATAAACACAATTTTTGCAAATTTCGATACCGATGTTATTGCTCATAAGCCTACCCACGCCGTTATAATGATAGGAATTAACGACTCATGGCGTACGGCACTTTCCGACATTCCCAGAGGCATTGAGAGATATGAACGTCTGAAAACAGCTTATGAAAACTATAAAAGAAACGTCCACAAGCTTTGTACCATGCTTAAGGAAAACGAAATTGAGATCATTCTCTGTACTCCCACTCCTTACGATGAGTACCAACAGTTCGAGACACCTGCTTTAAAGGGCGGTTTTGCACTTTTGGAGGAATATGCTTGTTTTATCCGTAAATATGCAAGTGAGAACGGCATTGCCCTGTGTGATTATCATGAATATATTTCCAAAATCTCACAGATTGAAAGTGTAATTAACGCCGACAGAGTGCACCCAAATTCCATGGGACACTATCATATGGCAAAGTGCTTTTTGGCTTTTCAGGGAGTTGAAATCGGCGAGTATGCACCTGTACCGTCATACCTTGATGGGTGGAAAGAGGTTGTTTTAAAGCTGAGAAACATAAGGGCGGCGGAGCATATGGTAATATCCGACTATTCACTTTCAACAAATGAAAGAATAGAAAAGGCAAAGGCTTACCTTGAAAGCGGCGGAAGCGGAGCACACAGAGATTATTTTTTATTACTTGCAAAGCAGTACCTTGAAAACAAGCCTGTGCAGGATGAGCTTGAAGCAAAGGCAAATGCTCTCATGGACGAGCTTTACAACTGATAATTGTATTGAGAAAAAACGATAATTTTCGGGTTTCGAGCCTGTTGAAAAAGTATGTTTTATCTCACGTTTTAGGAAAACCCCCGGCGAGGGTTTTCCTCTTTTTCGTCCTTTTAGGACGAAAAATTCACCTTTCCTGCGCTTTATGAAGCATAAGGAGTTTCGCCGTCTGCGGA
>JAZQFS010000070.1:0-11415 GCA_045539625.1 Eubacteriales bacterium | reverse complement strand
TTTGATAAAGGCTTTTTTATACATAAAGCATCATAAAAAAAGCTATCTCAAAGAGAGATAGCCTTAAAAACTAAAACTTTAAATTTTTGTCCTCAAATCCACCGTCTAAAGTATAGCACCTTTTAACAGGCGGTCTGTAATGATGAGTCTGATTTTGCACAAACCTAAGCATCTTTGGAGCAGAAATTGCGTTGTACATTGCCACCTGACCTGACGGCGGACAAACGTAGTCGCCAAGACCTGCCTCGATGTAAACAGGGCACTTTAGATAACTTGCAGCAAGACCTGTATCAAAATAATTCATTGCAACACTTGTGTCGGGACGCCAGCCTCTCATTCTCTTTTCCTTTTCAATAGCCCAGAGGTCACAGCACCACGGTACGTTTAACAGACATTCCGAAGCATATCCGCAATGAGCTGCCATATGACAAGCCTGCATACCGCCCTGACTGCCGCCGACAAAAATGTAGTCCTTTTTGTTTAACAGCTCGTGATCCTTGAAGTAGAAAAATGCCTGCATATCACGTACGAACATCTTGTACCAGTAGCTGGTACGGGGGTTTTTGTTTTCTTCTGCAATAAATCCGTAGTTTTGGTAATAAGTCGTCTTTATCTCATTGTATTGTTCGGGAGTCAGACCGTTTTCCACATCGTGGGAGTTGACACCTATAACCATATATTTGCCTGAATACCCTACGGGGGCGCTTGCCATGCCGTAGCCCATAAAGTTCATTCTCAGCATAAGAGAGCCGGGAGTTGCATTTTTCGGATAGGTCACAATTAACGACAGGAATTTTCCTGCGGTGGTCTCAAACCGCATATCCTTAGCAACAAAGCCTTCAGGGGCTTCAAGGTCCTTTTCGTAAATCACCTTTTTGGGAATGGAAAGAGCATCATTTTTCAGTTCTTCCCAAAAATCCAAGTAGTCAGCGGGAGTATCCGTACAAAGCTGAATTTTTTCAATGTCTGCACCTGCACCGCCTTCAAATTTGTCAATGCCGTCGATTACCTGTTTGTTTTCGTCCATGGCAGTACAGATAACTCTTACGAAGCCGTCTCTTTCAACATCTGTCTTGAAATAGAAGTAACCGTCATCGCTTGCGGCTATAATCTGCTCATTTTTCTTGCCGTCGTCGCCTTGAGAAGTTGCCTGTATGTAGGGAACAGGCATAATGCCGTCATCTGTTCTGACACAAAACTTGAAGGTCATTTTTTCTCCCGACTTGTATTCAATAGGGCTTTTGTCAGTTTCACAATCAAAATATACCTTGCTGTTTTCGCTGATACCTGCCAAAAAATTGCGTACGTCTTTTTCAATGCTCAATTGTCTTCACCTTACCTTGTTTTATTTTTAATATTGTTTTGCTGATTGCCTGATATTGATGCTTTGTTATTCTGTTGCAAATGTCAACAGAAAGCATTTCGTTGATTATTTGGATACCATCGGCTTTTGTACACAGTAAAGCGGTCATTTTTGCAAATCCGATGGGATTGAGCAACGGCATATGCTCGTAAACAATGCTCATAAGTGCTTCTTTGAGCTCGGTGTCGGAATACGGAATTTGCTTTTTGTAAGCCAGCCTGTACAGACAAAAGGCTATGCACATCTCACTTGTATGTACTTTGGGTATGTAGCGGATAAAGCCTGAGAATAACCTGAAAATGCTGTCCTCTGTCAATGACGATATGAGATTTGTGACTCCCTTGCCGTTTTCACCCAAAATGTTGCAGGTCTTCACAATCAATGAAGTACATATGCCCGTAAATACTCTGTCGTTGCATCGGAGCTTTTTGTATGTTAAAAGCAAGTCGGATAAAATGACAACGTAAAAGTCCGCTTTTTCATCGCAGGCTGCAAGGGAATCGGCACATACCTCGGTAATTGTACGCAAATCGTCTGCACCCTTGCCGCATAACAGCTTTGTAATTCCGTTTTGAAGTAAATATTCCAGACACTTTGGCGATATAGGGTAATCCCTGTGGGTGACAAGACGGAAAAGTGTGAGAAAGTTGTCGCTTCTTTTAAGTGTTTTTATAATACTTTCAGCATATCTTTTGCAGTCTTCGGGGGTGTCTTTGCAGTATGTCGGGGAAATGTTTTTTGCTTTTTCAAGCATAGAGCCGATTTTATCACGGCTAAACCTGCTTAGCGAGCTTTTAACATCAACATCAGTGTATTTTTTGTCATAAAAATCATAGAAAATATCAAAGCCGCGCTTGACTCTGCAATAAAAGGACGAGAACTCACGGCAAAAGTCCTTTGTCCTGAGTATAAGCTCAAGAGAGTAATACTGCTCCTTGGGAAGTACCAATTCACGGGATAATTGTGTAAAACGCCTTGCCATGGAGAAAAACTGTGTATATAACAGGAACACATCGGTGCTGTAAAGCGGGTAAACGGAAACAGCCTTCTGCTCGTTTACCTGTACCTCGTCCGTATAACCGATGACTGCATTTTCACAGCATCTTTCACTGTGTACATTACCCGAATATGATAAGTTGTTGAAATAGAAAAAAGCTTCTTCGCAGATTCTTATAACATCGCAGTAAACCGAAAAGGTATTTTCATTGTGATACTTTTCTTCAACTGCTTTCACAATTTGCTTGAAGGTATCCTTCATTATTCGGAAAACACAGAAGTATTCGGGATAATTTTCACACGGAAGGTTTCTTATAAGCACAACACACACCCTCAATGTATCAAGCAAGCCCATAATATGCGGCGTGTGTGCAGGGGAGTATAAGAAATAATCATCGGCAAGACAGTATTGGGAAACGGCATAGCTACTCTTCGTAACCCTTTGAATTACCGATAAGTAAAACAGACTGCTTCTCAAAAATAAAGAATGCCTGTTGTCATATTTGGTGCGAAGAGCATACATCATAAGAAGATTGTAAAGCTCCCTGTCAAACCCGTTTTCGTTGTTTATAAAATAAGCATACGCATCGTACAGTTCAGGATAAAATGTGCAATCGCAGTTTGCCGAGCATGGCTCTGTCATAAAATTGAAGGATAGATTTTTTGCCGATTGACTGAGTAAAAAATCTGTTTTTCTCTTTAAGTAACCCATAAATGCAGGACAGTTTGCAGATGTGGGCTTCAGAAAATCAAGAACAAAGTGTGCAATGGCATTTTCCATGTAAAGACTGCCGTCGGAAAGCTCTCCGATAAAGCCGTAATTTATCAGACGGGATAGCTTTTCCGCAGGTTTTGAAATCAAACTGCTCACGTGTGCTTTTGTAAAAATGCCGTCTTTGTCCATACTTGATTTCAGCATGGGATGCCTGTAGCTTAAAAGTACGGCAAGCGTTCTTAAGGCTTCCTTTTCACCGATGGAAAAATCGGCAAGAAAGTAAAACAGCTTTATGAAATCAGATTGGGGATTGATACTTTTTTCCAAGGACAGCCTTTTTATAGACGCAGTTATATCTTTAAGTGAAAAATCCCCGCTTTGTACAAAGAATTTTGCAAGATTCACAGCCATTGGAGAAAAGCCCGTTACGGTGCAGAATTCCTTGAAAACGGCATCGCTCACCTTTAAGCCATAGATTGCTTTGAGACGCAAAAGCGTATATTTTTCCTGATTTATCACAACTGTATTTTTCGGTAAGCAAGCACCGTCACGGCAGCATAGCAGTACCGAAAAGCCCTTGTGCAACAGCAATTGGAGAAAATCGGGAACGGTCTTTGGATTGTAGTTGTCAATTATGATAAGGGTGTTTCTGTCAGATAAATCAAAGAGTGATTCTCTTGAGCTTTTCCGAAGATATGGGCTTTTGGGATTGTTCCTTCTGAATACCTGTGCAGAAAAAATGCTTGTAATACTTTTTTCGAGAATGTAGCTCTCATCAAGATTGAAGCTTTCGTCGTTGCCGAAAATGTATTTGTCACCGTCATATTCGGTGTAAATCACACAGCCGAATTTGTCACCCGATATTTTGGCGAATTCTCGGAGAAGGGTGCTTTTTCCGCTTGCGGGTTTGCCTGTCAACGCCACAAGAAAGACGCCGCTGTCAAAAGCACTCATGATTTTTTCGGCTGTTTTGCCGGGGCAAGAAAAGACTGCACGGCTTATGCGTGAATAATTGCCGTCGTCGCAACAAATAAGATGAGACAAATCCGAATCTTTCGAATGTCCGTAATATGAAAGTGTGTTGTGAAGAAGTAATTTGTCGGTCATAGAGAGGAGTCCTCTGCAAGAATTAATATAAAAAAGACTGCCACAGTGTTCTGCAGCAGCCTGAAAATCAGTTTTCGTCCTGTGGGGTTGTGCTGTCGGTGTATTCGGCCTCAAGCTGTTTTTCGTTTTTCTCCTGCACGGAGGTGTTGCTTCCGTCAGCTTTTATCAAAAGCTTTACAACAATTCCTTCGCAGGCACAGTAGAGAAGAATAACGCCGATGATTCTGATGACAAGGTCAGTCGCTTGGGATCTTAAAATAATAAGGAGAATTCCAAGCAAAGCATTGACAGCCGCAGGAATAAGCAGCTTTTTAAAGAGAAGGGGATTTGTCTTTCTGAAGGTAAAAGCCGTCTGCAGCTTTAACAGTCCGAAGAACAATAAGCATATACCTGCGGTGAGGGGAAGTGCATCAAAAATACTGCGCTGGAAAATAACAAGAATAAGACCTAAGGTAAGAAATGCCAGCGCCGAAAGTGCGTTTACCACGGTGCTTTCTTTTTTTACTGCCTTGTAAATGTAAAACAGAGAGGCAATAAGACAAAGTGTTCCGAGAATGTAACAGATTGTGTTGGCAAAAAATCCGGGTAAAAATGTGAGCAATAAACCGAGAGCAATCATTGCAAGCGTAGCAATCACGCCGTTTTTAAAGACTTTTGTAAAGAAATTTTTCATTGTCCTGCTCCTTTGCTGTTTTCATACTGTGATTATAACAAATTACTGTCTTTTCGTCAAGTGATATTGTGAAAAATACTTGGTAAAAATCAATTATACGGTACTTTTTCATCAAAACTTGACAAATACGCTCTAAAGGTATATAATTAACAAGATAAATTATCGGAAGGAAGTGTTGAAGGTGAAAAGTAAATCTTCGATTCTGTTCTGGGTATTGTATGACATTATGCTTTTGTCGACAAGCATTATGTTTACCCTTTTGCTGGCAAATAATTTCAGTGTAGATGCGGTTCTTGCAAGTATGGCGGGCAAAGAAGTGTGGGTGTTTGTGCTGGCACTGGTGCCTCATTTGCTGGTTATGAGTGCGACTCATACCTACAGAGTGCTGTGGCAGTATGCAGGTCCTTATGATTATATAAAGCTTGCACTTGCACCGATGTTTACCGCAATTTTTATGATTCTGACAGCCATTATTTTCAGAAATATGTCGCTGAATCTTAATGTGTATATTATTCATTATATACTGTCTACAGCTTTTGTGGTAGCTCCAAGACTGTTTGTCAAGCTTTATGTGAAAATATACGACAATTACAGAAACGCTCCCGAAAAGGGAACAAAACGCAGAAGAGTAATGATTATCGGTGCAGGCGAGGCGGCTAAAATACTTATCGCCGACATCAACCGCAATGACCGTTTTTCGGGCAGTGAGGTTGTTTGTGCAATAGACGATGACGAAACAAAGCAGTCAAAATTCATAAACGGCGTTGAGATTGTGGGAACACGCTACGACATTCACTCTGCGGCAAAAAAGTACGAGGTTGATGTTATAGTATTTGCCATTCCGTCTCTGGGCAGAAACGAAAGACGAGAAATTCTTGACATCTGTTCAAAGACAGGCTGTGAGCTTAAAACAATGCCTTCCATCGATGACGTTGTAAATAAGGCGGATGACAGTAAGCTTTTAAAGGTCAGCGATGTAAAAATCGAAGACCTGCTTGAAAGACTTCCCATCGACCTCGGAGCATCTGAGAATATGAGCTACGTAACAGGCAAGGTTGTTCTTGTAACGGGTGGCGGCGGCTCAATCGGAAGCGAGCTTTGCAGACAAATTGCGGCGTATGCACCCAAACAGCTTATTATTTTTGATGTTTACGAAAACAATGCATACGATATTCTCAATGAGCTGAAAACAAATCATCCCGAAGCAAACGTGCTTGCACTTATCGGCTCTGTAAGAGACTCAAAGAGAATGGAGTGCCTGTTCAGTAAATACCGCCCCGAAATTGTTTACCATGCCGCAGCACATAAGCATGTTCCTCTTATGGAGGACAGCCCAAATGAGGCAATAAAAAATAACGTATTCGGAACTTTGAAAACAGCACAGATGGCAGATAAATACGGCTCCCGCCGCTTTGTTCTTATTTCCACAGATAAGGCAGTTAACCCCACAAATATTATGGGTGCGTCAAAAAGAATGTGCGAAATGGTGGTACAGAGCTTCTCAAGACGCAGTAAAACTGAGTTTGTAGCGGTAAGATTCGGAAATGTTCTTGGCTCAAACGGAAGCGTTATTCCGCTGTTCAAAAAGCAGATAGAGCAGGGAGGACCTGTAAAGGTAACGCACCCCGATATTATCAGATACTTTATGACAATCCCCGAGGCAGTATCCTTGGTGCTTACGGCAGGAGCTATGGCAAAGGGCGGCGAAATATTTGTGCTTGATATGGGTAAGCCCGTAAAGATACTTGACCTTGCCAAGAATATGATACGCCTTATGGGATATGAGGTTGATAAGGATATAAAGATTGAGTTTATCGGACTTCGTCCCGGAGAAAAGCTGTTTGAAGAGCTGCTTATGGACGAGGAAGGTCTTAAGTGTACGGAGAATAAGCTTATTCATGTTGGTAAACCCATAGAATTTGACGATAAGTGGTTCTTTGAAAAGCTGGACGAGCTTAAAAAGACAATGTACGATGATGACAGCGATGTAAAGCTTCTTGTTTCAAAGATAGTACCTACATATCAGTATAAAAAACAGTAAACAGAACGGCACGGTGTAAAACCGTGCCGTTTTTGCTATGTAATGTTGATAATTCGTGCTGCGTTGTAATAACCTGCACATGTGCAAATCTGAGGAATGCCGACCTGCCAGGGGAGCGTTGTTTCAAAGTCCTTGTGTAAATGTCCTGCAATGACACCTTTTATAAGAGGCTGCTTGCTTGCAAATTCTATAAATTCCAATGTTTCACTGTCAGGCTTTTGCTGAACGTATCTGTTTTGCGGATAGACTTTCAATAATTCCTCGTCAGTACCCACAAGATAAGCACATTCTGCATTTTTTCCGCTCATCATAAAATCGTAAAGCTCTTTTGTGTGAATGGGATTGTGCATTGCAAGAATAATAGGCAATCCTTTTTCAATTTCCTTTTCAAGTAAAGAAGTCTGACGGGACGTAAAATTATAATACACATTGTCAAGCGTTATAATGTTTACTCCGTTGATTACTGTTGAATCGAAGAGGAGATTTTTGTCAGGGTGCATTTGCTGAACTTTGTCAAAGGACTGCATTTTATAAGCTTCGTCTTCAAAGGCTTCTCCCACATACTGTGAATATTCGTGATTGCCTACTGCAAAAATGTAGTCAGTACCGTCGAAAGCTTTTTTCACATAGTCGAAATTTGCGTATGAAACAAAGTCACATATGTCACCTGTGCAAAGAATTGTCAGATTGTTTTCCTTTGCATATGCAACAGCACCCTCAAAGAATTTAACCTGAGTCATGGCAAAAGCCCTGTTACGGCTTTGTGCAAGCTCCATTTTTCTGCTGTCGTTTCTGTTGTCGCAAAGACAAATGTGACAGTCGGTAATGTGGAAAAGACTGAACGGCTTTTGTGCACCGGCATTAATTGCGGCTTCGGTTATGTGCAAAGTCTCGTATGGCATTGGATAACCTCCTTTGATTATAGCAGATTGTACCATATAGGATAGTTGGTGTCAAGTATTTTATAAGTATTTATTGACAAAAGCGGATAGATACGATATAATTATATAAAATAATTTAAACAATTTGCAAAGGAGATTATAATTATGAAACTCGGTGTAATTACAGTACCTCTTTATGACCGCAGCCTTGATGAGGCACTCGGTTATCTTAAGAATCTTGGCGTAGAGTCTGTTGAAATGGGATGCGGCGGCTTCCCCGGCGACGGACACAGCCACAGAGAAGAACTTCTCGCTGATAAGGCAAAGCTTAAGGCTTTCAAGGATACCTTCAAGAAGCACGATATGACAATCAGCGCACTTTCCTGCCACGGTAACGCAGTTCACCCCAATAAAGAAATTGCAAAGAAATTCCACGATGACTTTGAAAGAACCTGTATTCTTGCAAACGAGCTTGAAATTCCCACAGTTATTACATTCTCAGGCTGCCCCGGTGACAGCGAAAATGCAAAGTACCCCAACTGGGTTACATGTCCCTGGCCCGACGATTTTCTTTTCATTCTCGAATGGCAGTGGAATGATGTACTTATTCCTTACTGGCAGAAGGAAGCAGACTATGCAAAGGGCTACGGCGTAAACGAAATCGCTTTTGAAATGCACCCCGGCTTCTGCGTATATAACACAGAAACAATGCTTAAAATCAGAAAGGCAGTAGGACCTACAATCGGTGCAAACGTTGACCCGTCACACCTTATCTGGCAGGGTATGGATCCTGTTGAGGTTATCCGTGTACTGGGTAAGGAAAAGGCAATCTTTAACTTCCATGCAAAGGATACAAGAATCGATAAGACAAATACCGCAGTTAACGGCGTTCTTGATACCAAGCACTACTCCGATGAAATCAACCGTTCATGGGTATTCCGTTCTCTCGGCTACGGCAACGATGAAACCTTCTGGAGAGACATCGTTTCCATGCTTCAGCTTGTTGGCTACAACAAGAGCCTTGCAATTGAGCATGAAGACAGCGTGATGACTTGCACAGAAGGTCTTGAAAAGGCAATTAACTTCCTTAAGAGCGTTATCATCAAGGAAGACAAACCCGGCGGAATGTTCTGGGCGTAATCGGGGTACGACCTGCGGCGAATGTCGTAGGCAACCCTTCATGATAACTGATTATCGGTTCTCGTAAAGGTCATTTTGACTGCCATAAACGCAAGCGATCAAAACTACTCTTGGTTCGTTCTCTGCACAAGTGGTTTAATGTGACAAATTTCCGTTTTGCCGTCAATAAGGCGGACGGTAAAACTAATGAATAAACAAAAGCTTCGCCCACTGTTTACGGTGGGCGATTTGACTGTAATGTTGAATTTGAGGATTAAAATGATTTACACACTTACACTTAACACCTGTCTTGACTATGTAATGGACTGCGAAAAGGTGTTATACGGTGAAACTAACCGTTCTATGTCTGAAAGTATAACCTTTGGAGGAAAAGGCATAAATGTGTCTGTTGTTCTTAAAGAGCTTGGCGTGCCGTCAACAGCTCTCGGACTTGTGGGCGGATTTACGGGGGATGAGCTTGAAAAACAGATAAGGGAAATGGGCATCGTATCGGATTTTATACACGTACAAAACGGCAACACAAGAATAAATGTTAAGCTGCGAGGAAAAGATATAACCGAAATAAACGCTTCGGGCTTTTCTGTAACCGATGACGATTTGCAAAAGCTGTATGATAAGCTTCAAGGACTTTCACATGAGGATACACTTGTTATCGGAGGCAGTGCACCCAAAGGCTCTCCCGACAGTATTTATGAGCATATATGCAGCCTTGTTTCGCAAAAGGGCACACGTCTTGTGGTGGATACAACAGGACAAAAGCTGCTCAATTGCCTCAAGTATAGGCCTTTTCTAATAAAACCCAATAAGGCTGAGCTGTCTGAGCTTGCAGGTGAGCAAATCAGCTCGGATAATGATGTAATAAACGGTGCAAAAAAACTGCAGAATATGGGTGCTGTTAACGTGCTTGTTTCAATGGGCTCAGAGGGTGCACTTTTGCTTGATGAAGACGGATTTGTGCATAGAGAGGCGGCACATAAAATAACGGCTGTCAACACCGTTGGAGCAGGGGACAGTATGGTTGCAGGATTTCTTGCAGGGATAAATGACGGCTATGACAATGCTTTAAAGCTGGGAAATGCCTGCGGTGCGGCAACGGCACAAAGCCCATGTCTTGCAAAATACAGCGATATAAAAAAGTTTGCGGTGTGACAGAAGATATTATTTAGAAATTTTGACAGAAGATATTTTTTAGAAATTTTTACTTGACAACCCTTCCAAAGTAGTGTATAATACTAATGTTGCAGTTTAATACACAACACTGGGGCGTCGCCAAGCGGTAAGGCAGCGGACTTTGACTCCGCCATTCGTTGGTTCGAGTCCAACCGTCCCAGCCATAGAAACCGAATGATTTAGAAGACAGTCTGGATTGTTCGGTTTTTTTGTTATAATGTTGAATTATATTATAAATTGTGCTATAATTAGTTTGAACATTTTTTAATTTGGCAAAAAAATAAAAGATGGGAGATATATTAATATGGTAGTAACGATTTTATCGCATATTATTGCGGCTTTATATCTTCAAAAACAAAAATACAAAAAATTAGTTACGGCTTGTTTTTGGGGTGCATATGCAATTTTTGCTGTATGTATTATGGTATTTCAAGAAAATGTAATGTACGGATTTTTCAGTTTGCTTTTTATGCATGCTGTTATCTTTTTTATAACAACAATAGGTTCTTTAGGAGAAAAAACCTTTTTGTTTCTTACATACTCTAATTCATTTTGCATATGTATTGGAGCAAACTTGATTTTATCAGAACTTCTGAGTAACAATGCTCATATATCTGTTTATGGAATAGGAATAGTGGTATTAATGCATCTGTTTCTATACAAGAGTTTGCTTCCGAGTTATCAAAAAGCCAGGGTGTTCTTTTCTTCTGGTTGGTGGAAACTTAATGTTATATTAGTTTTCTTTTTCATACAGTTTTTGAATCAATATGCTTTCAGTATTGATATGAGCAATGCTCGTAATATAGTTTTTGATTTTGTTATTTTCAGTATTATTTTTTATTTAACATTAATTTTGATTTTTAATTTAGTAAAAGATAGCGCCGAAATGAATAAAAAAACATATGAAAATGATGAACTGAAAAATGTTGCGTTCACAGACGCTTTGACAAATATGAAAAATAGAGCAGCATATGATAGATTTACCAGAAGACAAGTATTAAACCACAGAAAGAATCCCGGTGCACAGTTTATTTTTGTTATGCTTGATATCAATGGATTTAAAAATATCAATGATACAAGAGGACATGTCGCAGGGGATGAAATTTTAAAACAAGTAGGTGCGGTTATTACTGAATATTTTGAGAGTTATAATTGTGAAAGTTTTAGATTTGGTGGCGATGAATTTGTTTTGCTGATAGAAGATATACAATTATCTTATGTCGAGAATCTAATTGTAAAGCTGAATGAAGAATTAGTTAATTTAATTAATGTTACATTATCTCACGGTTGTTCAGAGGTGGACTTCAATAACGCAAAACCTTTTCACGT
>JAZQFS010000069.1:0-4219 GCA_045539625.1 Eubacteriales bacterium | reverse complement strand
TTACTGCCCGTGAGCCTTTTTGTTTATGTGCTTTTCAAGCTTGTCACGGGCTTCGGTAACTCCGCCGTTGTAGCCCTGCTGCTTGAGAGCATCAAGAGCCGCCAGCACCGCATAATTCACAACACACAGCTCTTCACGCACTTCCTTTAAATCGTTGTCGTGCTGAACCTGAAGCTCGGTAATGTCGGTGCTCTGCCTGTCCTGCTTTAACAGCCACTTTACAAAGGCAAATATCACACCGCCGATTACCCCTAAAGCACCAAGTACTTTTGATGCTTCTATGATAACTCCTGTATCAATGTTCATACCATTACCTCCGAGAGTGCCTCCCTCTCAGCCATAACCGCCTCATACTCTGCAACAGTAACCTCACGCCAATTATCGGGGCTGTCCCAGTCGCCGAGCCTTACCAATGTTGCAAAGTTTTCTCCATTCGTCAACACTGTCCCCTCATCTGCTTTGATGATGTTTCCTTCAATAGTCATATCTGTTCCTCCTTATACTGCAAGTTCATTTATAGTCCAGTTTGATTTAGATTCCCATAACTCATTTGTATTAGGTGCTCCATAAGTAGTAGCGTGTGTCTGCCACGCATCTTTAGGAAGCGTTATAGTCAAGCCAGTTGTAGTAGATGATAATGCTCGCACAATGCTGTCAATGCTTTCGGCACTTAGCTTCGTGCTCCAATGTATATCAAAGCCACATCCACTTATTGTGCCGCCTATGCGGATTTCTACAAGGTTTGGTAAATTAAAAAAAGTATTATTAAAAGCAACCCCATCTTTAAAAGTCACTTTATCAATATTTACTAAATTTGGCATATTAGCAAAAACGGCTTGACTATTACTACAATTTGATAAATCAATTTCGGGAAGCTCTTTTGTTGTCGCATATCCAAACATATTTAAAGCATTAAGACATTGTGATAAATCCATTATTACGCCACATTCTAAAAGTCTTTCTTTTAAATTTGACACTTTGTTGATATAAAACATACCAGAGCAATTTCTAACTGGAGCAATAATATCGTTTTTAGGAAAAAAAGTAATATCATTCCAAGCAACTCCGGCAAATCTATACATCAATTCTTGATTATCTTTAAAACTATCCCAACGAGCATCATAATCCGCTTTCTTGCCAGCTTCATACACTTGCGGTATCTTGTTAGCCAGTAACCTCGGTTTAGTGCCTTCTTCTACTTCTACACCTGTAGCTACTATTTCCTCGCTTATGGCATTAAAAGCCGCTACAGCTTCTTCTACGTTATTCTGTAAATATTCTGTCTTAGCATCTACCTTATTGCCCTTTAAGCATAAATCAAGCTTCTTGTTGGCTTCTCTTGCTTTAGCTTCATTCTCGGCAATGGCTGTCAACTTCTCTGCTGTTGTCATACTTCATCACCGCCTATGTATTCAGCCTGTATTGCAAGAATCGCATCAAGTGCTGTGTCGATGTCACCAAGGGCATCGGTAACAAATTCTTCTGTAGCAAGTTTTTTACCTTCACTTTGTTGTGTTCCACCCGTATAAACATCACCTTTAAACCAAGCATTGCCGTTCCAGTCCAGAGTGTGAATGTTCTTTCTGTCACTTCCGCTTGTACCGCCGCCCACAATGTGAGCATATACACCCTTGCTGTCTGGTACATTGTACCGTCCCTGAACGTGCTGTGCCTCACTTGAAGCGTTTACACACTTACCCTCGGCGTGGGAGAACGGTGCTGTTGCATAACTCCAAACACCGTCAGCACCGCCACCCTCAGCGTGTGCACATCTTCCTGAAGCATATGTGTTGACACCTTCAGCATGGCTGTTCTGACCGACCGCCTGTACACTGGTACCTTCTGCGTGCGAGGATTCGCCCGAAGCTATTGTGCTGCTGCCTTCTGCGTGGGAATAATTGCCTGACGATTTAGTGTTTCTGCCCTCGGCGTGGGAAGCTGTTCCGGAAGCTATGACAAAGCCTCCGTTTTGCCCCGCACCCTCAGCATGTGAATATGCTCCCTCGGCTTTAGCGTTATATCCTTCAGCATGAGACGAAGCGCCTACAGCCTGTGTCTGAGTACCCTCAGCATGTGAGTTCTGACCGACCGCAACAGAAGAAGAACCCTCAGCGTGTGAGTTCTCACCTTCCGACACTGTTTTGTAGCCTTCGGCATGAGATTCATTTAACGCCTGTGTCAGATTACCTTCGGCGTGTGACATATAGCCTGCCTGTGTTCCGTAGCCTTCAGCAAAAGCATATCTGCCAAGCGCCTTGCAACCGTTGCCCGATGCAAAAGAATAAGCTCCCGAAGCAATATTTCCGCCGCCGAAAGCCGCCGCATTGATTCCTATGTCAACATTTCCAACGTCAGGCTTTAACGGCACACGAAGGCTGTTTTTGTCCCCCGTGGAATCGGCATCAAGTGTTGTAGGCAAAGCATTGATGTCTGTTTTATACAGCCTGACCGTTACAACATTTCCCGATACACCGTCAATTTCACCGCACATATCATAGTTTGCATCAAGGCGGATTGACACAACGTCGCCCTTTTCGTAAGCCGCCTCTCCGTCAAGGGTATATTGGGCATAGTAAACACCGTCAATAAGTTCGGGAGTGGATATTCCCACAATACGCATACCGTAACAGCCCGAAATATTTGAGCCGTTCTGCACTGCGCTGTTTTCGCTTATACCTCTTTTTACAGCCGTTCCGTCAGACAACAGCTCGCTGAACTCTTCTGCCTTATTGCAGTATTCTTCCGTTTCATCGTGCAAAGTCTGAACATCTCGGGCAAGATATGTTGCCACCGCAAGGCTTGACTTACATTCATTTGCCGCATCAAGTGCTTCGTCACAATAAGTCTTTGCGTTATTGCTGTGCTCAAATGCACTTCTCTCAAGCTGATGCAGCTCGCTCATTTGCTCCTCGGTAACTTCATTTTCGCTTTCAAAGGAGCGTGACACCGTAAAGGTATCCACCTCGCTGTGCCAGCGTCTTGTGCCCTGTGTGTCAACACCTCTCAGCTGATATGCAAGCGTTCCGCTTTCCTTTACAAGTGCCGATGTAATATCAAGCTTTAACACAAGCATTTCTCCGTCCTCGGTGTGTCTTTTTTCAAGGACGGCACAGCCTCTGTCCTCGCCGAAATCGGCAACAAAATCCATATCGAAAAGTTGTTTGTCGGTTATGGCAAAAAGTCTGGTTTCCACAAGATTGTCTCCCTCAAAGCCGATAAGTCTTTCACTGTGGGGCACAAGCATTTTTCTTCCTGAAACAATAATCATATTTTTTCTCCTTTCATAAAAAAAGGCGGTGCATCTCTCGGACTTCTTCACCAAGTCTTTGAAATGTCACCGCCGTACAGCGTAATACTGCACTTTTTCAGTGCACAAAAAACAACCGTCCGAGCAACGCAGCTTGCCCTAACGTGGTTATATTATACCACAAAAGTTCGATTTTGTCAAGGAGTTTCGGGTAAGTTTTAGAATATTTGTTCGCATTTTTAATGGAAATTTTAACAAGTATCAAAGCAAAATCGGCGGCATAAAATAATAGTGCACCAAAGTTTTTTTCAAGATTTAGAAAGGAGAATGAATATGACAGAAAAAGGCGGTACAAACCACATTAAAGAGAACGGAAAATACAAATGTCACAAGAAAACACGCCGCATACGGCTTAATATCATAGACGGCTCTGTAGGGCAGAACAGTCCCGAATGGACATCAAGCACCTGCGATCCGTTAGGCTCATACACCGGCGTACCCGAGAACAGATTTGACAGGCCTGTTCAGGACGCCGATGATTTATAGAGGTTATTGATTTTTCTTTTAAAGATACTTTAATGTAACTTTTTTTGGTTTCGCTCTTTTCCTTTTTCCCTTTTTCGTAGCCCACATCGACCCGTTTTTTTAGTTACATTATGTATCGCAGGGGATTTCGCCTCTGCACTGTTTTTCGGCTTCCCCTCTAAGGGGAAGCTGTCGAGCCTCAGCGAGACTGATGAGGTGTAGCCGACACAGGCGGCGTATTTATGCATTAAGTTACTTTATGTAACACAGGGAATTTCGCCGTCTGCGGACGGCGAGCCATACTTTTCCCTCTGGAAAAGTATCAAAACAGCCCCCTCAACGGAGGGATGGCTCAGTCGTAAATTAGGCTGTGCTGATTGTCTTTTCACATCTCCACAGGACTTGCCTTTTATTCACGGACTAACCGATGTGAAAAGAGTACGGCGA
>JAZQFS010000068.1:0-8806 GCA_045539625.1 Eubacteriales bacterium | reverse complement strand
CAAGAGTATCGGTAACCTTGGGATATATTTTGATAACGGTTTCAGGAGCGTTTAGTGACAGCTCTTTTTTTATAACCATACATATTTCTATGTTGTTTCTTGCGTAAAGCCGTTGACCTCTGATGAACCTGTTGACGCCGGAAAGCGTTGCAACAACTCTTGTGTAAGCCGCCATAAACAGATGAATCATACCGAGATTCTTTAATCCTTCGGCTCTTTTTCTCTTAATAAGGTCTTCACATTTTGCTATATTAACACTGTAGTTAAATTGATTGCTGGAGCCTGAACGCGTTGACATAATAAACAGACTTATAGCGTCCATGGGGTGTCCGCCTTTTATACGTCTTCCTTCTTTTTGTCCCATATAAATACCTCATATTATAATTTTGAGTAGTTATAACATAAATTTCGACAAATTTCAAGTGTTTTTTTAATCAAATGTGATATTGCCTGTGTTTTATTGTGAACGTTTAATGATTGAGGTTTTTTTAGGAAATTGATGAGATACTATTGCATTTGTAACATGTCTGTGTTATAATTAAAAAAAATTAAACTTTCAAATAGATGGTGACGCAAAATATGGGTAAGCTCATTGATAAACTTTGGAATTGGGGACATCTTGAAGGCTCCCATAATGAAATTACCGGTATAAACTGCAGTATGTCACCATGCCGTTATGCTGTTGAATACGGCATAAAGAATGCTTTTATCGTTTCTTACGGCGGTAATATTCAGCCTCCCTTTGATGATATTGCCGGGAGTATGACAGGTCTTGACAATATAATATAGTCGGTAATAGGGGATGCAAGTACCCCTGAGCCTGACTCGGAACTTGCAAATACCGAGGATATGCTTAATGTTTTACCTGTTGCACCTAATATTGTCGGCGGTGTTGTTGACGACTTTTTTTCAAGTGCTAAAAGAGTCAAGCGTTTTACACCGGATGTACTTAAAAAAATCAAAAAGAGGCTTAACGATAAGGGACTGAAATTTTGGTGTGTACTTTATAACAATCAGCTTACCGGGGAGCTTGAAAAATACCGCGACTGTTTTGACGGCATAACATTCTGGATATGGAGTTGCCGGGACATTGTGAATAGGGATGAATACTTAAAAAAGCTGTTTTACTATACTAAAGATGTTCCTGTAATGTGCGGAGTGTATGTCTGGGATTATTCTGTCGATGGCGGACAGGAAATGGATAGCGTACTTTTCGAAAAACAACTAAGTAAATATTTTGATATGCTTATATCAAAAAAATAGAGGGCGTAATTGTGTGTTCAAGCACTTTGGGAGATGCAAAGCTTGAAACAAATGAAATCTTGAAAAAGTATATTGAAAAATACAAAGATATTGAAATTGCCTGACTTAAAGGGGCGTAAATCTAAGGAGGAAATTTTATGGAAAACTACGGAATTTTTAAACAGCTGATGGGTGACAATCACTATGTGTCATTGGCAAAAAGCCTTAATTCTGCTGTCAGCACAAAGAAAACCCTTGCAACTATGAAACGCATCACTAAAAAAGAAATGGTATACTCTCACATGGGACAGCTTGTTATCAAAGACAGAATATGTTATTCTACATTTTTGCAGAATACCGGTAGTGACGGTGAAGATCATAATAGTGTAACAAGCAGCGTTGTGCTCGCAATTTTCAGTCTTGACAGAATAATGTCTGATGATTTTGATGTTGACAAGGACATCCAATTTTATCCTGTCGGCAAAAAAGGAGATACTTGTGCAGGATATAATTCAATATCTATTTTCAAGGATAATTCCATGTGCCTTGTCGGGAATAAAATGTATGTTTGCTTCAGTTTTACTGCAGAGGACGGTAAATCTCATATATTCCGAAAAACATTTGATATTTGTAAAAAAGAATGGGTTGAAGAAGTTGCGGTTGAGCTTGAATATAAAGGAAAAAAATACAGCTTTACCGATGAAACTCTGAATATTGTCTATACCGATAAGGGACTTGAACCAAGAGCAAAGGGACTTATTGAGCTTGTGTCGGCGTGGAGTGAATATAAGGGCGAATATTACGCTACGGGAATAGCAATTGAAAGACCTAACAACGGTTTTATAGTAAAGACAACCGATTTTAAAACCATGACACTTGTTGATGCTGTGCCTTTCAACGATATGGGAACAGCTGAAATCGGTTCTTATATATACAAAGGAATGCTCTTTGTAGCATGTCGCCAGTTTTATGGAATTCCTTATATGTATATCGGATTTTATGATTTGGAGGCGGGACAGTGGAAGCATCATTATAAAATGGCTGATGCCAATTCAAGACCTTGGTTCTTTGTATATAAGGAACAGCTGTACTTGATGAATTCCGTTGAGGAAGTTTTCCGCGGATATACTAATATTTCAAAGATTAAAACATTTGACCATGATGTTTTTAAGAATAAAGTTCCGATAGAAACTTTGGCAACTCTCAGAGACATAGGAATGTATCAGGCAACAGCCGAGTATGACGGAGAGGTTTATTTTGTATGCTCTAAGAACACGGAAAGCTTTGGAAAACTGTGTCTTGAGCTGCATAATCCGGATGAAGTAAATGAAAAACTTATTGAACTTATTAAATGATTGAATAAGGGGGAAATTATAATGAAGCTTGAAGGTTTGAAATAAATTTTCTTGGTGACAGCATTACAGCAGGAAGGGATATGCACAGGTCTTATAAAGAAACTTCGGAAGCAGGGCTTGCAAAAATCTCATTGTAACAAAGCTTTTAATATTCTTATTGCGGCGTTGTCATACAGACATTGCCGCATTTTTTGTTAATTATACAAAAATTGAAAATTTTGCCGAAAAATACTTGTCTTTGTGGCGGATATATGATATAATTGAACAGAAATATATGATATTCAGGAGAGTGGAGATAATGAATATTCTTGTTTGTATAAAACAGGTGCCGGGCTCATCAAATGTAGAGGTTGATCCTGTTACGGGCGTACTTAAGCGAGACGGTATTCAGAGCAAAATGAATCCTTATGATTTGTATGCTATTGAAACAGCTCTTACACTTACAGAAAAATTCGGAGGCGACGTTTACACCATAACAATGGGACCGCCTCAGGCGAAAAGCATAATTGTTGAATCAATTTGCATGGGTGCCAAGGGCGGAACTGTCCTTTCAGACAGAAAATTTGCAGGAGCAGATGTACTTGCTACGGCATACACACTTTCACAGGGAATTAAGAAGGCAGGAGAATTTGACCTTGTAATCTGCGGAAAGCAGACTACCGATGGCGATACTGCACAGGTAGGGGCAGAGGTTTCGGAGTTTTTGGGATTTGCAAATGTTTCGAATGTGCTTAGTGTTGACGATATAAAAGACGGGATGGCGTTTCTTACGACAACACTGGATGAAAAGGTTGTTAAGCTGTCGGTAAAGCTTCCTTGCCTTATTTCCGTTGACGGAGATATTAATTCTCCAAGACTTCCTTCTTATAAGGTTAAGCAGACGGTGACCGACGATATGGTAAAGTTCTTAAGCTTTGACGATTTTGAAGACAAAAACGTAAATAATTACGGTCTGAATGGCTCTGCTACTCAGGTAGAAAGAATTTTCCCTCCTGAAAAGAATACAGAAAAGTGCATAGTTGACGGTAATAGCAAAGAACAGTCAGAAAGCCTGTTTGAGCTTATTAAGTGCCGTAAGCTTATATAAGGAGGTGTTGGTAATGGGAAGCTTGGTTATAAATCATAATAAAATAACTTCTGAAAGTGCAAAAAAGCTTATTGACATTTGTCCTTTTGGTGCTATCAGCTACGAAAACGGAAAGCTTGAAATATCCTCTGCCTGTAAGATGTGTAAAATGTGCGTAAAAAAAGGCGAGGGAGCAATAGAGTATAAAGAAGATGTCAAGACAAGCGTTGATAAATCGCTGTGGAACGGAATTTGCGTTTATGTTGACCACTGCGGCGGAAAGATTCACAGAGTCACATATGAGCTGTTGGGAAAAGCAAAAGAGCTGGCAGCTGTCACGGGACATCCCGTATATGCGCTTGCAGTTGGAAGCGGTCTGGGAGATAGTATAAATAAACTTTTGCACTACGGCGTAGATAAAGTTTATGTATATGATGACAAGGCTCTTGAAAACTTCAGAATTGAGCCTTATACTGCTGCTTTTTGTGATTTTATAGATAAGGTTAAACCTTCGTCCATACTTGTGGGTGCAACAAATCTAGGACGTCAGCTTGCACCGAGAGTTGCTGCACGTTGCAGAGCAGGTCTTACAGCAGATTGTACCGTGCTTGAAATGAAGGAAAACACAGACCTTGTGCAGATTCGTCCTGCCTTCGGCGGTAATATTATGGCACAGATTATATCACCTGATACACGTCCTCAGTTCTGTACCGTAAGATATAAGGTGTTCTCAGAGCCTGCTCCGACAAATGAAGCAAACGGCGAAATAGTTAAGATGGATACGTCAAAAATCAAGCTTGACTCGGTGATTGAAGTGCTGTCAAGTGTTGATAAGCCTAAGGATATTGACATTTCCGAATCAGATGTTATAGTTGCCGTGGGCAGAGGTGCAAGCAGTGAAGCTGTGAGAAATATGGCAAAAGAGCTTGCTGATTTGCTCGGCGGAGTTGTTGCCTGCTCAAGACCTCTTGTTGAAGGAAATATCTTTGATGCAAAGCATCAGATAGGTTTGTCGGGAAGAACGGTTAAACCGAAGTTTATAATTTGTCTCGGCATTTCGGGAGCCGTTCAGTTTGCGGCAGGTATGAAGTCAAGCGACTGTATTGTGGCGGTAAACACCGATAAAAATGCACCCATTTTTGATGTTGCACACTATGCGGTTGTGGGCGATGTTAATGAAATTATACCTAAGCTTATTGAAAAAATAAAGGGGGAAAGAGCCGATGTATAATAAGGTCAGCAGTGAAGATATAAAGAAGCTGCAGGAAATTGCAGGAGAGCAGAATGTTATATACGGCTCTGATATAAATCCCGATTACGGTCACGATGAGCTTGGCGGTATTGAAAAAATGCCCGAGGTGCTTGTCCGTGTACACTCTACAGAAGAAGTATCAAAGATTATGGCACTTGCCTATGAAAACACAATTCCCGTAACAGTAAGAGGAAGCGGAACGGGACTTGTGGGTGCGGCTGTGCCTGTTGAAGGCGGTATTCTTCTTGAAACCACGCAGATGAATAAAATTCTTGAGCTTGACAAAAACACACTTACCGTAACCGTACAGCCCGGTGTGCTTCTGATGGAGCTTGCGGCTTTTGCAGAAGAAAACGATTTTCTGTATCCTCCGGATCCCGGTGAAAAGTCGGCTACAATCGGCGGAAACATTTCTACCAATGCAGGCGGAATGAGAGCTGTAAAATACGGCGTAACCCGTGACTATGTAAGAGCACTGACGGTAGTTATGCCAAACGGTGAGATCCTGAATTTGGGCGGCAAGGTTGCAAAGAACAGCTCAGGCTACAGCTTAAAGGATTTGGTTATCGGTTCTGAAGGAACGCTTTGTGTTATTACAGAAGCGGTTTTAAAGCTTGTGCCTCTGCCAAAAATTTCGGTAAGCCTGCTTGTTCCTTTTGCCGATATGAAAACAGCGATTGAAGCAGTTCCCAAGATTTTCTCATCAAAGGTTACGCCTACTGCAATTGAATATATGTCCCGTGATACAATTCTGTTTTCAGAGGATTACCTTGGCAAAAAATTCCCCGATACCAAAAACGATGCCTACATACTTCTTACCTTTGACGGCACTACCGATTCTCAGGTTGATGCCGATATGAAGGCTGTTGCCGACCTTTGTTTGGATATCGGTGCACTTGATGTTTATATAGTTGACACCGAGGAAAGAAAAAAGTCTGTTTGGTCTGCAAGAGGTGCATTCCTTGAAGCAATAAAGGCTTCTACCACGGAAATGGACGAGTGTGATGTTGTAGTACCTGTTAATAAGGTGGACGAATTTATTAAGTTTACTCATACTCTTGCCGATGAAATGAAGGTGAGAATTCCCTCATTCGGTCATGCAGGTGACGGTAATCTTCACGTGTATATATGCCGTGATGCACTTGATGAAAAGGCATGGGAAGATGTTCTTGAAAAGTGCTTTGACAGAATGTACAGTAAAGCCAAAGAGCTTGGCGGACTTGTTTCGGGCGAGCACGGAATAGGTTTTGCCAAGAAGGGCTATCTTAAAGAGCTTTACGGCGAAACACCCATAGAGCTTATGAAAGGAATTAAGCAGGTGTTTGACAAAAAGAATATTCTCAATCCGGGAAAGATTATGATGTAAGGTGAATCCAATGGTAAAACATATTATATTGTGGAAGCTTAAGGATGAATGTAATAATGACACGGTTAAAAAGGGCATTAAAACAAACCTTGAGGCTCTCAAAGGTAAAATTGACGGACTTGTTGAAATAAAGGTACAGCTTGAAAAACTGCCTTCATCAAATGCCGATGTAATGCTTTATTCGGTGTTCAGTGATGAAAATGCACTTAAAGGATATGCGGTGCATCCCGACCATGTATATGTTGCGGATAACTTTGTAAGACCCTTTACAGAAACTCGCATGTGTATTGATTACGAAGAATAAAGATGATTAGAGAAGGCAGAATTATGTTCTGCTGAGCTTGTCGCAAAACCCATATTAAAGTTTAGGTCAAGCCTTTTCAAAGGCTTGCAGTTTCCAAAGACGGCGTCTTTGGTCGACCTCCGCAGAGGTCGAAACACCCTAATGCCTTCAGAAAGCGCAGGAAAGGTGAAATTTTGACCGTCAAAACGGTCAAAATGAGGAGAACCCTCGCCGGGGGTTCTCCTGAACGTGAGATAAAAAAACTTTTTCAACAGACTGGGCAGAATTATGTTCTGCTTTCACTTACTATTTTCAGGAGGAAATTTTTATGAAAAAAATCAGATGGGGTATAGCAGGTCCCGGAAAAATTGCAAAAAAATTCGCTAAGGCAGTTCTTAATCTGGATTGCTGTGAATTGACTGCCGTTGCATCTCGTTCAGCCGAAAGGGGAGAAGAATTTGCAAAACAGTTCGGCATTACGACTGTGTTCTCTTCCTATGAGCAAATGGCAGAGTCTGATGTTGTAGACGCCGTGTATGTTGCAACACCGCATCCATTTCATAAGACTTGTTCCGAAATTTTTATAAACGCAAAAAAACACGTGCTTTGTGAAAAGCCTCTTTGCGTCAATGAAAAAGATGCGGTTTTATTGACAACTCTTGCCAATGAAAAGGGTGTATTTCTCATGGAAGCGATGTGGACAAAGTTTCTTCCCGCGGTTATGGACGCAGTAAAGCTTGTAAATGACGGCGAAATAGGACGGATTCGTGTCTTGTCTGCAGATTTCTGCAATAACTGTCCTAAAGAGGCAGAACCTAAAATATACGATAACGGTATGGCGGGAGGTTCTCTTCTTGATGTGGGAGTTTACGGTCTTCATTTTGCATCTCTGTTTCTCGGTTACGAGCCTGAAAGCATTACGGCTTGTGCCAATATTGAAGACGGTGTTGACTGCCATACCCAAGTGCTTATGAAGTATAAAAACGGAGCAGTTGCCGATATTTCCTCGTCACTTAACGTGTACAAGCCTGAAAGTGCCTATGTATACGGAAGCAAAGGCCACATTTTTGTTCCCAATTTCTATAAGGCAACGGAATTCTTTGTAAGGCTTGATGACGGCAATGAAAAGCATATTGTAAATAAGTGTATCGGAGACGGCTTTGAAGAAGAAATCATAGAGGCGTGCAAATGCATAAATGAAGGAAAGCTCGAAAGCAGTGTTGTTCCTCATTGTGATACCGTTAAAATTATGGGTCAGATGGATAAAATCAGAAGTATAATAGGACTTGAATATCCGTTTGATAAAGATTAGCTTTTAGGAAGAACGGGTGGTTGTATTAAAGAGGTTATACAAAATCTTTTGGAAAATGTTTTTGACAGATATTTTTGTCCCGAAACATGCCTTATTTATGAGTTTACCGTAGATAAAACAGGTAATGCCTGGTATCACTTGCCGACTGTTTCAGATATTCAACGGCAATATCCCAATCCTTGCGGTTGGGGAACGGGAATGGAGGATTCTGTCCTCAACGGCGGAACTTTGCTTGATGCATTGGTGTCAGCTTATAATATGACAAAAGACGAAAATATCGGTAAGTACTGCGATAAAATTCTTTGCGGACTTCTCAGATGTGTGAAGGATGACGGCTTTGTTGCAAGGAGCGTATCTCCCTCTGATCTTAGAACTCATTATATCGAAAGCTCCCGTGACCAATACACTCATTGGATATACGGTGCTGTCAGATATTTTGGAAGCGACCTTTGTACTAAGGAGCAGAAAAATCAGATAAAAAAAGCCGTCTGTAGTATTGCAGAAAAGTGTATACGTGATATTAAAGAAGAGAATAATTACAGTATGCTCAGATATGACGGTACTGTTGGCATCGTAAATAAGATGTGGGAAAAAATTGGAACCCATGAATGGTTTCGTTTACCCATGTTTTATCTTGCCGCTTATGTTGTGTCGGGTGAGAAAAAATACTATGAGCTGTATTTAAAGTATCGTGATGAAGCATTGGAAAATTCCATAGGACATAATCCTTCAACAATGAGGTGCTATGCTTCTTTGCAGATGCAATGCTCTTTAAGGTTTATATATGATTATGACGATGACAAAGCCGTCAAGGAAAAAGTTGTACATCTTATGGAAGTAAATGCACTGTACGGAGAAAAAACATCAATAGCCAACAGTAAGGAATACACAAAACCCGAACATAAAAAAGAATTGTGCTATACCTATTTC
>JAZQFS010000067.1:0-15336 GCA_045539625.1 Eubacteriales bacterium | reverse complement strand
TATCAATATTAAGTGTGTGTTCAACATATATTCACTCTGTGAGAAATCTGAAAGGACGGAAAAGAAAGTTTTAAGTAATTTGATGTTTCTAAAGGGAAACGAGCTTAAAGAAGAATACTACAAAGAGAATATACGTTTTTATTGGTACGACTGCAAAAATAGGTTACTCTCTGGCATAGATGTTGCGAAGTGGTTATAAGGCGAAATAAATTTATATCTGGCTTGATACCTCACTACAATATAATATCTTAAACAATGTGAGGTATAGAAATATGAGAGAACTAACAAAAGATGAAATTGATTTTCTTGATGAAATGAGTGATTTAAACTTTGAAAAGGATTTTGAAATGTGGATTGAACATATGGAAGAATCGTTTTCATAATGCCATTATTCCTTTCTTCCCATTTTTTTGCTGTCGGTAAAACCGACGGCTTTTTTGTTTTCGCCTTACACTTCTATACTAACACATAAATTTCTCTCGAAATAAGCATAGGTTCTTTTAAAAGAACAATATTTGATTTTTTTGCTCGAACATGTTTGATATTTATTTTTTTTAAAAAATATGCCACTATATGAATGAAACTAACAGATTGGAGGTGTTACGGTGAGTTCCAGAAAGTCAAAGGTCGTTAAAGTCAATATATCTGCAGGAACGTTTAAGAACGAAGCAGAGGCAATAAGAGAGGCTAACGCTATCAAGCGTTGGCTAATTCGCTATTGCGAGAAGAACGGATACTCTGTCAAAGGTAAGGTGTGCGTAAGTACAAATAGTGCTTATGCAGGCTCTATTAAAATAAAAGGAAGAAAAAAAGAATATGAGCCGAACGGTAAGCCTCTGCCTACTGTCGTTGATGCTCATATTCATATGGTATTGTTTGCGAATCCTGCTTCAACCATAGTCAATGCTTTAAAAAAGTACTTGAATAAGAAACATATGCGTATGGTGGTTTGGGAAAAACATTGTGATTCAAAGGCAGAGGTCGAAAACGCTGTTGAGTACGCTATAAGGCAAAGTAAAAAAGTCCGCACAATCGACTACGACCGTAATGACTTGCTTTCATATGATGAATGGGGTTACTATGAAGCTGTGGAGAAAGCTGAGGCTAAAATAAAAGAACGTCTAACGTTTACAAAATCTTCCGCCGAACAAAATGACGAAAACCTCGAAAATACAGGGGTTTCGAGTACATCAAATGTTAAAAAATCACTAACATATAAAAGTGTTATATATAATCGCCCTCATTTGAATATCAGCTTTTTTAACCTCAAAAAATATTTTAGACATAATAATAAAAATATTTTAAATATTTCTTCAATACTTAAAAATCCACTTTATATTGTTAGTTTAAACAATTTAAGAAACATTTCTTGAAAAATAATTTTTAAATTGTTCTTTTAAAAGAACTATATACTTTTGCAAATAATTTCTTTGTGTTATAATGAATGTGTGAGATATGAGAACATAAGACTTTAAGAGAGATTTTATATTAAGCATAAAACTGTTAAATATATTCTTGATAAATATTTTCAAACGAGTTCTTTTAAAAGTTCCTCGTCTATTGAAAAATGTTAAGTTATGTGTTATAATAACTATGACTAGTAAGAAAAGTGTGGTGTTGATTATGAAAATAACTAATAGCTATATTTTGTTAGATAAAGAGAATAAAAAAGAAGAGCCTGTTAAAAAAGAAGAAAACAATAGTAATGAACAACACACCATTGTGTTAAGTACCAAGATATATGAACCATTAAAAGAGTATCTTTCTGATTGCTTTGCTGAGATTAAGAAGATAAATGACAGTTCAAGCCTTATAACGCTTTATGAGTGTAGATTCAGACATCACAAGCTTTCAAATGTTCTGGTTCTTGTTCATTGTGTCAGAGGTGACTATTATGTTGATGTAACTGTATCTGGGAAAAGCGAAGATAGAATCATAAAACAAATGGAGCTTATACATACCACACTTGAAAAATCGAAAGCCTCCGAACAATATACGCTAATAACTTCATATGATTCAGTTTCTGAGTACTATTGCAACAAAATGTATCCGTTGCTTAATGAAGTCGAAAGAAAATTGCGTAAGCTTCTATACATCATATATACATTGCGATATAGGAAAGACTACATAGATTATACATTTGTAGATAATATACTCTCTCCCGTTTCAAAGAAAGCTATAATTGATAGATTAAAAAGTCAAAAAGACTCTAGGGATAAAAGAAAACTAGAGCAACGATTTTTTGAAGAATTTGAATACAATCACTATAAGCACTTACTGTTTTTTCCAAAATGGACGGCTATCGACGAAGCCAATAAAGAAGCTTTCTTAAAAGAAAATCCAGATTTAGCTAAATTGAGTGATGAAAAACTTCGAGAACGTTTTTCTGAATTCACCCCTATGAGTGATTGGGAAAAGCACTTTTCAAGCAAGGTTGATAAGGACATATCTGGTGAAACACTAATATCGAACGTACAAAAGCCAAGAAACAAGGTTGCTCACTACAAGGCTATAACCAAAGATGAGTATGACGCTTTTCTAGAGAATGTACATAAGTTGATAGAAGTTATAGATAATGCTATTGAAATAACAACTTCAAAAGACTTTATTGACGAAACGATGAAACACTTTACAAAGAGCTTGGGTGAGGTTCTTGATTCTCTTGGAAAAGTTATGAGCAGTTATATGGATACTATGTTTGACGGTATGATTCAATCTGCTCAAATTGTTGCTGAAGAATTGACTGAACTGTTCGATGATACAGAACAAGGTTTAGAGGACACCGAAAGCGAGGACGAAGATAATGCCTAACCTATCACAACTCAAAAGACAGAGAATGTTAGAGTTCTTAAATAAAATCAAGGCAGAGCATACGGACGATGAATCCCTTATTGCTATAAATGAGATTGAAACCGAGATTACCGAGAAAAAGTACGGTCTTGTCTGGGAACAGCACGAGGAACGTGTTGATGTTGAAATGCAGACAAAAGTTCCTGTCTTTACGGAAGTTGCCGACAGAGAAATTGCATCTGATGAAGAATTACCGTACAATTTCTTGCTGGAGGGAGACAATCTTCACTGCTTGAAGCTTCTTGAAAAGACACATAAAGGTAAGATTGATGTTATCTATATAGACCCGCCTTACAACACAGGTAATAAAGACTTCTTTTATGATGATGCTTTTATTGATAACCTGGATGGCTTTAAGCATAGTAAGTGGTTATCATTTATTAGTGAAAGACTTTTGATTGCCAGAAACCTTCTGACCGAAGATGGTGTTATTGCTATTAGCATTGGCTATCAGGAAGTCCATAACCTTATGCTGCTCTGCCAGGAATTATTTGATAATAGACAGGTCACTTGTGTTACTGTTCAAACTTCTGGTGGCAAGCCTAACGGTGGCTTTAATGTCACTCATGAGTATATCGTTTTTATTACTCCTAGCAATTTTGCTCCTAATGCATCCGAAAATGCTATGGCTGAATATAGTTCTGCCTATCATGGTATGAACCTAGCTACATTTAATCAAATCCAAAGACCTAACCAGGCTTACCCTATTTATATCAATAATGATGGTGTATTAGTTGGTGTAGGTAAATCCCTAACCGAAAGGGTCAATGACGGTAGCTATACAGGAGAACTCGGCGACTTTATTTTTGATTATGATGAAGCACCAGAAGGAACTGTTGCTGTATGGCCTGTAACGGCAAAAGGTGACCCTTGTGTTTGGAGACTTATCCCTTCTCGTCTGTTAAGTGACTGGCAAAAGGGATATATTAAAGTCGTTCCGATGAAGGGGAGTAAATCTAAAAACAAATACACTGTTCAATATCTTTCTGCTGGTGTAATTAAGAAGATTGAAAGTAGTGAATTTGAGTCTTATCGTATTTCTGATAGAGATGATATTCCTACTATCGACCTAAAAACATATAAGACTGCTGGTGAAGGTATTCAGACTATTTGGACTGATAAACAGTTCTATACTACTAAGGGCAGCAATCAGATAAAAGATATTTTTGGGGCTAAGGGGTTCTCTTATCCTAAGCCTGTGGAATTAATTACTGCTATTCTTAGTCGTATTGTTAAAGAAGATTCTATCGTGCTTGACTTCTTTGCTGGTTCTGGCACTACTGGTCAAGTTGTTATGGAACTCAATCAAATTGATGATGGAACTCGTAAATTCATTCTCTGCACAAACAACGAAAATAACATCTGCGAAGAAGTTACATACAATCGCATCAAAACGGTTATTTCTGGAAAGAGGCTTGACGGAACTGACTATTCAGAGGGAATCCCCGCAAATCTCAAATACTACAAAACCGATTATATTGATAAGACTTCACCAGACCCCGATTACAACATCGAGGGAGAATTACTTAAGCACATTGCAGAAATGGTACAGCTTGAATATGCTGTCAAGCTTGACGGCACAAACTACGTTCTGCTTATGTCTGACGAGCAGGCTGATAACTTCATAGCAAACGATGAAAGCCTTGCAAAGTGCAAAGCTATCTATGTTTCAACATCCGTACTTCTTACGGCTGAACAGCAGAAAAAACTGTCTGATAACGGAATAGCCGTCTTTGTTATTCCCGACTATTACTTTGAATCCGAACTTCTGGAGGTGGGAGAAAGATGATTAACTTACCAAGCGGACTATTTGATTTTCAAGAGGCTTGTTCTCTCTACCTCATTGACACCGTATCAAAAAAGGACAGTAAGCAGACAATTACCGTCAAAGCTCCCACAGGTGCAGGAAAGACGATAATTCTTATTGACTTTGTTGATAAGTATCTGAACTCCGTCAATTCCAACACCGCATTTATCTGGCTGTGTCCAGGTAAGGGCGATTTGGAAGAACAGAGCCGACAGAAGATGATAAATCTTCTCCCGAGCAAAACCACAAAGAATATGCACGATGCTCTACTTTCTGGATTTGAAGCAGGAAGTACAACCTTTATAAACTGGGAGCTTGTTACCAAAAAAGGAAACAAAGCAATAAGCGACACAGAAAAGAAAAACCTCTTTGACCGCATTTCAGAGGGACACCGAAAGAATATTGAATATATAATTATTATTGATGAGGAACATTCAAACGATACCAAAAAGGCGAATGACATTATAAGTGCATTCTCCGCAAAGAACATAATTCGTGTTTCAGCAACAGCAAAAGAGAACAAGCTTTATGAGTTCTATGAGATTGACGAAATGGACGTTATTTCTTCTGGACTTATAACAAAAGCACTCTATATCAACGAAGATGTTGATTATAGCGGTGATTTTGAAAGCGAACACGGATATTTGCTTGAAATTGCAGATGTCAAGAGAAAGCAGATTGCAAAGGCTTATTCCGAACAGGACGGAAAGGCAAAGTCAATCAGACCTCTCGTTATCATTCAGTTCCCCAATTCTTCGGACAAGCTGATTGAAGCAGTTGAAAACAAGCTCTCCGATATGGGGTATACCTATACCAACGGTATGGTTGCAAAGTGGATGAGCGACACACAGGAAAAGAAAAATCTTGAGGGAATTACCGAATTGTCGGCAACTCCCGTATTCCTGCTTATGAAACAGGCTATTGCAACAGGTTGGGATTGTCCCAGAGCAAAAATACTTGTTAAGCTCCGTGAGAATATGTCAGAGGACTTTGAGATTCAGACTATCGGAAGAATCCGCCGTATGCCAGAGGCAAAGCACTATGACGTTGATGTTCTTGACTTTTGCTATTTATACACCTTTGACGAAAAGTACAAAGAGGGTATAAAAGCAGCTATGAGCGAAGCATACGAAACAAAGCGTGTGTTCCTCAAAGACAAGTGCAAGACCTTTACTCTACAAAAGCAACTGCGAAACAAAGACCTTGACGGTTTGGGAGAGCGTGAGACTTTCCTTGTCGTATATAAATATCTTGTTGATAAATACAAACTCACAGGGAACAAAGAAGATAACAAGCTTCGCCTTGAGGGAGCAGGATATGTTTTCAACGATGAGATTATAGGTTATATGCGTGAGGGTAAGTTCGTAAAAACAGATTCCGTTCTTGACGAGAACTCTGGTACATACAGACAAACTTCACGTACTGTCAATACACATACACACGGTATTGAACTTCTTCACTCTGTCGATGTCATAAAGACAACTATCGGTATGACAACGCAGAAGACAAAAGTCATTCTGGAACGACTTTTCAGAAAGAATGTACTTGTACCGCACAAGCTGTTATCTCTCACAACACCACAGTACTATGCTTTTGTTATCAACAATGAGCATACTCTCAAAGTGGATTTTAGAGAAGCTACTGCAAGTCTCGCGGTGCAGACAGGATTCTTAGAACCAAAGACAATGCCTTTCACTATCCCCGAACAAGAGCTTTACCGCTATGACCCAACAGAAACAGATGTTGAAGAAATGCTGTCAAGTGCGTATAAAGATTACTCGTCTGCTATGATTGTCGAGGGAATCCGCTCAAAGTCGGAAAGGTTGTTTGAACGCTATTGCGAACAGCAAACAGACATTGAATGGGTTTATAAGAACGGTGATACAGGTCAGCAGTATTTTTCAGTTGTGTATATTGATTCTCTACAAAAGCAATGGCTTTTCTATCCTGACTACATCGTTAAGAAAACAAACGGTGATGTTTGGATAATCGAAACTAAAGGTGGAGAAAGCGGAGGAAAGAGCAAGAATATCGACATACAAGTTGAGAACAAGTTTGCTTCTTTCAAAGAGTATGCGGAGAAAAAGGACTTGAAATGGGGATTCGTCAGAGATAAGAATGACAAGCTCTATATCAACAATACCGAATATACCGACAATATGCAAAATGAAAACTGGAGACCTTTGAAAGAATTATTCTAATATTTGTTATATTCTGGCTTATTCCGAACTATAATGTATTGTGAGAATTATTTCACACCTCTCATATCTGTACTCTCAAAGAACAGACAGGGGCAGGAAGTAGAATGGATGGAATAAAAAAGGTTTATCCCTGCCGTAAGGCAGGTGTAAAATAAAAATGGTTGGAATAAAAACGACCGCCAGAGTGTATTTATCTACATTCTGGCGGTTTTTATATGGTGGTGGAATAAATGGAATTAGATTTAACATTGTTTGAAAAGAACATTTCAAACATGAATTTATTTGAGTTGGCTGATTGGTTGGATGCTTGTAGAAACCAAGTCAAAAGAGAAAACTTTGACACCGACAGCGAGTACTACGAAAAGCTTCAAATCTTTTGTGATGCTTGGGAAAAGCATTACAACAAGTACGAGGCTTTCTATAGCAATAAAAGTGGTAAAAGTGCGTGCAATGTGGTGTTCTACCAAGCATTGTTTTATACAACAGTTAAGGACAACGCTGTACTTGTAACAAAACTTGATGCTGGAGAACATATATGTCCCATAGCAACTTGTAAGGATTTAGAGAATATCACTATCCATAAAGATGCGACACTAGGCGAAATAGATTCTCTAATAGGAAATGTGTTTGATGAAATAGTTAAGATATTTGAAGGAGAAAAGTACAAAGATGCTCTGAAAAAATATCTGGTTAACTGGCGTTTCTCAGAAATTAGAATTATTAGATACGTTAGATTTAGAGACAAGGGTGTTAATAAAGTACTTGCTTCGTCGTACAATGAGTTAGAAACTCTTGCTCAGCAACCTAAATCTTATGTTCATATGGAATTGAAAAAGAAAAGAACTAATTACACAAACGGTCTTAAACAGTACGATATAACAAAATCTGTGTATAGCTATTTTTGCAGTAACGATAAGTGCGAAAAGGACTTCACAAAAAAGATGTTCGTAAATCTCGGATTCCTTTTAGGTTTGTCGTTGGAGCATTTAGAAATGCTCCTTGACTATAACGGATATTCAATAAGTGAAAACAGCCAAAGAAAATTTGACCAGATTATCCGCAGAGCGTTCAAGTGTGGGTTCAGCAGAGATATGACAATAGCATTGCTTGACATTGAAAAGAAAAAGGGTTATAATGTACCTAACCTTACAAAAAACAGCAAAGAAAAATGACAGTATACATTTATTTCTGAAATTTCAAAAACGATTTGCACCAAATTTGCACCAAACCGCATTTCAAGACAAAAAGAAAACCTCGAAAACGCTTTGTTTTCGAGGTTTTTTGATAACTCCCATTCGGGAATAATTATCTCTTTGAGAACTGAGGAGCGCGACGAGCAGCCTTTAAGCCGTACTTCTTTCTTTCCTTCATTCTGGGGTCACGTGTTAAGAAGCCAGCCTTCTTAAGAGCAGCTCTGTTTTCAGGATCAGCCTGAAGAAGTGCTCTTGCTACACCGTGACGGATAGCGCCTGCCTGACCTGCAACACCGCCGCCTGTTACTGTACAGATGATATCGAATGTACCTTCTGTCTTTGTAACGCCGAAAGGCTGACGAACGATGAGCTTAAGTGTTTCGAGACCGAAATAATCGTCGATGTCTCTGCCGTTGATTGTGATTACGCCTGTACCTGCTACAAGACGTACGCGAGCTACGGAGCTCTTTCTTCTACCTGTCCCGTAGAAATAAGGTTTTGCACTTGTATACATTGTCATTACTCCTTTCACTCTTAGTCAAGAACGATGGGCTGCTGAGCAGCATTGTTGTGTTCGCTGCCTGCATATACCTTGAGTCTTGTGAGGCTCTTTGCGCCGATTGTGTTCTTGGGAAGCATGCCCTTAACTGCAAGGGTCATTGCCATTTCGGGGTTCTTTTCCATAAGCTCTCTGTAGCTTACTTCCTTAAGACCGCCGATCCAGCCGGAATGATGGCGATAGAACTTGTCGTCGAGCTTTGTGCCTGTAAGAATTGCCTTAGAAGCGTTGATTACGATTACGAATTCGCCGCAGTCAACATGAGGTGTGAACTCAGGTCTGTGCTTACCGCGAAGAATATCTGCAACCTTTACTGCAGTCTTACCGAGAGGCTTATTAGCCGCATCGATAACGTACCACTTACGCTCTACTTCATTAGCTTTTGCCATAAATGTAGACATAATATAAATCCTCCGTTTTTGTTATCATTTTTTTGACCTTAATCATTATATCACTTTTTTTTCTTTTGTCAACACCTTTTTTCGCATTTTTGAAAATTAACTTTTATATCTTTAATTTTTGACGTATTTCTCTTTATTTCTCTCGTTTTCTCTTCGCACATTTTAAAATTTTTACCCGTATTTTTTTCATAACATAAAAATTGAACGTTTTATATCATTTTTGACCGCAATTTTACAATAGTGCTTGATTTATGAAAAAAACTGTGCTACAATTAGATTACCTAATTATGTGAAATCAGCGTTTTTGAGCTGATTTGAACGGAGTTATGCAGATGGGCAAAATTATAGGTATAGACGTTGGCGGAAGCACAACAAAAATAGTAGGCTTTAACGGCAAAGAGATGATTCATCCCCTGCTTGTCAAGGCAAGTGACCAGTTAGCTTCTGTTTACGGTGCTTTCGGTAAATTCACCGACACCAACGGTATCTCACTATCGGAAATTGACAAGGTCATGATAACAGGCGTGGGCTCAACCTTCTTAGGCGACAGTCTTTACGGTATTGAAACAGACCATGCATCGGAATTTGCCTGTGTGGGCAAGGGCGGTCTTTATCTTTCGGGATACGACAAGGCTATTATTGTAAGCATGGGCACAGGTACTTCCATTGTATATGCCGAAAACGGAAAGCCCGTTGACTATATGGGCGGTACGGGTGTAGGCGGCGGTACATTGATGGGACTGTCTAAAAAGATGCTGGGCATTTCCGACATCGACATTCTTATGGAAGTTGCCTCAGAAGGCGACATCGAGAACATCGACCTGAGAGTCCGTGACATTACCAAGAAGGATATCGGTCTTGCTTCATATATGACGGCGGCGAACTTCGGTAAAGTCAGCGACATGGCTACAAAAGGCGACCTTGCGCTTGGTATTATCAACATGGTTTTTGAATCTGTGGGTATGCTTGCTGTATTTGCGGCAAGAAGCAAGGGCGTAAAGGACGTTATTCTTACGGGAAATCTTACCCGTCTTCCCCAAGCACCGTCTGTTGCCGAGATTTTCTGCACAATGTTTGATTTGAACTTTGTAATTCCCAAAAATGCAGAATTTGCAACTGTTATCGGTGCGGCACTCTCCAGCGGGATTGCTTGATTTTTTGAAAAATATAATTTAAGTATACAACCATATGAAAGGAAGTTTTATTATGGAAAAAGTACGTTTTGGTATCATCGGTCTTGGTAATATGGGTTCAGGACACGCTGACTACCTCAAGAAAGGCGAAATCGAAGGTGCAGTTCTTACTGCTGTCTGCGACGTCAAGGAGAGCAGAGAAAAGTGGGCAAAGGAAAACCTTCCCGAAGACGTTAAGTTCTTCTATGACTACAAGGAGCTGCTTGCAAGCGGTCTTTGCGATGCAATCATCGTTGCTGTTCCCCACTACTATCATCCCCCGATCTGTATTGATGTTCTCAACGCAGGCATCAACGTAATCAGCGAAAAGCCTATCGGTGTTTACACAAAGCAGGCTGAAGAGCTTATCAAGGTTGCTTCCAAGAGCGACAAATTATTCGGTCTTATGTTCAACCAGAGAACCAATCCTATGTACAAGAAGGCAAGAGATATGGTTCAGAAGGGCGAGCTTGGCGAGCTTAAGAGATGTGTTTGGATTATCACAAACTGGTACAGAACTCAGTCTTACTACGACAGCGGTGACTGGAGAGCTACATGGAGCGGCGAAGGCGGCGGTGTAATCCTCAACCAGTGTCCTCACCAGCTTGACCTTTGGCAGTGGATTTTCGGTATGCCTACCAAGATTTCCGCAACCTGCAATGAGGGCAAATATCACAATATTGAGGTTGAGGACGACGTTACCGTATATGCAGAATATGCTAACGGTGCAACAGGTGTATTCATCACTACAACAGGTGAATACCCCGGTACCAACAGACTTGAAATATCAGGCGACAAGGGTAAACTTGTTATTGAAGGCAACAGCATGAAATTCACAAAGCTTGCACAGCCCGAAAGAGAATGGTGCTTTGAGTGCAAGGAAGGCTTCAGGGGTCCCGAAAAGGAAGAAATCGAAGTTGACTACTCCGAATTCGACACAACAAAGCCTCAGCACAGAGGTATTACCCAGAACTTTACAAATGCTATTCTTAAGGGTGAAAAGCTTATGGCTCCCGGTGAAGAAGGCATCAACGGTCTGAGAATTTCAAATGCTATCTTCCTTTCCAGCTGGCTGGGCAAGAAGGTTGACGTTCCCGTTGACGGAGACCTGTTCTACGAAATGCTTCAGGAAAAGATTAAGAATTCCAAGTACGAAAAGCACACTGTTGAAGTTGTTGCAAACCTTGACGGTACTTACGGCGACAAGTAATTATACATTTCAGATTAAGGATGTGTCTTTGGCACATCCTTTTTTTGTTGACAGTGAGGTAATATAGTGGTATAATTATCAAAAAAGATGCAATACAAACTATAGATTTTTAAACATAGGTATTTAAAATGGCTTGCTGGACAAAGTTATGAAGTTCAATATGAATATGGAATAAAAATACTAAAAGATTACGGGGTGATCGAATGAAAAAATATTCTAAAGAAGATGTTTTACATCAATTTGAAGTGAGTTGTGATATATTATATCAAAGCGATGAAACAGGTGATTATAAAACAGGAAATAGAGAGCAGCAGAAATTGGTAAAAATCTTCAAGTATTTTGAAAAAAACAGAGCGTTTGCGATGGAATGTTTAAAAGAATTGTTGTACAAGGAAAATGTTGTTGTGAGTAATAGAGCCGCGGGATGGTTTCTTGCATTAAACGAAAATGTTGATGAATCAGTAAAAGTGCTACATGCAAACAGCGAGAAAAAAGAGGCTGGTATATTCAGACTTGAAGCGGAAATGACATTGAAGGTTTGGAAATCACAAGGGTATTTGCGTGTGTACAAAGACCAGGAGATAAGGAGGTATGAATCCGGCGATAATAGTTAACTAAAACAAAAAGATAATAGCAAATAAGATAACGGAGGCTGACTGAGTTTTTGTTTTGAGACGGCTCCAATTTTCGATTACTGCCTAAAGGTAGCAAATATTTTACTTTTAAGTTGAACCACCGTATGTCTAATGGCATATACGGTGGAGTGTATGGAAAACCCGATTGAGGTGCGACAACTGCACGGCAGTAATATCTTTGTAATATTATTTAATCAGTTGATAGTTAAATCATCGCATTAAAACACTTGCCAATTTAACGGCAGGTGTTATTTTATAATTATAGCTAACAGTTTGAAATCTAAGAACCACCTTTTTATTGACACACAAGCTTTTTTGTTGTATAATAAGCTTATATTAACTATCAGAGGTGCAATATGGCAATTTACACCATCGCAGACTTAAATATCGACATTCAGTACAGCCACAAATATCTTGACTATTTATGCAGAAACTATCTTGCACAGGATCAGAGCATAAAAGCCGACTTTGCAGTTGCTCCCATAAAGGAGGACGTTGAGAAGGACAGGCAGGTGCTTGACGAAGAGCACTACCCTACACCCTATCTTGAGTCTCTTTCCGTTTACCGTCAGATAGCCAGAAAAATACTTGATTACGAGGGCATCATATTCCACGCATCGGTTATCGAGATGGACGGCAAGGCATACGCCTTTACAGCACCCAGCGGCACAGGCAAAAGCACTCACTGTAGGCTTTGGCTTGATGCTTTTCCCGACAAAGCAAGAATCATAAACGGCGACAAGCCTCTTATCAGATACATTGACGGCAAGCTTTACGTTTACGGCACCCCCTGGTGCGGCAAGGAAAACTACAACATCAACACAAAAGCCCCCCTTGAGGCGATTTGCTTTTTATCAAGAAGCGATGTAAACGTTATAAAGCCAATGGACAAGAACGATGCTCTCAGAAGAATTTTCACCCAGCTTCTTCTTCCCGAAACAAAGGCACAATCGGACAATTTCTTTAAAATGCTGTCTCTCATCTGCGACAACGTAAAATTTTACGCCTTAGGCTGCAACATGGATATTGAAGCTGCAAAAGTAGCTTATGAGGGTATGAAAAACTGAAGCTCGACTATTTTGTGAAAGGAGTGCCGTCATGTCAAACGAAAAGGATATGGCATCGTTAGAGCCGCTTATACGTGAAGCAATTCGTGACGGCGGTCAGTTCATTCTCACGCCCAAGGGTGTAAGTATGCTCCCTACAATTAAGCCTATTTGCGACAAAATTGTTCTTGTGGAAGCACATAATATTGAAAAAAATGACATTGTTCTCTACAAAAGGAAATCGGGAATGTATGTTGCTCACCGTATAATGAAAATCAAAAACGGGCAGTATACTATGTGCGGGGACAATCAGTTTGCTTTTGAGGACGGCATTGACAAGGATCAGATAATTGCCTTGGTCAGCCAAGTCAGAAAAGCAGACGGCAGGTGTCTTTCCCGCAAGGCTATACAAAGCAGAAGCAGATTATTAAGTTTGGCATTTAAGCGTCTTTTCAAAAGAACACTTCATATTGTCAAAAAGCTTCTCTACCCCATTTACAGGTTTATTTTTAAGAGAAACAGCAACAGTTGACAAATTATGCTTGACAATTGAATTAAAATGTGTTACAATGACGTAGATTAAAGGCGTTAAAAGCGGAAAAGTAACGAAAGATAAGCATTTTCAGAGAGAGACCGGTTGGTGAAAGGTCAGATGCCCGTTTTGTGAATACACCGCATCAGCTCCGCACCGAAATTTCCACAAAGTAGGCTGCGGCGTGGGAACACGTTACAGTTCATGGGTGATTTTCACCCGCCGAGGCTGTCATTCGCAAGGATACAGCAAACAGAGGTGGTAACACGTTAAATTCGTCCTCTGCCGTAAAGGCAGAGGATTTTATATTTTTTTGGAGGATTTTTTAAAATGCAGATTTACGAAGAACTCGTTGCCCGCGGTCTTATCGCACAGGTAACGGACGAAGCAGAAATCAAGGAGCTTATCAACAACGGCAAGGCTGTTTTCTACATCGGATTTGACCCCACAGCCGATTCATTACACGTAGGTCACTTTATGGCTCTCTGCCTTATGAAGAGACTTCAGATGGCAGGCAACCGCCCTGTTGCCCTTATCGGCGGCGGTACAGGTCATGTGGGCGACCCTTCGGGAAGAACAGATATGCGTTCCATGCTCACAGCTGAGCAGATTCAGCACAACTGCGACTGCTTCAAGGAGCAGATGTCGAAGTTTATTGAGTTCGGAGAAGGCAAGGCTATGATGGTAAACAATGCCGACTGGTTACTTAAGCTTAATTATGTAGAGCTTTTACGTGAGGTTGGTGCTTGCTTCTCGGTTAACAATATGCTCAGAGCCGAGTGCTACAAGCAGAGAATGGAAAAGGGACTTTCCTTCCTCGAATTCAACTATATGATTATGCAGTCTTACGACTTCTATTATCTCTATCAGAACTACGGCTGTAACATGCAGTTTGGCGGCGACGACCAGTGGGGCAACATGCTTGGCGGTACTGAGCTTATCAGAAAGAAGCTTGGCAAGGACGCATACGCTATGACCATCACTCTTCTTCTCAACAGCGAAGGCAAGAAGATGGGCAAAACCGCCAACGGTGCAGTATGGCTCGATCCCAAAAAGACAACACCTTATGAATTCTTCCAGTACTGGAGAAACGTTGACGATGCCGATGTTATCAAGTGTATGAAGATGCTTACATTCCTCTCACTTGAAGAAATTGCACAGTACGAAACTCTTGAAGGCAGTGAAATCAACAAGGCAAAGGAAAAGCTGGCATTTGAGCTTACAGCTCTTGTTCACGGCGAAGCGGAAGCAACTGCGGCACTTGAAGCAGCACGTGCGCTGTTTGTAGCAGGCGGTGTCAGTGAAAATATGCCCACCACTTCCCTTTCCGATGAAGATTTCATAGACGGCAAGGTTACACTTTCAAATCTTCTTGTTAAGTGTGAGCTTTGTCCCTCCAACAGCGAAGCTAAGCGTCTTATCAAGCAGGGCGGCGTTTCGGTAAACGATGCAAAGGTTACCGATTTTGCGGCGGCTTATGACAAAGACTTCTTCAAGGAAGAGGTTATTATCAAAAAGGGCAAGAAGGATTACCACAAGGTTGTTCTTGCATAACCGGAATTTCAACATATTTTAAGGCTGTGAGTTTATGATATGCACCCCAAAAGTTAGACACTTTTGGAGGTGCATATTTTTTATGGTCAAAACAGGAAGAAAAAACAAAAACTACTCGCCAGAATTCAAAATCCGTGTTATAATGGATATGCGAGAACACCGAATGAGCTACCATG
>JAZQFS010000066.1:0-4888 GCA_045539625.1 Eubacteriales bacterium | reverse complement strand
ACTATTTGTGCTATTAGCCATAAAATTCTCCTTTCGTTGTACTCTAAGACTTGAACACCTTATTGTACCATGTGGGAGAATTTTTTGGTATAACCTTCGATGCGCACCCGCATAGCGGGTGGTTCTTTGATACGCTCTTTGGGCGTACCTGCCTAAAGGCACTAACAAAAAGACCGAGGTTTTTTAAAAACCTCGGTCTTTTACAACGTCAATATACTTTACTCCATAATACTCAAACACGGCAAGGTGCTCTTTTTCAAGCTTTTCGCCGCACACGGCAATGGGTATTGCAGGAGGACAAGAAACACTTGGCAAGGCAAGTATTCTTCCCTCACACTGCCGAACATCAAGCTTTTCGCTCATACTCATAACAGCCTGTCTTGGCGGCATTGAGCACACCGGTGCAGGAATATCGGGAATTGCTTCGTTGATAGGTTGCTTTGTCGGTATGGACAGGAGCACATCTACAAGCTTTTCAATGTCATCGGCTGTATTTGACGGTGACACCATAAGTACCGCATAATCCTTATCGTAAGCTTCGGGAACAACACCGTTTGCAATTAGTATTTGTGCAATTTCATTACCGTAATAGCCTTTTTTCTTAGTTTGCAGCGTGATTTTCAGCTCTTCATCACCGCAGACCGCATAATCAGTCGTTTTAAGGGCAGATTTTGCCGTTTTCACAAGGAGTGTCATCTCTTGCACGTCTTTTGCAAAAGAGCCGCACAAGGCTTCATTTGCCTTATCAAGAGAGGCTAAGATAAGATAAGAAGGACTTGTTGAAGCAAAAAGTGCAAGTGCATTTTTTATATGCTCCTCAAAACCGTATTTACTGTTCTTTGACACATGCAAATACGCTCCGCCCGTAAGAGTGGGAAGTGTTTTATGTGCCGAATCACAGCACATATCTGCTCCCAAATCCATTGGGTGCTTTGACTGCGGTAAAAACTTAAGGTAAGCACCGTGAGCATTATCAACTATAAGCGGTACATCATATTTTCTGCAAACCTCGGATATGGCTTTTATATCAAGAACATTGCCAAGATAATCAGGGCTTGTAAGATATACTGCCGCAGCACACGGATTTTGCGACAACGCTTTTTCAACATCATTCGGGCTTATTTTGCAGGAATACAAATTACTGCCCTCACCAAGCAGCCAAACAGCTTCAAAATCCAGCATTGCCATAGCATAAACAAAAGTCTTATGCACATTTCTTGCAGCAACGATTTTTGTTCTGCCCTGCTCTTTTCCGTTTTTTAATGCCGTATACAGCATGGCACGTATACAAAGAGATGAGCCTTCTGTACTGTAGAAGGAAGCCTTTGTTCCGAATATCGTTGACAAATTCTTTTCGCTTTGTGCAATTATTCCGTCTGCCTCATAAAGGCTGTCGGCACCGCCAATTTCGGTTATGTCAAGTCCTTCAAGACCAAGGACGTTTTTTCCTTTATGCCCCGGCATATGAAGGCGGACGGTGTTTTGTGCTTTATACTGCATCACAAAGTCCCATACGGGCGTTGAAATCTTACTCATCAGAAGTTTCCTCTGCAACCTTCATCATAATAGCGCACTCAACACGCTTTTTGAAAAGGTCACAGCCATCCTTATACACACCTCTTACAGAGCCTGTCGCATGGTAAGCATTAGCCGCACAGCCGCCGCTACAATAGAGTCTTGCCCAGCAGGTCTTACATTCTTCACGGGAATATACGTTACAGCTTGCAAAATCCTCACGTGTTTCCTTATTGGTAACGCCGTTCCACACGTCGCCCAGCTTGAATTTTTCTTCGCCTACAAACTGGTGGCAGGGATAAAGGTCGCCCCAAGGAGTAACTGCCATATACTCTGTTCCCGAGCCACAGCCTGAGATTCGTTTGTAGATACAAGGACCGCCTGTAAGGTCAATCATATAGTGATAGAAGGTAAAGGGTTTGCCCTCTTTTTTACGCTCTAACATAAGCTTTGCAAGGTCTTCATACTGCTGCATTACAATTTTCTTATCGTCCTCTGTAAGTGCCGCCTCATCCCCCGGAGCACATACAACAGGCTCCATACTAAGCTCATTAAAGCCAAGGTCAAGCATTACCTTTATATCTTCAAGAAAATCTGGGTTTGCATGGGTAAACGTACCGCGCATATAGTAATCCTTACCGCCTCTTGCCTTGACAAGCTGTTGGAATTTTGGCACAATTCTTTCCCAGCTGCCCTTACCGTTATAATCCACACGCTTTGCATCATGGATTTCTTTTCGTCCGTCAAGGCTGAGAACAACATTGCTCATTTCCTTATTGGCAAATTCGATTACATCATCGTCAATAAGCATTCCGTTGGTTGTAAGAGTAAAGCGGAAGTTTTTATTATGTTGTTTTTCAATACTTCTTGCGTACTGAACAAGCTGTTTTACAACATCCCAGTTCATAAGAGGCTCACCGCCGAAAAAGTCAACCTCAAGGTTTCGTCTTGTACCTGAATTGGCTACAAGAAAATCAAATGCCTGCTTACCTACTTCAAAGCTCATAACAGCTCTGTCGCCATGATACTTACCCTGACTTGCAAAGCAATAGGAGCAATTAAGGTTACAGGTATGGGCAATATGTATACAAAGCGCTTTTACAACATCGCCGCTTCTTTCCTTGAATGTGCCCGCAACAGGCTCGAAGGTATCAGGTGCAAAAAGGCGTTTTTGCTCTATAAGCGTCTTGACATCTTCAATGCAAAGGCGGATTTCTTCTTCTGTCACATCTTCTCTGTCTGCATATTTTTCGGATATTGTCTTAACAATCGTTTCCTCATCATGCTCAGAGAACATTCCTATAATATCGTATGCCACCTCGTCAACTGCATGAATTGAGCCTGAGCAGGTATCAAGCACTATATTATAGCCGTTTAATTTATACTGATGAATCATTTTTTGTTTCTCCCAACTACAATGAAAAATGCCGCTTTTCGGCGGCATTAAATTCAGCTTAGCAAAACAATTACTTGCTTTCCTTGTTTTCGCACTTCTGGTTTGCGATACCGCAGCTTGTCTTACAAGCGGACTGGCAGGAAGTCTGGCATTCGCCGCAACCGCCGTTCTTTGCGCTTTCGCAAAGGTTACGTGTTTCGAGAGTTGTAATACGCTTCATTTATGATTGCCCCCAATCTGTGTGTTATTTTTTAATTTATTATATTGTATCACATTCACTTTTAAAAGTCAAGATATTTTTATACATTATCACAGTATTTACGGTAATTCTTTGTTAATGTATTGACAAACCCGAGTTTTGGCAATATAATAATACGGTAAAACAATAGGAGGTATTAAATTGAAATACGTATTTCAGTTCTCGATTATAATTCTGCTGTCATTAATCGGCGAGCTTCTCAGCTTTTTCGTTCCCCTGCCCATTCCTGCAAGCATATACGGACTTATTCTGATGCTGATTTTATTATGCACAGGCGTTTTGAAGGTACATCATGTTAAAGCGGCGTCCGATTTTCTTATTGAAATAATGCCGATTATGTTCATTCCCGTAACAGTGGGTATTATGGACTCGTACAAAACGCTGACATCAATTCTGCCGCAGATACTCATATCCGTTACCATAGGCACTGCCTGCGTAATGGCAGTATCGGGAATTGTTACTCAGAAGATTATGCAAAAGACAGAGAAAAAAAGGAGGATGGAAAAATGACGGAGTTTCTTGTAAACAGTGCCTATTTCGGTGCAGTAATAAGCTTATTCACCTACTTTCTCGGCGACTATTTAAAGAGAAAAACCAAAATTGCCCTTATAAGTCCTCTTTTAATTTCTGTTGGAATAACAATTATTGTTCTTATCTTGCTTGACATTCCGTATGTTAAGTATCAAGCAAGCACAAAATTCTTACACAATCTGCTGACACCCGTTACAGTTTGTCTTGCAGTACCGCTGTACGAAAAGCTTCAGCTTCTCAAAAAGAACTTTGCGGCAATTACCGCAGGTATTGTTTCGGGTATTATAACAAGCTGTATAACGGTTTTTGCAGTTTCACTGTTTTTCCGTCTTACACACCAAGAGTATGTGACCTTGCTTCCAAAGTCCATTACAACAGCAATTGGTGTAGGTCTTTCAGAAAAGCTTGGAGGTATCCCGTCAATCACAGCACCTGTTATTGTAATTACAGGTGTGCTGGGAGGAATTATAGCTCCCATAGTATTCAGAATTTTCAGAATCAGCAATTCTGTTGCCAAAGGTATTGCTCTAGGTACTTCTGCTCATGCCATCGGCACATCAAAGGCTTTTGAGTACGGAGAAACGGAAGGTGCTATGGGCGGTCTTTCAATTGCAGTCTCGGGAATACTTACCGTAATTGCAGCTCCTTTATTCGCAAGCTTCATTTAAACAAAAAAAGCAGGTATCAATCCTGCTTTTCGTTTTAACTCAATTAAGTTATATAAATAGAAACGCCTTAAGGGATGCACTGCATCCCTCTTTTTTATAGATTCTCAATTGAATTACACTTCGATGCGCTCTCCGGTAAATTCGGAAGTAAGACTAGCTTCCACTTCGTAAAGATTTTTGATATCAATAATAGTATCACTATCATTAAGAATATCAGATGATGTAAGAGCAACTAATTCAATTTCGGGTACAATATATTTTTTCATTCCACAACACCTCCAAAGTACAAATATATTATACTGCCAACAAACGGATTTGTCAAGAGTTTTTTATAAAAAAATTACTTATTTAGCAAATATTTTCCCATATTACAGTTTTCTACAGTCACACCCGACAGTTCTGCAAGATGCTGAGAAGAAATTTTAATCGGCAGCTTATACTCGCCGTTACAGGTTACGTTTCTCAGAGTGATATTTCTGTATCTTATAACATAACCGGAGCAATCCGCACTGAAATCGC
>JAZQFS010000065.1:0-4473 GCA_045539625.1 Eubacteriales bacterium | reverse complement strand
TGTAATCTTCATTCCTTTAAGATTTGACTTAGTTAAAGGAAGTGTAATAACTTTATATTTCCCGTCTGATGACAGTCCGGGATACACCTTTAAGGAATAATTTTCCTGCATTTTTATATAGTTGCCGTCTTTATCGTAGCCTACGTAGAAAAGCTGCAATGAAGGAGTGCTGTTTTCTCTTACAATACCATCCCATTTCATACGAACCTTGACGCTTTCGTAATCATCTGCGTTGAAATTTACGGGAATTGTTACTCTTGGATCCATATTTTGGGCTTCAAAAGACAGAACACCGTTTTCTTTTGAAAGATTTGTCATATTACCAATATTGTATCCATTGGCAACGGCATTTTCAAACTCAATAAAGATTGTCTTTACAGGCTCTGTTTCCTGATTGAGCTGTGCTTCTTCATTTGTTTCGGCTGTCTGCACTTCAACTGCTTCGCCTGCCGATTCAACAACAGGAGCAGGAACAGGTGCGGCAAGGACTGATGTTACACACATCAACGCCGATAAGAGTATGCAAAATAGTCTCTTCATTGTACAATTCTCCCTTTTATATAGATACTTTGATTTTACTCTCTATTTCCAAATTTGTCAATGACTTTTTACTACATTTTAGTCATAATACTGATTTTTTCTTCCATCAATATTTACAAAGGCTGACATCGAGAGCTTTTCCCTTTGTCAGCCTTATACTTTATCATTACACTGTTTCAACCTTTATTACATTGGTATTTCCGCTTTTTCCGTTAATCTGTCCGCCTGTCAGCACAACATTATCGCCTTTTTTCAGGTCATATATCTGCTTTGCTCTGTTAAATGCAGTATAGAACATTACCTCGGCTGAGTTATATTCCTCGCAAAGAGCAGGTGTCACGCCCCAGCTGAGGTTAAGCTTTCTCCAGACCTTTTCGCTGGTTGTAGTGCCAAGAATATCCACAGGGCTTCTGAAACGGCTTACCATTCTTGCCGTTCTTCCGCTAATTGAGTTTACTACTATACACTTTGCTTCAAGGTCAATTGCCATTGAGCAGGTGGAATGAGACACGGCATCAAGCTGATTCTTTATTTTAAAATCCGTTGTTCTGAAGCGTTTGGTATAGTCGATGTGCATTTCAGTATATGCCGCAATTTCAACCATATTCCGTACCGCCTCAACGGGATATTTTCCCGATGCCGTTTCTCCCGACAGCATTATTGCGCTTGTTCCGTCATACACGGCATTTGCAACGTCGGAAAGCTCGGCTCTTGTAGGTCTTGGGTTATGAATCATGCTTTCAAGCATTTCGGTTGCGGTTATTACTCTGATACCCAAAAGTCTGCACTTATCTATAAGGTACTTCTGAACGGCAGGTACTTCAACGAATGGTATTTCAACGCCAAGGTCTCCTCTTGCAATCATTATGCCGTCGGCAACCTTACAGATTTCTTCAACATTATCAACACCCGAACGGTTTTCGATTTTTGCAATAACGTCAATATCGCTTCCGCCGTTATTATCAAGAAAGCTTCTTATATCTTGGGCGTCCTGTCTTGTTGACACAAAAGAGGCTGCAACAAAATCAACGTCGTTTTCAATGCCGAAAAGCAGGTCGCTTTTATCCTGCTCGCTAAGGAAAGCGTGCTTCATAACCTTATTGGGAAAGCTCATGCTTTTTCTGTCGGAAAGCTCGCCGCCTGTGGTAACGGTACACACAACATTTGCTCCGACAATCTCATTTACTTTAAAAACAACAAGTCCGTTATTTACCGTAACCGTATCCCCTATCGACAGGTCGTCCATAAGATGCTCATAGTTTACGGAAACTATTTTTTCGTTGCCCACAACCTCTTCGGTTGTAAAGGTGAAGGTATCGCCGTCATTAAGGGTTATCTTTTTATTTTCAAAGGTCTTTATTCTGTATTCAGGGCCTTTTGTGTCAAGCATTATGGCAATTGGAAGGTCAAGCTTTTCTCTCACCTTCTTGATAAGCTTTATTTTCTCAAGGTGATCCTCGTGTGTGCCGTGTGAAAAGTTAAGACGTGCCACATTCATTCCTGCCTTGCACATCTTTGTCAATGTTTCTTCGTTGTCACAAGCAGGTCCTATTGTACATATTACTTTGGTTTTTCGCATTTGTTTTCTCCTTTAAATTTCTTATTTATATTATTATACCACACTTTTACATCATTTCAACTAATAGCTGTTAAATTTAATAAGAAGTATTGACTTTAGAGTATATTATGGTATAATGTCGTCAAACAGTTAAAGGAGGCTTATTTATGAAAGGAAAAGTACTTGTTCTCTGCGGAACAGGCTCAATCGGCTCTTACACCGTAAAGGAACTTTTATCTTTGGGATACAAAGTTGATGTAACCACTCGTGAAGACCTTGTAAGCGACAATGAAAATGTTCGTTACTTCAAAACAAACTCTTATGATGACAACGTATTAAAAGAATTTTTCGCCAACAATAAATACGATACCATCATCGATTTTTCACACTATGCCCCTGAAACTTACATCAAAAAGTTGGAGTTTCTTGCACAGAACACCGATCAGCTTATTTTTCTTTCTTCCTATCGTGTTTATGCCGACCTTGAGCACCCCATAAAGGAAACTTCTCCTCAGTTGATAGATGTTACAAATGACAGCTTTCTTCTGAACGAAGAAAACTATGCCATGTACAAATGCGGATGCGAAAAAGTAATAAACGCATCTCCTTACAAGAACAAAGTCACAATAATCCGTCCCATAATTTCCTTCTATTACAAGAGTCTTTCTCTTATCACAACACCTGCACCCATTCTTATACCAAGAAGTCTTGAGGGCAAAAAGTTGCTTTTACCCATTGAAGGAAAAGACGTATATGCAGGCTATGGCTGGTCAGGTAACACGGGAAAGCTTATTTCTCGTCTTGTCATGAATGAAAAAGCCATGGGCGAAGCTTTTACAATCAGCAGCGGTGAAAACGTTACATGGGGTGAAATTGCTGAATATTACAAAGAATATCTCGGAACAGAATATGAATGGACTGACAAAGATACATATCTTAAAACAGGAACTCTTAATACAAGAGGCGATTTATTCGGTCTTGATGATGACAGACTTCTTGACAGACGTATTGACGTTTCAAAGGTGCTTAATGTTACGGGTCTTACCAAAGATGATTTATTATCCATAAAAGACGCATTGAAGTATGAATGTGAAAGACTTATGGCAAACAAAGATACTGTCCTTCCCTATCTGAACAAACTCTCATCTGACATCATAAATCAAAATCTCGACACTTATTTTTCAAAGAATTAAGTTTTCTGAAAGGTGGTAACTGTATGAGAAAATTAAAAGTTGCACAGATAGGAACAGCATTTACACCCCATTCTTTACACATTTTCAAGACGCTTCTCAGTCTGTCGGATGTTTTTGAAGTAGTCGGCGTTGCAGGTGTTGATAATCGAGGCTCTGCCTTGTCGCAAGCTTACCACAGTGTTCCTCAGATGACGGTGGAAGAAATTCTGAATTATCCCGGTCTTGACGGTGTGACAATAGAATGTGCTGAAGAAAATCTCACAAAGTATGCTCTGATGGCTGCCGAAAAAAAGCTTCCCATTCAGATGGACAAACCCGGCGGATTTGATGACAAAGAATTTGACAGGCTCATTGACACTGTAAAAGCAAACAACTCCATATTTTCCGTAAGCTACATGTACAGATTCAATCCTGCCGTAATGTTTGTAAAGGAGCTTATCGACAGTGGCTCTTTAGGTGAAATTTTCAGCATTGAAGCACAGATGAACTGTTTTCATCCTCTTGATTTCCGCAAGGCTTATTCACATTGTCCAAGCGGTATTCTTTACTACCTCGGCTGTCACATAATTGACTTTGTTTACGGTATTCAGGGAAAGCCAAATGAGATAATTCCATTATCAACCTGTGTTGAAGAACAGGGCGTTTATGACTTCGGTATGGCGGCATTCAAATACGACAAAGGCGTTTCAATTATGAAAACATCCAGTGCAGAAACAGACGGCTGGCGTAACAGAAGTCTATATGTGTGCGGAACAAAGGGAACAGCAAAAATCTTCCCTCTTGAATGTTCAACAGACAGCACCACTTTTGCCAATACCACTACCGTGGAATACTCTTTCCTCAACGAAAACACTATTCAGACAAAAACATTCAGACACTACGAGCGTTATCGTGAAATGCTTTTAAATTTCGGCAAAATGATACGCGGTGAAGTACAAAACAAGTATTCATACGAATATGAAAGAGAACTTCACAAGATTATTCTCGAAGCCTGTAATGTCAAGTAAAAATCGCATATACAAAAATATGAGCTGTAACATTTCTGAAGTGAACCCCAAAGTTTAGACAATAATTAAATATTAAATCACTTGTGAATGAGCTCGGTATTGCACTGGGCTCATTCCTTTTAGTTTTAATGAAATTCTTTCATTGTTGTAATAATCTATGTATTTCTTCAATTCA